>CAZPWN010000088.1:0-8660 GCA_964590475.1 uncultured bacterium | reverse complement strand
GGTTCTCCAGCACGCCCTTGTGGGAATCGGTGCCACCGATGGAGGAGACCACGCCCTCGCCAACGCGGGCGATGATCGTCTCTTCGCCGGCGCCACCGACCAGGCGCTCGAGGTTGGCACGTACGGTGATGCGGGCGGTGGCGATGAGCTCGATGCCGTCCTTGGCCACGGCGCTGACGTTGGGCGTCTGGATTACGCGGGGGTTAACCGACACCTTCACGGCGTCCAGCACGTCGCGGCCCGCCAGGTCGATGGCCGCAGCGCGGTCGAACGGCAGGGCTATGCGCGCCTTGTCGGCGGCGATGAGCGCGTCGACCACCCGGTCGACGTTACCGCCAGCCAGGAAGTGCGCCTCGAGGCCGTTCTGGCTGACCTCGATGCCCGCCTTGTCCGCCTTGATGAGCGGCAGGATGATCTGATTGGGCGGCACACGCCTGAGGCGCATGGCCACCAACGAAGGGAGGCTCACCTTCACACCTGCAGCAACTGCCGAGATCCAGAGCCCGATGGGGATGAAGTTGAAGAGGATGATGAAGAAAAGTAATACGGCTCCCGCCAAGATCAGCAGGGTGATATCCATCTGGTCAGGCCTCCTTGCGGCCATCGATGGCCGCGTTTTGGTCGTATCCCGCTTCGTTCACGGGGCTTTCAGGGCTGGTCGGATCGGTGCTGGTGGCGGCTGAGACGGTGCCGCTCGGACCGTAGGGCGGGTCGTCGTCCTCGGGCTCGACCTTCCGTACGGTAACCCGGCTACCCTCCACCCTCAGCACTATCAGTTTGCTGCCCACGGCGACGTAGTCGCCCTCGCTCACGACGTCCACGCGGTCCTGACCGAACCGGGCCACGCCCGCGGGGCGCAGGTCGGTGAGGGCCGTGCCGGTGGAGCCGAGGAGTTCGATGCGGTCTATCTGGGGTATGGCGCCGGCCGACCCGCCACCGGAACTGAGCCGGTCCGACAGGCGCAGCGCAGCGGCGATCTGACTGTTGGGCAGCATCCAGAGCAGCACACCAAGTAAGACGCCGCCGAAGAGGATGCCGTAACCGACCACCGAGAGGGTGCCCTCCTCGAAGATGCGGATGAGCGCCACGAGGATGGCCGCCAGGCCAAGCACACCGGCGACGCCGAAGCCAGGGATGACGAACACCTCGAGCGCCAGCATCACCACCCCCGCCACGAGGATGCCGATGTCGAGCAGGCCGGCCGGGTTGGCGAAGTAGGCGGCTGCGGCGAACACGCCCAACGCCACGATGCCGATGGCGCCGGGGATGCCGAAGCCAGGCGAGAAGAGCTCTATGAGCAGCCCGCCGATGCCGACCACGAGCAGGAGGGCGGCCACGAGCGGCTGCGACAGCAGCCCCGCGAGTCGCTCCGTCAATCCGGGCTCGAGCCGGGTTACGCGCGCGCCCCCGTACCCGAACGCAGCCAGGGCGGCCTCCAAGTTGGCGGCCTCCGTGTCGGCGATGTCGTGCTCCACCGCCTGCCGCGACGTGAGCGTTACCAGTTCCGTGCTGGTGGAGAGCCCCGGAATCTCGATGCGCTCGTCCACCATCCCCTCGGCCACCCGCGCGTTGCGCCCGCGGGCCTCGGCCACGCTGCGGAACTCACCACGGAGGGCGGAGGAGAACTTCTCGTCCACCGGCGCCACGCCCGTGGGGGTCTGCATGATGGGCAGCGCGGCGCCGATGCTGGCTCCGGGGAGCATGGCGAGGTGCTGCGCGCTCATGGCGATGAGAGCACCGGCGCTGAAGGCGTTCTGCACCACCGCGATGGTGGGCACGCGCGCCTCGTGCAGGATTATGCCCACAATGTCCTGCATGGCGCTGACGGCGCCCCCTGGCGTGTCGAGGTAGAGGACCAGCGCGAGCGGCTGCTCGTCGTTGGCCTGCTGCACGCGGGTGCGTACGAAGGCGGTGGTGCCCGAGTTGATCTCGCCGTCGATGGGCAGGAGCCAGACCTCGTTCGTGGAGCCGCCGGTCTGCGCCCACGCGGGGTTGAGCCAGAGGGCCAACGCACCCATGCCGACAGCGGCCGCCAACACGAGGGACCACTGGATAACACCGCGCCTAGCGGTAGTTGCCTTGTCGAACTTCACGGCTTGAGGATACCACTTCGTGGCTGGCGGCCGCTCCGGCGCATGTGCTCGCTTATCCCCCACTTCATGTGCTGGGTGCGGATCTTAGTGGGTGCCAGGGAGCACGCTCGGCGTCACGCGCGGGTAGCGGGTCGTTGCAGGTCACCAAGCCGGGTTGCTATACTTCATCTTCGGTCGGGGAGCCCATTCCGGCACCCGGCCAGCCCGGAGGAGTGCGGCTCCTCACGTGGGGGTATAGCTCAGTTGGTAGAGCGGCGGTCTCCAAAACCGTAGGTCGCGGGTTCAAGTCCTGCTGCCCCCGCCACGAAAAGGACGGCACTCCGGTAGGTACGGGGTGCCGTCCTTCTTAGGTAGCGGTAGCGCGTGCACGCAGGCATATGCCACCGCAACCTCCGGCGCTACCGCGCAGGTCCACGAGGTGCTATAAGGTAGAGCCATGCAGCAGGTGAACGCAACTCACGTGGACGCCCTCGCCAAAGCAGCTCAGGTCGCCGACTCCGAGAAGCTCGGCTTCACGAGCACCGGCGCCGAGAAGGCCGCAGGTCTGATCGCCAACAGCGGCAAGGAGAACGCCGCCATCCGCGTGTTCATCCGCTCCGGCGGCTGTAGCGGTTACCAGTACGGCATGTCCATCGAGGACCGCTTCATGGAAGGCGACATGCTGTTCGAGGACCGCGGTGTGCGCCTGGTGGTAGATCAGCGCAGCTGGCCGCTCCTTCGCGGCTCGCAGCTCGACTACGTGGAGAGCATGATGGGCGGCGGCTTCAGCGTGGAGAACCCCAACGCCAGCAGCAACTGCGGCTGCGGACACTCCTTCCGCACGGACGGCCGTCCGGCGCCGCAGGGTCCGGAAGACAGCTGTAGCTGAGACCTCTCTAGCTGAGAACCCTGTAGCTGAGACCTCGTCTCGAACCAACGGTTAAGCGGCGCCCCTCGGAACAGATCGAGGGGCGCCGCTCTTCACGTGCAGGGGCCTGCGGACGCCCTTAGGAGTCGGCCTCCTGGGCCTGCACCTCGAACGAATACCGCAGGATCGGCCGGCGGGCCGCCCCTACCTCGTCCAGACGCCGCACGGGCGTGGTGTAGGGCGCGTTAGCCAGGTACTCCTCGTCCTCCTCGGCGCGCCTCAGTACGTCCGCCAGGGCGTCCATGTACTGGTCCAGCGTCTCGAGAGACTCCGTCTCGGTGGGCTCCACCATCATGGCTTCCTTCACCACGAGCGGGAAGTAGACGGTGGCCGGGTGCATGCCGTAGTCCAGCTGTGCCTTGGCGATGTCGAGCGTACGCAGTCCTTCAGGCGGCTGCGCCACGAACTCGTGCATGTTGGTCCGGTCGAACGGCACGGTGAAGCCGAGCTCCTTGAAGCGCATGCGCATGTAGTTGGCAGCCATCACGGCGTAGCCGCTCACGTCGCGCAGGCCCTCTCGGCCCAGAGCACGGATGTAGGTGTACGCCCGCACGAGGTTGCCGAAGTTGCCGTAGAAGCTGCGCATGCGCCCGATGCTCTGGGCTATGTCGTGGTCCAGGTAGAACTCCGCCGCGTCGCCCTCGCCGCGCTTGCCCACCACGGGTGCGGGCAGGAAGGGCAGGAGGTGCGACTTGACGCCGACCGGGCCGGTGCCGGGACCGCCGCCGCCGTGGGGCGTGGTGAAGGTCTTGTGCAGGTTGAGGTGCACAACGTCGAAGCCCATGTCGCCGGGCCGCGCGCGGCCCATGATGGCGTTGAGGTTGGCGCCGTCGTAGTACAGCTGCGCGCCGACTTCGTGGGCGGCGTCCGCTATCTCCAGGATGCTGCGCTCGAAGAGGCCCAAGGTGTTGGGGTTGGTGAGCATGACGGCGGCCACGTCGGGGGAGAGCGCTTCCTTGAACGCCCCCACGTCCACCTCGCCGTCGGGTCCGGTGGGCACTTCGCGCACCGAGTAGCCGGCCATGGCGGCCGTGGCGGGGTTGGTGCCGTGGGCGGCGTCGGGCACCAGCACCACGCGGCGCTGCTCGCCCTCACCGCGCGACTCGTGGTAGGCGCGGATCATCAGCACGCCCGCCAGTTCGGCGTGGGCGCCGGCGGCGGGCTGGAGGCTCACGCCGTCCATGCCGGTGATGGCGGCCAGGTCGTTCTGCAGGTTGTAAAGAAGTTCCAGCGCCCCCTGCGCCGACTCCGGCGACTGGTAGGGGTGCAGGTCCTGGAAGAGCTTGGCGGCCTCCTCGTTGACCTTGGGGTTGTACTTCATGGTGCAGCTGCCCAGCGGATAGAAGTTGGAGTCGATGCTCATCTGGCGGTGCGCCAGCTGCGTGTAGTGCCGCACCAGATCGAGTTCGGACACCTCGGGCAACTTGGGCGGCTCCTGGCGCAGGTTCTCCTCACCCAGCAGCTCGGCCAGATCGACGTCCTTCACCTTGGGAGGGTGGGCGGCGCGCCGGCCGGGACGGGAGCGCTCGAAGATGAGGGGGAAGTCCTGGTTCAGGCCCGGCTTGGTGGTCGCGCCGGCCTTGCTAGGAACGTCAGACATGCGCGGCCTCCTTCCGTCCCTCGAGCACGCTGTTGAGCGCACCGATCAGCTTTCCGATGTCGGCGTCGGTGGTGCTTTCCGTGGCGGCAAGCACGATGGCGTGGCCCAGACCGTACTCTTCACCGGCCGCCACGCCGGCCTGCACGCCGTGGCGCGCCAGTTCGGTTCTCAGGGCGTGAGGGTCCATGTCCACGGGCAATACGAACTCGTTGAAGAACTTGGCGCCCGTCAGCGGCGAGAAGCCCGCACCCTCCAGGGCGCCGGCCAGCTCGTGTGCCCGCTGGACGGAGCCGACCGCCAGCTCGCGCAGGCCCTGCGGGCCCAGCGCAGCCAGGTTGATGGCCGCCATCAGCGCGGTGAGCTGGTGGTTCGAGCAGATGTTCGACTTGGCCTTGGAGCGCCTGATGTGCTGCTCGCGCGCCTGCAGCGTGAGCACGAACGCGCGCTTGCCGTCCACGTCGGTGGTCTGACCCACCACGCGGCCCGGGAACTGCCGCACCAGGTTCTCCTTGACCACCATGAAACCGAAGGACGGACCGCCGAAGTTGGCGGGGTTGCCCACGGTCTGGCCGTCGCCGGCCGCCACGTCCGCGTCGTAATCGCCAGGCGAGGCTAGTACGGCCAGGCTGAGCGGGTCGACCGCGGCCACGAACAGCGCGCCGGCTCCGTGCGCGGCAGCCGAGAGCTCACGCATGGGCTCCAGGTACCCGAGGTAGTTGGGCTGCTGCGCTATGACGCAGGCCGCCTCACCCAGGTCACTGGCCTCCGGCACGGGCGTGGTGAGCTGCTCCAGGTCCTGCGTCTTCAGCTCGATGCCGAGGGGCGCGAGGTAGGTCTGGAGCACCTCGCGTGTCTCGGGGTGGACGCCGCGGCTGACCACCACCTGATCTCGGCCCGTCTGACGCACCGCCAGCAGCGCCGCTTCCGCCACGGCGGTGGCGCCGTCGTACATGGAAGCGTTGCTGACAGGTAGACCGGTCAGTTCGGACATCATCGTCTGGTATTCGAAGGTGGCCTGCAAGATGCCCTGGGCCACCTCGGGCTGGTAGGGGGTGTAGGCGGTGACGAACTCGCTCTGCATGGCCAGGTGGCTGGTGACGCTCGGCATGAAGTGCCGCCGCACGCCGCCACCCAGGAAGTCGGCCCCGCGGGAGTCGTTACGCGCGGCCAGCTCGCGCAGGTGCGCGAGGAGTTCCGCTTCCGTGAGGCCCGGTGCCACGTCGAACTCGGGGTCGCGGAGCTTGGCCGGTATGTCCTCGAACAGTGCGTCTATCGAAGGCGCACCTATCAGTTCCAGCGCCCGAGCTACGTCCTCGGGCGTGTGCGGCAGGTAGTGCACTTACTCTCCTTCTGTGAGCGCCTTGTAGGCGTCGCCGCCCAGCAGGCCGTCGAGCTCCGCCGGGTCGCTCATCTTGAGGCGGAAGATCCACCCGCTGTGGTACGGCGACTCGTTGATCTGCTCGGGGGTGTTCTCCAGTGAGGCGTTCACCTCGAGGATGGTGCCGCTGACCGGGGTGTAGATGTCCGAAGCCGTCTTGACGGATTCGACGACCGCCACCTGATCGCCCTTGCTGACCTTGGCGCCGGCCTCGGGCAGTTCTACGAAGACCACGTCGCCCAGCTGGTCCTGAGCGTAGTCGCTGATACCGACGGTAACGGTGTCGTCGCTCTCGCGCCTGACCCACTCGTGGGACTCGTCGAACTGTACGTCGTGAGGGATGTTCATCTCTTCTCCTTAGCTTGGATCCATCTTCGAGCCTCGCTGACCTCGCTGAGGCGTCATGCGTGCATCATGCCTTGTGGAAGGGGAGGTCAACCACCTGCGCCGCGACGGACTGGCCGCGGATCTCTACGGCCAGCTCCTGGCCGACCTCGGCCAGGTCGGACCGCACCCAGGCGAAGGCGATGGCGTCGCGCGTCAGGGGCGAGAGCACGCCCGACGTGACCACGCCGACCTCCTCGTCGCCCGCCAGCACCTTGTAGTCGGGGCGAGGGATGCCGCGAGCCAGGAGCCTGATGCCCACGAGGCGGCGCTGGCAGTCCGTACCCCACATGGCGTCCCGGCCGTAGAACGGCTTGTCTTTCACCACCCAGCCGAAGGGCGTGCAGAGGGGGTTGCTGTTGGCGTCGAACTCATGACCGAAGAGCGGGAAGCCGGCCTCGAGACGCAGCGTGTCGCGCGCTCCCAGCCCGCAGGGCACGGCGCCCTCCCCGACGAGCAACTGCCAGAGGGCCACCACGTCGTTGGGGTGGCAGAAGATCTCGAAGCCGTCCTCCCCGGTGTAGCCGGTGCGGCTCAGGCGCGCGGGCACGCCCGAGATCTCCACGTCGAGGGTGCCGTTACGCCTCACGGCGCTGAGGTCGTCCTCCACCAGCCGGCTGAGGAGCAGCGGCGCGCCCGGACCCTGCAGCGCCACCAGCGCCCAGTTGTCCGACTCGTCCACCACGTGGACCTCGTACTGGCTGGCCAGCCGCTTGAGGTGCTGCAGCACGGCCGCGCTGTTGGCGGCGTTGGCCACGACCATGTACTCCTCGTCCTTCTCGCGGTAGACGAAGAGGTCGTCGATCAGGCCGCCCTGGTCGTTCGGCAGCATGTTGTAGTGACCCCTCCCCAGGCGGAGCTTGCCGGGGTCGTTGAGCGTGGCGAACTGCAGGAACTCGGTGGCCTGCGGGCCGAGCACGCGGATCTCGCCCATGTGACTCACGTCGAACAGGCCCACGTCCTGCCTCACGGCGAGGTGCTCCTGATTGATGCCGCCCTGGTAGTGGAGGGGCATGTCGTAACCCGCGAAGTCGACCATGCGGGCGCCTAGCTCCAGATGGGTTTCGTAAAGTGGCGTGCGCCTCATCGGTTCGACCATATCACGCTGTAAAGGGCGCTCCTAACGCGTAGAAGCACCCTTCTGAAACGGTTCCGTTGTAATGACTGCCGCTTGGTTCAGGCGGGGCTCAGGCCTTCTGTGCGAGCTTCTCCAGGACCATGGTGGCCACGGCGCGTAGCGGCTCGAAGACGCCGTCGAAGTTGGCGGCCACGGCCTCGAAGAACTGCACCTTGCCCTGCGGGTCCAGCACGGCCTGCAGCATCTCCATGTCGACCGCGTCTTCCACGTCGCGCTTGTTGGCCTGGATGACGAAAGGCACGTCGCCCAGGCGCAGGTTGTACTCGGTGAGGTTCTCGCGCAGGTTCCTCAGGCTCTCGGCGTTGGCGCGCAGCCTCGAGATGGAGGAGTCCGCCACGAACACCACGCCGTCCACCCCGCGGAGGATCAGCTTGCGGGAGGAGTTGTAGAAGACCTGACCCGGCACCGTGTAGAGGTGGAAGCGGGTCTTGAAGCCGTTGACCTTGCCCAGGTCGAGGGGCAGGAAGTCGAAGAAGAGCGTGCGCTCGTCCTCGGTGGCCAGCGAGACCATCTCGCCCTTGGATTCTGCCGGCACCTGGTCGTAGATCTTCTTGAGGTTCGTCGTCTTGCCCGACAGGCCGGGGCCGTAGTAGACGATCTTGAAGTTGATCTCGCGGGCGGAGAAGTTGATGGTGCTCATTTGTTGCCCGTCCCGAAGAGCCCGTCCAGGAGCGCGTTAGCCCCGTCCTGGAACTCGGCATCGAAGTCGACGTGGGGAGCCGGCTCGGTGGACTCCTCGAGTTGCTTCCTTATGGCCTCGGCAGCCTGCTTGGCGGCCAGCTTCACGCGGCCCAGCTGGGCGCTGGAATCGAACACGGTGACGAGCAGCGCTTCGGAACCCAGTTCTTCTAGGTACGTGCCCACGGCCTCGCCCTGCTGCACCGTCTCCTTGAAGCCTTCCTCACCGAACAGGTTGGCGATGGCGCGGTTGGCTGCATAGTTGGAGGCCACCAGGGTGGCGAAGGAGTCGAGGGAGGGGGGACGCGGCGCCCACAGGGCGCGAGCGTGCATGAGCACGAAGCCCTTGCGGTCGATGATGAGGGCATAGCGCGACCGGCTCTTGGCGAGGAGCTCCCGCAAGATACCGTCGACGCTATCGAAAGTGGACCCGTAAAGGTCGAGCGAGGGCTCGAGCATGTGGTCACTGTATCAGCAGCACC
>CAZPWN010000087.1:0-8716 GCA_964590475.1 uncultured bacterium | reverse complement strand
GCGTTCAGCGGTTCGAGGTCCACCCGGCCCCGCAGGTTCACGGGCCCGAAGCGTCCCTCCACCCCGGTGATGGCTCCGTCCACCAGCCTGCCGGTCGCGGCGCCGCGCACGTCTATCCGGTCGCTCAGCCCCAGCGCCCCGCCCGGTTGCAGTGCCCCAACGTCCATATGGAGCGGGCGCTCGTTCTCCACCGTGGCTGTCAGGCGGAGGTCGTCCAGGGTGCCTTGCGCTGTCAGGCCTAAGCGCAGTGGCCGCTCCAGCACCGGCACGGCCAGGTCGGCCACGGATATGCCCGCCTCCAGCCGCTCGCCGGAATAGACCACGGCGCCGGTGGCGCTGATGGGCGGCGTGGCGAGCGAGTCACCATCCGGACCACTGTTCGGACCCCCGGAGGCGGCCGCCTCGGCAACGAAGAACGCCTGGAGCCCGTCGGCATCCAAGCGCCCGTCTACGTTCACGGTGGCGGCGTACCCGGCGAGAGGGCCCGACCACCTGGCGCCGAGTGTGCCGACGGGGGAGTCGCCCAGTTCCACCGCGCCCTGCAGCTCCTCGATCACCCCCCCGAGCGCCAGCCCTGCCACCTCGAGGGAGCTCAGGTCTAGGTCCGTGCCCTGCACGGCTAGGCGGTCGCCCTGGGCGCTTGGGCCGATGCTGGCGGTTAGGCTCCCGCCGGCTACCGCCGCGTCCAAGCTGGCGCGTAGTGGGCCCTTGACCTGCAGGTTCAGGCTGGCGTCCAGGTCGCGGAGCGGCAGCCCTGCCAGCTGGCCACTACCGGTCACGCCCACTCGGAGGGTGGGCTGCTGCCAGCCGCTGATCTCGGCCGTCACGTTGGCCTGCCCCGAGGCGGCCAGCGCGGTGTCGTCCAGGTCCGCCAGGTCGGCCAGCAGGCCGGCGGCCGCCCCCAGGCTGGGCGTTGCCCTGCCCGTGGCGCGGTAGTTCCTGGCGGCTATGTTGACGGTGCCTTCGGCGCTGACGGGGCCGTCCAGGCTGCGCCCGGCCAGTGAAGCCGTGATGACGGGGTAGCGCAGGACGGCGGTGCCGCCGATGTCCGTCACGGCCACGCCCGCCTGATCTATCCGGGCGTCGCTTATCCGCAGGTCCGCGTTCAGCTGCCCGCGCCGGTAGGAGAACGGCCCTCGGAACGTGCCGTGCGTGGCGCCCTCCCACCAGGAGCGGGCCACACCGACGTCTCCTTCTACGACCTCGCCCGTAAATTCGAAGCCGGGCACTGTCAGCCGACCCCGGGCGCTCACCGAGCCGTGTTGGGTGGCGATGGTGGCGCCGAGAACCAGCGCGCCCTGGTCAGGGACCACGCTCAGGTCGGAGAGGGTGGCGTCCGGCAGCTCGAACGGGGCGTTGGCCGACGACAGCTGCACGTCCTGCAGGTCCACCTCGCGGAGCACGACCCTAACGGGTAAGCCCACACCGCCGCCGTCGTCCACCGCGTCCTCCACCAGCGCTTCCAGGCCGGACAAGTCGACGTTACCCGTTACGCCCTGGGCGGCCACGCTGATCGGCAGCTCTCCGCCCAGCAGCGAGGGCAGGTGGTAGCGCAGCTCCAGCCTGTGGAGGTCCACGTCGGCGCCCTGGCCCGTGACGGTCACGTCCCTCAGCTCCACGCGGCGCCAGGCGTTACCCTCGGAGCGCTGGTAGGTGACCTGGAAGCCGGCGTCCTCCACCATGCGCAGTGCCCGCGTCAGCAGGGCGTCGCGCACCACGGGCACGCCCGGACCGAGGAAGATGGTCCCGAGCAGTAGGGCAACGAGGGCGGAGGTTAGTAGGACTCTGCGAGACATTCAGGTTCGCTTAGGGCCCGTTCCTGACAGACGGATGGTGCTGGGTTCATCGGGGCGGCGGCTTGCGGCAGGAACCCCGTTCCCTACGCGCTTCACGTGGCGGCAAGCGTACCACGGACGCATGAGAACTCTACGGTCTCAGCGCCCTTTTCAGGACTGAAGTAGCATGGCCAGTTGATGACCGAATCAAAGGCCGATCACGAACGCATCCGCATAACCGCCATCGTCGCCGGGCAGGTTCAGGGGGTCGGTTACCGCGCGTTCGTGCGGAGCCACGCCGCGGACCTGGGGGTGGCCGGCACGGTGGAGAACCTGTCGGACGGCCGCGTGGAGGTAGTGGCGGAGGGGTACAAGCCCGACCTGGAGGTGCTGCTGGTGCGCATGAAGATCGGCACCGCCCACTCCGAAGTGGACTCCATAGACGTGCAGTGGGGCGAGGCCAGCGGGCTGCGGGGGTTCCATGTCTACTGACGCCGCCGAACCCGGCGCCCGCACGGGAGAAGCCGCCGCCCAGCTATTGGAACTCACGCCGGCCCCGCTGAAGGCCGAGGAGCTGGCCGGCGTACCCGGCGTGCTGGGCAGCATCGGCCGCGAACGGGCCGCGGACTACGGGGCCTCGACTCTTGCCCAGGACGAGTGGGCCGTGGAGCAGGCGCGGCAGGCCACGGCCCAGCGCCCCGGCTTCCAGGACGCCCTCAGCAGCGCCGCAGCCGAGGCGCGGGCGGCCGGCCTGCACATGCAGTTGGCCGTGATCGCCGAGGTCAAGCGCGCCAGCCCGTCGCAGGGCCCCATAGCCGAGGTGGATCCGGTGCAGGCGGCTCAGGCTTACCAGCGAGGAGGGGCCGCTGCCCTCAGCGTGCTGACGGAACCGCGCCACTTCGGGGGCGAGCTCCAGCACCTGCAGGACGTGGCGCAGGCCGTGCCCCTGCCGCTGCTGCGCAAGGAGTTCACCGTGCACCCGGCGCAGATAGTGGAGGCGGCCGCCAAGGGCGCCAGCGCCGTACTGCTGATCGTGGCCCTGCTGGGCGAGCGCACGGGCGCCTACCTGGAGTACGCACGGGCCCTCGGACTGGAAGCCCTGGTCGAGGTGCATGACGACGCGGAACTGGACACGGCGCTGGCCGCCGGCGCCACGCTCCTGGGCGTCAACAACCGCGACCTGCGGAGCCTGAAGATCGACCTGGCTACCGCGCCGAGGCTCATCCAGCGCGCCCGCAACGAGGGGTTCGGGGGGGTGGCCGTGGCCGAGTCCGGCTACCGGCACGGCGCCGAGCTGACGGAGCTGCACGGCCTGGCCGACGCGGTGCTGGTGGGCACCAGCCTGGTGGGGAGCGGCGACCTGACACACGCGCTGCAGGAGCTGCGCGGCGCCAACCGAACCTGAACCAACGCACATTCCAGGCAATCCGGGACGCTTATACTCGCCGGCATGCCATCCGGACCCGACCCTACCGATAGTCCGTTCGACGTAACACTGCCGAACGGACTGCGTGTTCTATACGAGCCCATGCCGTGGTTGCCCACGCTCAGCCTGACGCTACTCATGCCGTTCGGTTCGGCCACCGACCCCATCGGCAACGAGGGCGCCGCCACCGTGTTGCACGAGTGGCTGCAGCGCGGCGCAGGCGACCTATCCTCGCGAGAACTCACGGGCGCCTTCGAGGACTTAGGCGTGCGGCGCGGCGGCAGCGCCGGCCGCGAGTCGAGCACCCTGGCGGCGGGCTTCCTCGCGGCGGACGCCGGCAAGGCGCTGCCGCTCTTAGCGGACCTGGTCATGAGGCCCCGCTTGGAGGAGGCCGAGTTCGCCCCGGCCGTGGAGCTGGCGCAGGAGGAGCTGCGCTCCCTGGAAGATGCTCCCACGCAGAAGCTCTTCGAGGCGCTAACGGCCCGCTTCCTGGCCAGCCCGCACCGGCGCTCCTCCCTGGGCACGCCGGAGGGCCTCGAGGCGCTGACCCCGGAAGGCGTGCGCGCCGACACCGCCGAGCGGGTGGGGCCCGAAGGCTCCATCTTGGCGCTGGCCGGCGGCTCCACCTGGGAGGAGCTGCAGCCCGTCATCGGCGCCACCTTCGGCAACTGGCAGGGCGGCAGCAAGCCGGTGCCGGCGCCGGAAGTGGCGCCGCAGGGCGTGCACCACGTGCCGGCCGAGACCTCGCAGGTGCAGCTGGGCCTGGCCTACCCCAGTGCCCTGATCGGCACCGAGGAGGGTTACCTCTACAGCCTGGCGCTCAACGTGCTGTCCGGCAGCATGGGCGCCCGGCTCTTCACGGAGGTGCGCGAGAAGCGCGGGCTGGTCTACTCGGTGAGCGCCTTCAGCCGCGCGCTCAAAGGTCTGGGTTACACCCTGGGCTACGCCGGCACCACCACCGAGCGGGCGGCCGAGACGCTCGAGGTGTTCCTGGCGGAACTCGACCGGCTGGCGGAGGGCGTGACGGCGGAGGAGCTGGAGCGCTCGCGCACGGGCCTGCTCTCGTCCGTGGTCATGCGCGGCGAGTCCAGCGGCGCCACCGCGGGCCGGCTGGCCTCGGACGCCTACTACCTGGGCCGCGCCCGCACGCTGGCCGAGGTGAGCGGCAAGATAGAGTCCGCCACCCTGCAGCAGGTCAACGACTACCTGGCAGCCAACCCGGTGCCCACCCCCACCATCGTCACGCTGGGGCAGATGCCCGAGGGCGGACTGGGCGCATTAGAGGCCGCCACCGAGGGACAAGCATGAGCAGCGAGCTACGTTTCGACAAGAAGGTACTGGACAACGGTCTGACCATCATCGGGGAGCACAACCCCCGCGCGGTCAGCAGCGCGGTCGGCTACATGGTGCATACGGGCGCGCGCGACGAGACGCCGGAGATGGCCGGCGTGTCGCACTTCCTGGAGCACATGCTCTTCAAGGGCAACGAGCGCTTGAGCGCCGACGACATAAACCGCACCTTCGACGAGCTGGGCGCCGACTACAACGCCTACACCAGCGAGGAGCGCACCGTTTACTACGGCGCCGTGCCGGCCGACCGCGCGGGCGAGCTGCTGGGCCTGCTGACCGAGCTCATGCAGCCGAGCCTGCGGCAGGAAGACTTCGACATGGAGAAGAAGGTGATCTTGGAAGAGATCGCCATGTACCAGGACCGCCCCTCGCAGAGGCTGTTCGAGCTGGCCAACGAGCGGTACTGGGCCGGCCACCCGCTGGGCAACAGCGTGCTGGGCAGCAACGAGAGCGTGGGCGGCCTGGAGCGCGACACCATGTGGGAGTACTTCCAGGACCGCTACGCGCCCAGCAACGTGAGCCTCGTGTTGGCCGGGAACTACGACTGGGACGACCTGGTGGCGCGCGCTGCCGAGGCCACCGCCAGCTGGCAGGACCACGAGGTGGCCCGCACCAAGCCCGCACCCAAGCCGGCCTCCGGCGTGGAGAAGATGGTGGACTCCACCCTCACGCGGCAGCACACGGCGCTCTACGCGCCCGGCCTGCCCGTGGAGCACCCGCAGCTCTTCGCCCCGAGCATCCTGGCCACCGCCATCGGGGACGGTAGCGGCAGCCGGCTCTACTGGGAGCTGGTAGACAAGGGCCTCACCGACAACGCCTTCCTGAGCCACGAAGCGCAGGAGGGGGCCGGCGCCTTCGTGGGTTACGTCACGGCGGCGCCCGAGAGGGCGGAGGAGGTGCTGGGGCGCTACCAGGAGGTGCTGCAGCAGGCGCAGACGCAGGGCATCAGCCAGGAGGAGTGGCGCCGCGCGCAGCGCAAGATGGCCACGGGCCTGACCTTCAGGGCGGAGACGCCGCTGGGCCGCCTCATGTCGTTCGGCACCTACTACCAGACGCTGGGCGTGTACATGACCGTGAACGAGATGGTGGAGAAGCTCATGAGCACCCCGCTGGAGGCGGGCCAGGAGATCCTCGCCACCAGACCGTTCGACCAGCCGTTCGTCATGTCGCTCGGCCCCGCCTGACGGCGTGAGCGGAATCGGATCGGGCCGCCCCCTACGCGGCCCGGGCGGCATTAAGCCGAAGGTAACGCCGAAGGTAACCATGCGCGCTGTCTTCTCATGGAGGCGCCGTTACACTCGCTCCATGCCCGGAAAGCAGACCGGAAAGCCCAGCCCTTACTCGAGCCGCAGGCACGCCGACTGGCGCGCGCTCCTGCCGGCGCTGCTACTCGTTCTCGCCTCCGCTGCCGCCTACGCGGCCCAGCCGTTCGCTGCCCTCACCGTTACCCCCACGGGGCGCCAGCAGTTCGACATAGCCACCGGCATAACCGAGCTGCCCGACGGCGGCGTGATAACGGACCAGGCCACGGGCGTGGAGCTGCAGGCGGGGTACATCGAGTACCTGGCCGGCGTCTTCGTTACGGCGGACGACGCCCGCGTGCACGGCGAGTTCGGGGTGGTGAGCGCCGAGACGCTGCACATAGACCTGCAGACCGGCGTGCTGAGCGCCAACGGCGGGCTCTCGCTGCAGCGCGAGGGCCTGACCATCAACGCCGGCAGCCTCGTGTACTACGGCGACCGCCAGGTGGCGGTGTTCGATGGCGGGGTGGAGGCCAGCGGTCCCGCGTTCGAGGCCGACCGGCTCTACCTAGACGTCGCCACGGGCGACGTGCTGTTGGTGGGCCGCTACGTGTTCCAGGACTCGCTGTTCACCATGACCTCGCCCGAGGCCGGGGGCCAGCTGGAGCTGCGGATGGTGCTGCGGGACGGCGAGCCGACCTACGACGCCGCCACCGAGGTGAGGCCGGAACTGCTGCGACGCTTCGAGGGACTGCTCTGACCTACTGAACGGGGTTCTCCCCAGGGTGCCCGCACGCGCCTGCCCGCGGCTCAGCCTGAGTAGCCACGCCGCCGTGGTTGGCGCCCAGCACGGAGCGGAAGGGTCATGATGTACCGGTGAGATCCGGCCGCCTGATCGTAGTAACCCTGGTGCTGGCGCTCGCCGCCACCGCGGCGGCGCAGTGCGCGGTGGGACCGAACACGGCCTCCGTGACGCTGCCGGATTTCCTGGCCGTCTACTACTCGCAGTTCCGCTCCCTAAGCGCCGAGGACGCCGCCGAGTTCTACGGCGGCGTGTGCGTCACGGCGGTGGGCGGCGAGTGGACGGTCACGGCAGAAGAAGTGCGGATAGAGGGCCTGAGCGGCGACATCCGGCTGGAGGCGCCCTCGCCCACGCTGTTCATGGACCAGTGGCGCATGACGGGCGACCTGCTGCGGGCCAGCGCGGAGGGCCTCACGCTGCAGAACGCCGTGGTCACCGGCCCGGAGATGGCCGGCTCGGCGGCAGACCTGCGGGTGGACCTGATAACCGGCGTCATGACCCTCAACGGCCTGCGGCTAGAGGGTTCGGCCCTGGCGCTGCGCGGCGACCTGGCCGTGCTGGAGGGCGACTCCCTCCGGGTGGAGGGCGTGGGCCTCACCACCTGCATCGGCATGGAGGTGGCGCCTTTCGAGGTACTGGGCCAGGTGGCCAGCGTGAACCTCACGGATCAGGCCGTGCGCCTGAGCGGCGGCTCGCTGCGCGTGGGCCGCCTGACCGTGCCGCTGCGCGACGAGATAGTGGTGAGCGACGACACCCTGGCGAAGGTGGACCTGCCCGTGCAGGTGGCGTTCCACTCGGGCGGGCCCGGGCGGCCGGGAGCGGGGCTGGACATCCGCATAGTGGGCATACCCGCCGCGCCGAACGTGGACCTGGTGGTGGGCGGCACGGGGCTGGACGCCGACCATCCCGCCGGAGCCGTGGTGCTGCTGGAGGTGGAGGCCGAGCAGCCCGAGCACCAGGGCGTGAGCCGCGTGAGCGCCGTGGCGGGGCTCGAGGCGGGCGCGCCGTTCGTGGACGTGGCGGTGGCCAAGGCCCTCACGCCGTGGCTGGACGTGGAGTTCGGCATGCACACGGGCGCCGCCCCCGCGCGGCAGGCGCTGCACCAGGGGCACGTGGCGCTGGCCGCCAGGCAGGCGCTGCCCCTGGCGGGCCCCCAGTCGGGCCTCAGCACCGTGCTGAGCGCGCGCACCTTCGCGGCCGTGACAGCGGTGACGGCGGCCGCCGCCGTGGCGGAGCCGCAGGTCATGGGCCCGCGCCTGGGCGCGGCGGCCAGCGCCACCACCACCTGGCGCGCCACGCCCGTGAGCACCTTCACGCTGCTGACCAGCGGCCAGGCCACCTACTACCCGCTTACCGTTGGCCCTCAAGCCACCGACGCCGCCCTGCAGTGGGGCGTGCGCCTCGCGCCCAGCTGGCGCTACGCCAACGGGCCCATCACCATCTCGCTGGCGTACGACGCGCGCTTCACCAACGGCGCCTCGCCCTTCGGCACCTTCGTCGACCGCCTGGTGCCCCTGCAGCGCCTCACGGGCAGCGTGCGCGTAGCGGGGCAGATCCTCGCCACCGAGAGGGGGGTCTGGAGCGGCGCCCTCGGTGCCATAACGCAGTACGACCCCTTCCTCACCACCAGCCTGCCGGGCCTCAAGCGCCTGCAGCTGGACGGCTCGGTGACGTACGTGGAGGAGCCGTGGAGCTTCAGCGTGGGCGCCCGCTCGGAGCTCTCCGGGCTGGTGACGGCCGTGGGGCGAGACCCCTTCGTGGAGCTGAGCTTGGGCGCCGAGCGGGGCGGCTGGCCCGTGCTGAACCCCTGGGCCGAGGAGCCCAACGTGCCGCACGGCACGCTGGAACTGGGCCTGCTGGCCAACTACTCGCTGCTGGCCGGCAGCGAGGGCCTCGCCGCACTGGAACTGAGCGCGGCGGTGCCGCTGGCCTTCGACACGTTGGAGCTGCGGCCGTACCTGGCGTTCGACTTCGCGCCCACCATCGTGCGCGGCGCCTGGCCCTGGTGGAGCGGCTACGGGCTGGACGCCACCTTCATCACCTGCTGCGGCTCGCTCACCGTGGGCGTGGTGAACGACCGGGGCGCCTGGGGCGCGGGCATAGGCGTGGACCTGGAGAGGCG
>CAZPWN010000086.1:0-8733 GCA_964590475.1 uncultured bacterium | reverse complement strand
TCTCATGTTCGTCTCAGAAAGTAATACGCCTGTAAGAGTTTCCACAGTATGCTCCGTGAGAAGAAGTAGCAGTAACACACCTTGGGGGAAAGACCCACAACCCGAAGCGACGACGCGTGCCCCTCCAGTTGGGCGCTTTGAGCACGCCGAGCTAGTAGCGCAACCGGCCGGGACCGAAAGGACAGAGGTCTGATGGAAAGTCGGCCGTCTACTGCACCAACCCTACGCCTGCGCATAAGGCGAGCAACTTTAGCCAGCTACGGGATCCTTCTGCTGGCGATGATCGCCGGTTGTGGTCCAGGTCCTAAGGAAGACACCGATCTGATCAGGAAGGTCGGAGTCGTCATCCTCAGCCAGGCTGATGGAACTGCCCAACCCGATGGGCAGGCGGCCTTCGTAGAGCTCGCCGACGCCCGCGCGAGGAACCTCATGGCGAGCGCGCTCAGCGCCAGCGTAGGTACCTGCATGGTGGGCACACCGGGCAACCCAGCGTCCGGATCCCTGGTAGAGGCGCCAAGCGGAGCCCGGCTCAGCGTGGCGAACGCTGTGTTCACCGTCGATGGCCGACCCTACGGCCAGCTGCAGCCAACGGAGTCGGGGTCGTACCAACTGACCGGCACCACTGGCCCCCTGCCCGGCGCCGGCCTGGCTCTCACGTTGCCGGCCAGCACGACCTTCGGAGGCGTCGAGTCACTGTCCATACCTACCGGGACGGCACCTCTGTTAGCGCCCGGCTTCGACGCCAGCGCCATAAGGTCCGATACCGAATTCCGTTGGCAACCCGGCTCCAGCGCCGCCACCGTGCTGCTCATGGGCTCAGGCGCCGGCGTGACGTTCTTCTGCGTGGCTGAAGATGCCGCAGGCACGTTCGCCTTCCCGCAGGCCACGCGCACCGACTTGGAGGAGGCCGGCTTCACGACCGGCCAGCTAGCCCTCGTCGGCCGGCTAACCACTACCAGCGCGCCCGTAGGCGACTCCAGCCTCCTGCTGGTCGGCGCCCTGCGACTGTCTAACCTTGGGGTGGGCCGATGAGCAGACGAACCGCTGCCCCCGCAAGGGCAGGAACGTCGCGGGTGAGGCTATCCGTTCGCGTAGCAGCGCTGGTCATGACGCTAGCGCTGATCCTCGCCGCCTGCAGCAACGAAACCGCCGCTCCGCAGACCGGCGTCTCCCCGGCCCCCACCGCCCAGCAACCGTGGAACCCGGCTGTTCTCCTCCACCGAGGTCCCTTCATATCTCCGCCCCTCGACCTTGGTTACGTGCCCGAGGGCGAGCGGCAGCCGTGGATCAGGCCGCTGGCCGCCGGCGACGAAGTGGAGATGAAGGCGCTCCTGATCTCGGCCACCGACAACGCTGGAGAGATCGAGCCGTCGGCCGGAGCGTGGATCGCCATCCTGGAGCAGGCCGGGGTCCCGTACGACTGGTTCGTAGCTTCGGAAAGAACGCTAACGATGACCGACCTCGTGCGCCCGGACGGGGTCGGTAAGTACCAGGCCATACTCCTGAGCACCAGTAACCTCGTGCACGAAGTAGAAGGAGAAGTGGAAGGAGAGAAGAGCTATCCGACCGCGTTCGATGAGGGCGAATGGGACACTCTGTTCCAGTACGAACGCGAGTACGGCGTGAGGCAAGCCACCTTGTACGGCGCCCCTTGGGACTCGCCGGAACCGTACGACGGCGTAGGTACGTACAGCGCGGCCGATCTGGATGGCGTCGTCGTCAGCCCCACCCCCGCAGGCCTCCAGATCTTCACGGACCTCAACGCGGACAGCGTCATAGAGCTCTACGGCACCAACGGCTTCCTAGCCCGGGAGCCCGAGGCGGGCACCACCCCGCTGCTCATGCTCGGCGACGACATCGTTGCCATACACGTGAACAACGGCGGACGCGAGCGGGTAGCCCTGCTGTACAACAACCCCGCGTGGGGCGAGAGCAACACCCCCGCCCTCTACACCCAGCAGATCGGGCCCTCCCTCCTCCGGTGGGCCCTGGGCGGAGTTCACATCGGCGAACGCCGGGCCAGCTACCAAGCCGACGTTGACGACTGGTTCAACTCTACCGGCCTCTGGAGCGTTGATCACGGACACGACCATCCGGATGAGGAGTTCGAGATGAGCGCCCAGGACGCTCTCAGCCTGGCGGCACAGCAGGCCTTGTTGCGCCAGATAGGTAACGGCATAGCCAGCGGCTTCACCTGGTCCATGGCCTACAACGGCCAGCCCGCCGACCCCGGCAGCGTCGTCGACTGCCACCTACCCGCCAACCAACACTCGCTCTCCAGCATGACCAGGTGCCTGGCCGGCGAGTTCTGGTGGGTGAACCACACGTGGAGCCACGCCTACATGGATTGGAACCCACCCCACGTCGGGCTGGACCATGACCAGATCGTGGCCGAGATCGAGCAGGCCGACGCCGTTTCCGATGCTTTCGGGTTCGGCGCCAACGATTCGCGGCGCAGCCTCGTGACGGGCGACATCTCGGGCCTTGGCTGGCACTCCCCTGGCGGTCCGGACACCGGCCCGAAGGAGGACTTCGGTTTGGGGGAATCGAACCCTCACCTGCTGAGCGCCCTGACCGCCACCGGTAGAACCTACCTGGCCTCCAACATGTCCACCCCGAGCCACGAGCCCAACTGCTGGGGCTGCGGCATGGTGCACCCCAGCAACCAAGACGTGTTCCTGGTGCCCCGCTGGCCGACCAACCTCTTCGCAACGGTGGCCACGCCCGAGCACGTGGTGCAGGCCTACAACCAGATCTACGGCCCTAGCGGGAGCACCCCCATCGACGGCGTAACCGAGGACCTCACGTACGAGCAGATCCTCGACATCGACACCGACGTGGCGATCGGCCATCTGCTCTCCGGCTCCCCGTACCCGCACTACTTCCACATCTCCAACACCTACGAGTACAGTCTCGGCCGCTCGCTCCTGTACGACTGGACGAACTTGCTCCTGACCAAGTACGCGCAGTACATGAACGAACCGCTGCTCTCCTACAGGAACGACGAGTTCGGTGATTACGTGCGGACGCGGACGGAGTTCCTGGAGAACGACGTCACGGGCGTGTGGGACCGAGCAGCGGGGCAGATCAGACTCACGTCGACCAACGGTGGGCCCGTTTTCTTCACCGGCGCACCGCTTGGAGCGGGTTCGACCAACTTCACCTACAACGGTCGCCTCATCTCCATGCGCGACTTCGAGCCCGGCGAGACGGTGGTCGTAGATAGCGTTTGGGAGGCGCCCACGGTCCGGAGTTTCTCGGCTGACCCGGCCGTGGTCCAGGCGGGTAGCCCGGTGACGCTTAAGTGGGACGTGACCGGCGATCACGACAACATCGGCCTGCGAGTGCTCGGAGGCTCCGAGCTCGCCACTGCCCTCCCGGGACAAGGCAGCCAAGTGGTGAACCCCACCACGACCACCACCTACGAACTTGTCGTGGAATGGGCCGGGCCACCCGTCGTAAGGCCCATAACTGTCACCACCACGTCGGAACCCGAACCCGTGATGCACGAAGTGCTCATCCGGGTCTCCGGTGAAGGGTTCGGCGTAGTCATCACCAGCCCTGCCGGCCTCGTCTGTCTGCACGAGTGCACGGCCCAGGTGGCCGAAGGCACGGTGCTCACCGTGGCGCCGTTGCCCCTGCTGGGTTCGAGCTTCGGCGGCTTCTCCGGAGCCTGCGAGGACCTCTCTTGCAGCATCACCGTGGACCGCGACCTGCAGATCGGCGCTGCTTTCGGGTTCGAGGACTGACGGACTACCGATCGATGACCTACTTCTCCTACGTCCCCTCCCGAAGATCACGGACAGCAGGCCCGCGCGGAACCCCCGCCGGGACCTGCTGCCCGGAGGGTGGGCTTTAGGTCATGCGCATCCTTCTGACCACCGAGGGCACCTACCCATCGATCATGGGCGGCGTCAGCACCTGGTGCGACCAGCTCATCCGGGGGATGACCGGCCAGCAGTACCACGTGCTCGAGGTGACCGGACCACTTCCCACCAAGCCTGCCTATGCACTGCCCGCCAACGTGTACGAGTACACGCCCGTGAGGCTCTGGGCGCCTCGACCCTCGACGTTACACATGACCGGCGGGGCGCGGGTAGAGCAGGCATTCGTGCGGGGTCTGGAGGGCCTCCTGGGCTTCGCTGAGGACGACCTCGTGCAGTTCGCGCGTGGCATGTTCGGATTGGCCACGCTCGGCATGAGCGTGAATCTCTGGCCGCTCTTCGGCAAGCAGTCCACCTGGGAGGCCGTTCGCACGGCGATCTGGCGCGCCACGGGCGAGGCGCCGTCCATGGCCGAGGTAGCACTAGCGGTCAACTGGCTCCGGGGCACGCTCGCTCCGCTTCTGTTCATCCCCGCCAGAACGGATCAGGCCCACACGACGTCCAACGGCCTCTCGGCCATCCCCGCATGGCTGGCGGCCAGGGCGCACGACATCCCCCTGATGCTCACCGAGCACGGACTCTATCTCCGCGAACGGTACCTTAGCCTCAGCAGCGAGGAGAACCCGCCCGGCCTCAAGGTCCTGAGGTCGCGGTTCTACAACGCCCTGGCTCGCCTGATCTATCAGGAAGCCGACCTCGTGGTATCCGTCAGCGAGTTCAACCGCACGTGGCAGATAGAGCTCGGCGCGCCGGCTGAGAAGACGCGCGTGGTCTACAACGGCGTGGCACCCGAGTCTTTCCCTGTAGCGGAGGCCGGCATGCTCAAGCAGCCGACCGTTTCTTGGGTTGGGCGTATCGACCCCATCAAGGACCTGGAGACCCTGGTTCGGGCGTTCTCCACCGTCACGCGGGCCGCGCCCGGTGCGCGCCTGAAACTGTTCGGTCCGGTCCCGAAAGGCAACGAGGCCTACGGCAACCGGGTGAGGGCGCTGGTTTCCGACCTGGGCCTGGGTGGCTCCATAACCTTCGAAGGCCCCGTAACGCCCGTCCACCACGCGTACCACGCCGCGCACGTGGTGGCTCTGTCCAGTATCTCGGAAGGGTTCCCGTACGTGGCCATCGAGGCCATGATGTGCGGCCGGCCCGTGGTGGCCACCCAAGTGGGTGGAGTCGGAGAGGCCGTGGGCGACTTCGGCCGCATGGTAGATCCTCGAGCTCCGGACGCGTTAGGGGCGGCCATATCCGAGCTTCTGGTCGACGTTCCACTCCGCCGGCGTCTGGGGCAAGGGGCACGGGAGAGAGCGCTTAGCCTCTTCACGTTATCCCGCATGTACGACGGCTACCGGGGGCTCTATTCGGAGCTGGGAGCACGCAGCAAGGTGGCGGACTGACGTTGAGCCAGCCGATCGCCTACACCCCTCCCGATTACGTGCCACCCGACCTGTCTCATAACGAATGGCCGGGCGAGGAGCGGCGAAGCCGCGACCCTATAAACCAGCTCGGTCGCTCACTCAACAGGCTGTGCCTGGAGGCAACCGACCCTTACGAGATAGTCGCTCACCTAGAGGCCCTCGGGTTCCACACGCCGGGCGTGCTGGCCCGCTTCGGCGTTAGTAGTCACTTCGAGCTGGCGCACGCCCTGTATCAGCGCACGCCACGCATACGCGACCAGGGCGCGGCGTCTACGAGTGCCAGGAACGACTGGCGAACTCCGGTCGCCATGGTCCTCGCTTTCGTCACCACGTACTACATGGGCGCGTTCAGTCAGGCCACCATGCTGATCCCGGCCATCGTGGTGCTGGTGTGGTCCCAAGGAGGCGCCGCCATAATCGCCAAAGCGCAGGGTGAGCTGTCCTCCAACGAACAGCGCGACGTCAGCGCTCTGTTGGTTCAGATAGGTGCCCTGGCTGTAGCCGCAAGCTGGCTGGTCCTGGACTTCGGCCTAGGGACGCTGGCGCCAACCCTGGTGTGGTTCGCGGTCGGGTCGCTCATCTGGTCCGGGCGCTGGTTGCACGCGGTGGCCCTGCCGCTCGTAGTGGCCGCGTCGCTCGCAGGAACTTCGCTCTTCTCGCTGCCTCCGGACACCCCTCTTGTGGTGGTCATGCTCTCAACGGTCACCCTTTGCGCGCCCCTCGTCTGGCGCAACACCCATGGCGTCATGGGTTGGTTCGGCCGCAACGCCGCCGTCGCCTCGCATCCGCTTCTCTACGGCCTGGGCCAGGGACTGCTCATCTGGGCCCTGCTCCGAGATGGCGTCGCCACCCACAACGCCCTTCCTGGGGCCGCGCTGCTCCTGCTGATTTTGCTCCTATCGCACAAGCTGCTCGTGTCGCTGAAGACGGAACTCGCCAAGCGCCTTTGGGACACGCGCGATCAGCCTCACTTCAAGCGCTTCTCGCACCTGGCTCTCGCCTCGTACGTTGGTGTCTATGCGCTCCCCCTCATAGCGGCAGCGGTGGTCCAGGCAGTTCTAGGCGAGGGCTCATGGCACTTCCACTGGTACGCGTTCGGCCTCTTCGGGCTGAACCTGGGGATCTCGGTCGTCGGCTTCGCACTGGGTGACCCCGCGGGAGCCAGCGTGCCGTTCATACTCGCCGGGCTGGCCGCGGTCATGGGACTACCCTTCCTCTGGGTCACCGCAGGACTGGCGCTCGTGCTCGTGGTGGTGGCCCAGCTCAGGGTTCGGCAGGTAGGCCGATATGCCATATACCTCCTGTAGGGCCCACCCAGGACTCTTCATCTATTACGGAGCCGGCGAACTGCGAACCCTTGCCGAGTACGAGCGTGTCGTTCTGCAACCCGGGCATTACACGCAGGCCGAAGTGGCGGAGCTCACGGCGGCCGGAACCCAGGCGCTCGCGTACCTGTCGATCGGGGAGGACACCGGTCCACCCGCCCCCTGGCACCTCGAGCAGCGCAATCCCGTCTGGGGCGGCCACTACGTGGACGCCTGGCACGAGGGCTGGCGAGAGCACCTGCGTGAGGCAACAGCCGGCGCCCTCGCCAAGGGGTTCACCGGGCTCATGCTCGATACCCTCGAGACGCCACCGCTACTGCGGGAGGGCATGGGCGCCCTACCTTCGCTGGTAGCCATGTTGCGTGAGGCGGTCGGCTCCGGTTTCATCCTTGCCAACCGGGCCCATCAGGTGCTCGAGGCAGTGCACGATGTGGACGCCTTCCTGTTCGAAGCGTTCTCCACTACGTGGGAGGACGGCTACCGCGCGCTACGCGGCCGGGAGCTCCTCGACAACGCTGCCCGGCTCAGTCAACTCAGGGCCTTGGGAAAACCCGTGTACGCTCTCGATTACTCGAACCGCAAGGGGCTTACCGATTTCGCCGTCTCTCGCGGCTTCAACCTGGGCCTGGAAGTTCAGGTGAGCAACCGGGACGTGACCTGCCTACCCGGATCCGCTCGGCGCTAACCCCGTCTAAGCGGCGGGCGATCGTCAGAACCATCTGAGGCGCCGGTTCCAGGAGATCAGCGACAGGAGCGTCTGTACGC
The DNA here is from genome assembly GCA_964590475.1 of uncultured bacterium. Classification (GTDB taxonomy): domain Bacteria; phylum Deinococcota; class Deinococci; order Deinococcales; family Trueperaceae; genus JAAYYF01. The sequence goes on along the minus strand of CAZPWN010000086.1, from coordinate 1,347 downwards.
CCCTAGGTTTAGCTCCTTATGTATGAAATCCATGTCCATCGCGTTGGCCCGAGCGCAGAACTCGGAGGGATCCAGATCGTACTCCGTCCCGAAGACGGCCTTCCCGGCCTCGATGAAGGGCAGCAGCCGTTCGCACTCGTTCCACGCGAAGCACTCCTCGTTGATGGCGAAGTCGAAGTGGTCTACCAGCTCCTCAACCTGGCCCAGATCGTTCTTGAGGGCTATGGCGAGGCCGCGTTCGTGAGCAGCGTCAGCCAGCCAGCGGTTGTACGCCAGTTGATCAGGCGCTTCAAGGGGGAACCCGCTGTCGTTCTGATAGGCGTCGATGTTGTCGGGCTCCACCGCGTCGCAACCCTTGGCCGCGGCCATGTCCATGCGCGCGAGCATCACGGGCGCCAACAGCTCGATCTCCCGTATATCGAGCCATAGCTCGTCCCAGCCATGCATCTTCTTGCCTTTCACGGATTGCGGGAACGCCGCAGCGTCGCCCCGCCACGGTTCGAAGCTACCGGCGCTGAAGTAACAGATGACGCGGCGCCCCGCCGCGTGCAGCTGCGCGATCGTGGCTGCGGAGGTGCCTTCCAGATCGATGTCGAACACCTCTGCGTCCACGCTCATGTCCAACTTGCCGGTCAGTTGCCACTGCCAGGACGTGCCGGGGCGCGGCTGCCAGACCGCCGGCTCGGGCTCCCTAGGAGGAGCTGGCTGCGGCGCCGGCGCATCGGATGGCGCGGCCACCAGAAACTCCGCTCGGGTGCTACTGGTAGAACCGTCGGCGCTGCGCATGCTGGCAAGCAGTACATGCTTCCCGGTCCCGAAGTCGTCCATGTTCATGGGAGTACCGTCCGGGGTTGGCGTGTAGGGCGCGTCGTAGTCGCGCCTGATCATTCGACCTGAGCCGGACCCCGACGCGACCACGAACTCAACGAAGTCGGTGGAGCCCGCGGCGCCTTCCACGAACACATGTAACTCACCGGAAACGGCTCGTCCGTCCAGCGGGAAGGAGTCCTTAAGCGAGCCGTTGGTGCTCGCCAGTATGGTCGCAGACTCCGGCCCGGCCGCTGAGGAGTTGGAACAGCCAACCAGTGCCAACATGAAAGAGCAGACCAACAGCATGCTCACTTGAAGCCCTCTATAACGTTCTGGTAGCGGGATCATACACTCGCACTCCATATCTCGGATCAGGTTCGAGAGCTGGAGGTGCTCGAGTGAAGAAGACTAGGTTGCCAGCGGCCTTCTCGAACCGGTTGCGCCACTCGCTCCACCTACCCCAGGCGCCCAGATAAGGAGTAGGTTTCATAGCAGTTCGAGGGCCCGGCCCTCGTTATGAGAGTTTCCTCGGGCACA
>CAZPWN010000085.1:0-8988 GCA_964590475.1 uncultured bacterium | reverse complement strand
CGCGTCCCAGCACGGCGCCGCTCGAGCCGTCCAGCACCTTTCCCGGTGCGGCGCTGAAGGTGTCCCAGATGGACGGGCTCCGGCCATCCTCCGTGGTTGCTCCTTCGATCTGGTAGGAAGACGTGGCCACACCCCATACGAAGTCGGCAGGGAAGTCGGTCCGCTTGATCATCCGTTCAATCCTCCGGGTTTCCGGCATCGGTTCCGAGCTCGGGAAGCGCGCCGTCCAGCACACTCACCGAGAGGGCGGGCAGCCGCACGCCTCTCAGCGAGGGAAGCTCCGAGACTTCGGGGTCGTCGGCGTGTTCGTACGAGGCCCGCGACAGGGTGCGCTGCCGCAGATGGCCGGGTTCGCTAGGTAGCACCACATCGACCTCCAGGTCAGCGGTGGAGCGGTTCACGAGCAGCAGCGTGAGCCGTTCAGCGTCGTGCGCCACGTAAGCGCTGACGCCGGGGGCGTCCGACACCGTGGTGGGCAGGACCTGCCCTCCGAAGTCCGCCAGCAGGTGGTAGAGGTGCCAGGTCGGCCGGACCCAGCCGCTCGAGTCGATGAGGCCGTGGCCGCCCAGCCCTTGCAGCGCGAAGTAGTGGCTGATACCGACCCCGCCCACCGCCAGGCGTCCCAGGGTGTCCGCCAGCCAGATCGTTGCGGTGATGTCCTCGAGATGCCGGTAGTTTGGGGTGCGCCAGCTCAGGCCGAACTCAGTGACACCCAGTGGGATCTGGCGCCCGTGACCCAGTGGGTTGACGGCTTCGTCGCTCAACCAGGTACGGACCAGCTCAAGCTCGTCAGTGGCCAGGCTGGAGGTGGCCAGGGCGTCCGCGTCCGACCAGGTGCCGTCGGTGGGGTAGATGTGGAAGGTCAGCAAATCGATGACGTCGCCACAGGCGGTCAGCACCTCCCGCAGGTAGTCAAGCGCGCTGGGCCTACCGCCCGATACGCCCGGGCCGGCCAGCGGTGCATCAGGCACGAGTTCTCGGATCACGGCGCCGTGCGCGCGGAACTCCTGGCAGTAGCGCTGCGGCGTCCAGGAGGGGTCGTGGCGGTTGGTGGCGTAGAGGTCCGGCTCGTTGCCGAGCTCCCAGAGCGTCACCGGCACTTCCGCCTCCAGCAACATGGTCACCGCCTCGCGCGTCTCGTGCGGATTGCCCGTGAACAGGTTCACTACGAATGTGACGTCCGGCTCGCCGAGCAGCCGCCAGTTCTGCAGCAGCGCGTCGAGCGCGGCGTGGTTTAGAGCGTGCTCATCGGCCACGTTGCCGGGCGGGAAGCGGATGCTGGTGAGGTTCAGCGCCTCGAAGCGCTCCGCCCAGCCCACCACGCGCATCATGTTGCCGTAGTTGAAGCCGCTGATGGACTGCTGCGCCACGACCGCGCCGCTGGGCGCGCCGAGCGTGATGGTGGGCTGGGCCCAGGCTGTACTGAGAGCCAGAAGAGTCGCAAGCAGGACGAGGACCCTCACCCTTTCACGGCTCCCGCCGTCAGCCCCTCGATGACCTGCCGCGAGGCGAAGAAGAAGAGGATGAGTAGCGGCACCACCGCCAGAGCGGTGCCCAGGATGACCACGCCCCAGTCCGTGTTTATGAGCCCCTGCAAGGACCTTAGGGCCAGTGGCAGCGTGTAGGTTTCGCGGCTGCGGAGGATGACCAGAGGCCCGAGGAAGTTGTTCCACTGGCCGATGAAGGTGAGCAGCGCCAGGGTGGCCAGCGCCGGCCTGACGAGCGGGAGCGCGATGCTCCAGTAGATGCGGAACTCGGACGCCCCGTCCATGCGCGCCGCGTCCACCAGGTCGCGGCTGATGGTGGAGGCGATGTACTGGCGCATGAGGAAGATCCCGAAGGCGCTGGCCATGCCGGGGAACCAGAGGGCACGCGGCGTGTCGAGCCAGCCCAGGAAGTCGACGATCAGGTAGTAGGGGATGATGTTTAGCAGTTGCGGGAACGTGAGCGAGGCGATGAGGAAGCCGAAGAGCACGTTGCGGCCCCTGAACTCGTAGAGGGCGAAGCCGAAGCCGGCCAGTGAGCAGAAGAAGAGCGTGGTGAGCGTAGCGAGCGAGGCCACGTAGACGCTGTTCCATACGTTGCGCCAGAACGGCAGGGTGGCCAGCAGGCCTTCGTAGTTGCGCTCGAGCGCGGTGCCGAACATGAAGGGCGGCGGCGCGGTGAAGATCGTCTCGCGCGTGTGCGTGGCGAGCACGAACATCCAGTAGAGAGGGAAGACCGTGAGGAGCGCCAGAGCCAGCAGGAGCACGAGGCTGATCCAGCGGCCCGGACACAGGCGCGGTTCGGACTTGCGGCGGCTCAGCATCTCATTCCCTCCGTTCCAGTCCTCTCCGGCCCGAGATGAAGAAGTGCAGGATGGTGGAGGTGCCGATCACCAGGAAGAGCACCCACGACATGGCCGCTGCCGTGCCCATGTCCAGCCACTCGAAGCCGGTGCGGTAGAGGTACATGGCCAGCGTCAGCCCGGACTCGCTGGGCCCGCCAGTGCGGTTGGTGAGGATGAAAGGCTCGTCGAACAGCTGCAGGTTTCCGATGATGGTGAGCGTGATTGCGAAGAACATCATGGGGCGCAGCAACGGCAGCGTGATGTGCCAGAAGCGCTGCAGGGCGGTCGCGCCGTCGACCATGGCCGCCTCGTAATAGTCGCGCGGGATAGTGGCCAACCCTGCGCTGTAGAGAACGACGTTGAACCCGAAGTACTTCCACCCCACGAGGATGGCGATGGCCGGTTTGATGTAGGGCGCGCGGCCGAGCCAGTTGATGGGGAGCTGATCCCTTATGCCCGAGAACATCCAGCTGGTGAGCGGCCAGTCCGCCAGTCCGTTGATGGCCCAGTTGAGCACGCCGAACTGAGTGCCGAAGATGGTGTTGAAGACGATGGCCACCGCCACGGTGGAGGTGATGTACGGCAGGAAGTACGCTGCCGTGAGCGGGTGCCGGAGGCCGCGGTGCACCACGCTGACCAGCACGAACGCCAGCGGGATGGCGAGGAGGTGCTGGGGGATGCCCGAGGCCAGGGCGAGCCAGATAGTGTTGCGCAGGGACTTCCAGAACCAGGGGTCGGTGAGCAGGAACTGGTAGTTCTCGATGCCCACCCATTCCATCGAGCCGAGGCCCTGGACGGGGTTCCACGCTTGGAAAGATAGGTAGATGGAGAAGAGGGTGGGGAAGAGCCCGAACACGGCGAAGAGGATGAAGAACGGACTTACGAAGATATAGGGGGCGTAGCGCCGCTGCCAGCGGTACCAGCGGAACCTCCGCTCCGGCTTGACGGCGATGCCGCTATCCGTCTTGGCGCTAGCTTCGCGTGTGCTGGTAGTCATGGCTCTCCCCGTGAATCGGTGGCTCGCTTCCCGCCACCCTGTAGGCAGCGGGAAGCGAGGTGCGAAGCGCTGCTTACCTGGTGCGGCGGGCGATGAGCTGCTGCGCTTCCGCCAGCGCCTCCTCGATGTCGCGGCCCTCGTCGAGGACCTGGGACAGCGCGGAGTTCACGATCTCTTCCGCCACGTTGTCGCCCGGGTGCGTGGCCCTGCCTTCGATGTTGTTGGCCACTTCCGAGAAGAGCAGGCGGGCCTGCTGGCCCTGGAGGAAGGCGAGCTCCTCGTTGAAGAGGGGGTCGCCGTAGGTGCTGGTCACGGCGGGGAAGGCGCCGATGCGGTCGAACGCCGCCAGTTGGATCTCGGGGTTGGTGGTGAGGAACTCGATCAGGCGCCAGGCGGCGTCCTTGTTGGCGGACTGCTCGGGGATGCCGTAGAACGAGCCGCCCCAGGAGCCGTAGATGCCGTTGGGAAGGTTGGAGGCGCCCCACAGTCCGGCCGTCTCGGGAGCCATCCAGTTCTGGAGGTGACCGAGGAGCCAGGCGCCGGAGAGCTGGACGGCCACCGTGCCGCGCTTGAACGCCTCGTACCATTCGTTGCTCCAGGCGCCGATGCGGGCGTCGAGGCCGTCGTCGCGGATGGCCTTGGCCACCCGGAACGCCTCCACGAAGCGCTCGGTGGTCACCAGCGGGGTGCCGTCGGCGCCGAAGAACACGCCGTCGCCCGGGGCGATGTTGGAGCGGAACATGGCGCGGGCCACGTCGCCGGCGTCGGCGATCAGGTAGACGTCGATCTGGCCGTCGCCGTCGGTGTCGCGTGTGACGGCGCGCCCGAACTCGAGGAACGAGTCCCAGTCGGCGATGACGTCTTCCACGTTGGCGTCCACCTGCTCGAAGCGGTCACGCCGGTAGTACATGACGCCGGGACCCAGGTCCGCAGGCATGGCCACCAGGCGCCCGTCGGTGGTGCTCGACTGCAGCCAGGCGTACTCGGCGAAGGCGTCCTCGTACCGGCCGGCGCTGTAGGGCTCCGAGTTCAGATCCACGAGACCGCCGTCGGCCACGAAGCGGGCGATGAAGCCGACGTCGATCGCCACCACGTCCGCGGCGCCGGAGCCGGTAGCCAGGTTGGTCACGAGGGCGGTGTGGTGGTCGCCGTGCTCGAGGATGCGGACATCTACGATGACGTCCGGGTTCTCAGCGTGGAACTGCTCCAGGACGGCGTTGAGGTGCGAGTCGAGATCGGGGTAGAGCGCGATAGAGATGTTCGTCTGCGCGAACGCCGCGGTGACAGCTAGAAGTAGGGTCGCCAGGAGAACTCGTGCTGGTCTGAGCATCTGCCATTTCCTTTCATGGAACGGCTGCGGGCTGGTGCCCCGGAGCCGCATGCTGCCTCTTACGTGCGTGGCTGGGCCACGGACTGCCTTACGATCAGCTCCGGATCGAACTTGTTGTTCACCCCCTCCTCCCCGTTGAGTAGCGCTAGAACGGCCCGTACGGCAGCGCGGCCCATGGCCTCCAGCGGTTGCCGGATGGTCGTCAACGTTGGGTACAGGTAGCGTCCCAGTGAGACGTCGTCGTAGCCGACGACGGAAACATCGTCGGGGATGGAGAGCCCAGATTCGCGCAGCGCGATGAAGGCGCCGGCGGCCATCTGGTCGTTGCCCATGAACACGGCCGTGAGGTGCGGCGCCCTGCCGAGGAGCTGACGCATGGCGAGGTACCCGCCCTCCTCCTCGAAATCGGCTTCCAGGATGAGCGCCGGGTCGGGTTGGAGACCTGCCTCCTGCATGGCGCTCTCGAAGCCGCACTGACGCGCGCGGCTGTCCGGGAAGCGTTGAGGACCAGTTACGTGGGCGATGTCACGGTGGCCCTGATCCAAAAGGTGCCTGGTGGCCATGTAGCCGCCCGCCTCGTTGTCCAGGTAGACGGAACGCTCCTCGAAACCGGGGATCTTGCGGCCCACCACCACAAGGGGTGGGTCCTGCTGGAGGTAGGGGAGGAGTTCCTCGTCCGTGAGGCCCTCGATGTGCGCTATCAGCGCGTCGGAGCGGCGGTCGGCCAGGAACTCGAGCGCGGCACGCTCCTTGTGGGCCTCGGCGTGCCCGCTCGAGATGAGCAGGTGCATGCCGGCGTCCTCGGCCGCGGCTTCCACGCCCCGGATGACCAGCCCGAAGTAGGGGGAGGCGACGTCGTTGACCGCCATGCCGAGCCCACCGGAACGGTTGGTAACGAGTGCGCGCGCAATGGCGTTCGGGCGGTAACCGAGTTGCCGCACGGCGTCCAGTACGCGCTGCGTTACCTCGGGCGATACGGGCACCGTGCCGTTCAGGACACGTGAAACCGTTGCATTGGACACACCCGCGAGGCGTGACACCTCTTTGATGGTCGCCATTCCGGCTCCTTCTGAAAACGTTTGCTGAAAACCTTTTCAGGAAGTTAGCACGGATATCGGGGTGAGTCAACCGCGAGCCTTATCCGTGGGTCAGGGGTTCGTTCTGCCACTGACCTGCCACTGAGTTGCCACGGAGTTGCCACTGTCCTGCCACTAACTTGCCACTAACTTGCCACTGGGCGGCTGCCTCTTCTTGCCCGAGCCGTAGGTGGATGCTCTGTTGGATATGGGCCCAACGCGAAGGACGCACCCTCCGCAAAGAGTGCGTCCTGCACGTGGTAGCGATGGACGGGTTCGAACCGTCGACCTCACGATTATGAGTCGTGCGCTCTCACCAACTGAGCTACATCGCCTTGTTGCGAGCCCTATCGCGCGGCCCTGTACCAGTCCGGCCAGCACCCAACGGGCGCCCCTGACCGATCTAGCCTAGCGATTATACATAGTAGACCGTCCGGTGCCAGTCCCCTGAAGTGGTCCGGTCCCGCTGCAGGAAGACACGCTTGGGGCCCCGCTCAGCGCCGTTCGAGCAACTCGGCCACGGCACCCCGCCAGTCGCAATCCGTGCAGGCCGCGGGGCTCTGCTCGGTCCACTCGCCTTCACCGAACTGCTCCTCGATCACCTCCAGCTCCTTAGCCGTGAGCGTGTAATGCACGCGGTACTTCACTTCGACGGAGGCGTCTATCCGGATGACCGGGCTACCGCACGAGGGGCAGAGCGGCGCCTGCGCGCGAGGCTGATGGGGGAGGGGGTCAGTTGCGTTCACACCGGGGTCAGTTCTACCCCTAGCCGTCTTACAGCCGTCTTACCGTCGCGTGGCTTTCCGTTACGCCGCAGACGCGAACGCTGCGTACGCGGCTTCTCGTAGGGGTAGTGACCAAGTTGTGGATGTTGGTGCCGGGAGCGGGACTCGAACCCGCATGCCCTCACGGGCGGCAGATTTTAAGTCTGCGGCGTCTACCATTCCGCCATCCCGGCGCGCCGGAAGCTACTTTACCGCGTACAGGCTTCACGGCTCGGCAGCCCAAGCCGCGGAGCGCGCTATGGCTTCGCTCCACCTCTCCCGCAGCTCGCCCCGCTCGCTCTCCGCCAGCTGCGGCTCGAAGCGCTTGTCTTCTCGCCACATGCCGCCGATGGTGGCCCGGTCGGGCCACACGCCCGCCGCCAGGCCGGCAAGGTAGGCGGCTCCCAGGGCGGTGGTTTCGGTGATCTGGGGGCGCACAACCTCCACGCCGAGGAGGTCGGCCTGCAGCTGCATCAGCAGGTCGTTGCGCGCTGCGCCGCCGTCCACCCGCAGCTCGGTGAGGGGCACGCCGGAGTCGCGCGCCATGGCGTCCACCACGTCCGCAACCTGCAGGGCTATGCCTTCGAGGGCGGCGCGGGCGATGTGAGCTGCCGTGGTGCCCCTCGTGATGCCCAGGATGGTGCCTCTGGCGTACGGGTCCCAGTGCGGCGCCCCCAGGCCCGTCATGGCGGGCACGAACGTCACCCCGCCGCTGTCCTTTACCGCCGCGGCCAGCCGCTCCACCTCGGACGCGTCGCGGATCAGCCCCAAGCCGTCGCGCAGCCACTGCACCACCGCGCCGGCCATGAAGATGCTGCCCTCCAGGGCGTACTCGAGCGGCTCGCCCTCGAGCTGCCACAGCGCGGTGGTCAGCAGACGCGAGGGCGACTCCGGCGCCTGCTCCCCGCTGTTGAGCACGAGGAAACAGCCGGTGCCGTAGGTGTTCTTGGCCTGGCCGGGCTCGAAGCAGGCCTGACCGAAGGTGGCCGCCTGCTGGTCGCCAACGAGTGCGGTCAGCGCCACGCCGGCCAGCGGTCCACGGCCGATGTCGGCCACGTGCGTGGAGGTGGGCACCACCCGGGGCAGCAGCTCGCGCGGCACCCGGAACAGCTCGAGGAGCTCCTCGTCCCACTCCTGCCGGTGGATGTCGTAGAGCAGGGTGCGTGAGGCGTTGGTGACGTCCGTGACGTGCTCATCACCGGTGAGGTTAGCCGTGAGCCAGGTATCCACGGTGCCGAACGCCAGCTCGCCGCGCTCGGCACGCTGCCTGACGCCGTCCACGTTGTCCAGCAGCCAGGCGATCTTGGTGGCCGAGAAGTAAGGGTCGAGCAACAGGCCCGTACGCGCGCGTACGAGCTCCTCGGCCCCGGCGGCGCGCAGGCGCTCCACCTCGCCTGCCGTGCGGCGGTCCTGCCACACGATGGCGTTGGCCACCGGCTGGAGGGTGCGCCGGTCCCAGATCACGGTGGTCTCCCGCTGGTTGGTGAGGCCCACGGCAGCCAGGTCTTCCGGGCTTGCCCCGGCACGGCTCAGCGCCTCGGCGGCCACGCCCATCTGGCTCGACCAGATGTCCAGCGGGTCGTGCTCCACCCAGCCGGGTTGGGGGTAGTGCTGCTCGAACTCCTTCTGCGCGGAGGCGACCGGCCGACCGTCGGCACCGAAGATGATGGCGCGCGAGCTGGTGGTGCCCTGATCCAGCGCCAGTACGTACGGTTCAGCCACGCGCGCTCACCTTGGGGGCCACCTCAGGTTCTGACGGTGGCGGAGGGGGCCACCCGGATACGCGCGTAGTCGCGCAGCCCGGCGAGCGCCTTCTCCAGCTCGACGGGATCGCGCGGCAGGTAATGACCGTACGCGCGCACGGAGCTCTGGAACCTGCCCACGTCGAAGGCGCCTAAGAACATGCGCGTGGTGGAGCTGAGGGAGAGGTCGTGCGCCGAGAAGAGGTGGAGCGTCACCGTGCGCAGGTCGGGGAAGGCGTGGAACAGAGCTGAGGTCTCGCCCCGGATGAGGGCGGCGCTCATGCCGTCCCGGCCGGAGTCGTGGAACACCACCTCGGCTGGTGCGGTGGCCCCCATGTTCGGTTCGACTTCCGCCACGATGCGCTGCAGGACGGCACGCACGGCGTCCTTGTCGGTGAGCCTCGCCTGGTCGGCGTACGCGCCGTCCAGCATCACCTGCGTTCCGTAGCCCAGGCCTTCGCTCCCGCTCATGGCTGCGGAGTTTACCATCCGACCGGGGCTGCCACGGCGCTCAACCCTTCACGCCGCCGGCCGTGTACTGGCCGGTGAGCGCGTCCTGGAACGAGTAGAAGATGGCGAGGATCGGGATGCTGCCGAGCACCGCCGAGGCCGCCATGGCGCCCCACTGGGTGGCGAACTGGTTGGTGGTGAAGTTCCTCAGGCCCACGCCGACCGTCCAGTGCTCCTGACCCACCAGCAGCGTGTTGGCCAGGATGAACTCGCTGTAGGTGCCGATGAACTGGTTCAGGA
>CAZPWN010000084.1:5029-8994 GCA_964590475.1 uncultured bacterium | reverse complement strand
TGGGCGAGTACCTGGACCCCGGCCCCGCCGACTTCCTGGGCGCGGGCGAGGGGCTGGGCCGCCACGTGGCCCTCTACTACGGCTCCTTCGCGGTCATCGCGGAGGACGACCCTAACTTCGACTGGGAGGAAGAAGCGTGGGAGACTCTGACCCACGAGTTGCGCCACCACGTGGAGTCGCTGGCGGGCGAGGACTTCCTCGTGCAGGATGACGTGGAGCGGGCCCGGGAGTTCCCACCGCGGCCGGACGACGGCTAGACCCGGCCGTTCGGTCCTAGTACGTTCGGTCCCAGTAGGTTCAGTCCTGGCCGACCGCGGTGGCGCGCACCCACCACTCGGGATGCGCTCGGCCCAGCTGCTCGGCTATCTGCGCCGCCTGCTCGGCGTCCGGTGCAAGGCCGAAGCAGGTCGACCCGCTGCCGGACATGAGCACGCCCTTCAGTCCGGCTTCTCGCAGGGCCGCCAGCACGTCGCGCAGACCCGGGTGGGCGCGGAGCACGCCTGGTTGCAGGCCGTTCGGCCAGCCGGGGTCCAGCCCCTCCCGGATGCGGGCCAGGGCGCGCTCGGTGCGGAGCCGGGGCGTGAACCCCACCAGGCTGGCGTAGGCTTCGGCCGCGCTCACGGGCACCCCGGCGTTCACCAGCACGAGCTCGAGCCGCGGCAACGTAAGCGGCGTCAGGCGCTCGCCCCGCCCCCGGGCCTGCGCCGCCGGCAGGCCGCTCAGGAAGAAGGGCACGTCCGACCCCAGCCCCAGGGCCAGCTCCTGGAGCTTGCCTGGGTCAACCAGCGCCCGCCCGTCCGGTCGTGAAGCCGCGTCGGCGCCGCTAAGCGCCCTGAGCACGGCCGCCGCGTCGGAGGAGCCGCCCCCCAGGCCCGCCGCCACGGGGATCCGCTTCACCAACGTGAGCCTGAGGGCTGGGAGGTCATCCGGCGCCAGCGCGGCGCCATCGTGGGCGGCGGCCTCCCGGTACGCCTCCAGGTAGCCCCGGGCGGCGGCCGTCATCAGGTTGTCTTCCGCTGCTGCCAGCTCGCCCCACCCGGGCGGCGGACCGTGGGCCTCATCTACCTGCAGAGTGACGTCGACGCCGCCGCCCGTCTCGCCGTCGGGCGCCACTTCCACGCGCACCTCGTCCCGCACGTCGGTGAGCGCCATGACGGTCTCGAGCTCGTGGAAGCCGTCGCCACGGCGCGTCAGGACGGCGAGCCCCAGGTTGACCTTGGCGGGCGCCGCTTCGGTGTAGCTACCTGGCCGCATCGGCGCTTCCTTCCAGCTGAGCCAACCAGACGCCGTGCAGCGCTTCGAGGAGCGCCAGGTCGTCCGCCACCGTAAGTTTGGCAAGCAGCGGGCTGCCCGGCACCAGCGCGACCTCTCGCCCCAGGCGGCGCAACAGCGCCGTGTCGTCGGTGGCGCTGTAACCCGCCTCCTCCGCCGCCCTGTGCGCCTCCAGCAGAAGATCCCGTCTGAACCCCTGGGGGGTCTGGAGCAGCCTCAGGCCCTCACGGTCGAGCACCTGTCCATCGGCCGCACGCACCACCGTGTCGGCCGGCGCCAGCGCCGCGGTGGCCGCACCCGTGCTCTCCACGCCGGCAAGCACGCGCCGCACCACCGCGGGCGTCACGAAGGGGCGAGCCGCGTCGTGCACCAGCACCACGTCGCTGGAGCTGGCGGCCAGCATGCGGCTCACGGTGGCCTGCCTATCCGCGCCGCCCGCGACGACGGTGGCCGAAGGCACGAGCGCGCGGGCACGCTGGACCTCTCTCTCCGGCACGGCGATCACCACCTCCGCCACCAGGTCACGGAAAGACGCATGAGCCAGCTCGAGCAGCGTGCGTCCGGCCACGCGCACGAAGGCTTTGGGGCCGAGCCCCAGCCTCTGACCGCTGCCCGCAGCTGCGATCAGCGCGGCGACGCTGCTCACTCGTCCGACTTCCAGCGCGGCACGCGTTCGTTGTGTATGCCCAACCGGTCGAGCACGCGGGCGGTGATGCCGCCGACCAGCTGCTCGATGGAGGTGGGGCGGTGATAGAAACCGGGCGAGGCGGGCAGGACCACGGCGCCCGCGTCGTGCACGGCCAGCATGTTCAGGAGCATGGGCCGCGAGTACGGCGCCTCCCGCACTACCAGCACCAGGGGCCGACCCTCCTTGAGGGTCACGTGCGCGGCGCGGGTGAGGAGCGTGTCCGCCGCCCCGGTGGCGATCTTCGCCAGGGTGCCGGCGCTGCACGGCGCCACCACCATGCCGTCGAAGCGGTAGCTGCCCGAAGCTATGTCGGCCCCTAAGTCGGTGTCCTTGTAGCTCCGGGTGGCGAGGGCCTCCAGATCATGGAGTGAGCCCTCCAGTTCAGTGGGTATCACGTGCTTCGCGCCGGCGGTCACGATCAGGCGGCTCTCGACCGACAGCTGCCGCATGGTCTTCAGCAGGTCCACGGCGTACAGCAGCCCCGAGGCGCCCGTCACGCCCACCACCACGCGCTTACCGGCAGCAGCGCTCGGCGCCGCGCCGCTGGTCAGATCTTGCTTACCTTCCACACGGTAGAGGGTACCGCAGCGGGGCGTCATATACTCGCCGTACATGGAAGCATCCGCCCCCACAGACGGCTCCCGGGTCCCCACGCAGGACCTCCCCAGCACGCACGCGCTGGCTCACGATCAACGCAGGGCCCGCAGGCCGTACACGGACCGCCGGTTCGCCCGCAGCCGCAGCGACCGGCTGCTGGGCGGCGTCTGCGGCGGCATCGGCGCGTTCGTAGGCGTGCGCAGCGCCAACGTGCGGCTGGTCTACCTGCTGTCGGTGCTGCTCTCGCTCGGCGCCACCGGCGTGGGGTACCTGCTGCTCTGGCTCCTCATACCAGCCGAAAAGACCGCCGGCCGCTGAACTGACAGCGGCCGGCAGCACTCGGGTCGTGCTCGGTTCAGAGCAGGAGACGAACGGGCGCCTCCAGCAGATCGGCCACCCGCGCCAGTAGCCGGGCGCCCTCGTTCAGCGGCAGGTCGCCGCTCAGGCTGAGGGTGCTGCGGTGAGAGCCGCGCTGGGTGTCGTACAGCGTGCGTCCGAGCGTGATCGCCGGAACGTCCAGGTCCAGCAGCACCTCGTCCATGTCGAAGCCGCTCAGGTCCACCGCGGCGAGGCCAAGCTCGTCTTCCTCCGCACCCGCTACATCCAGCTCCTGGACCAGGGAGGCGAACGACCGCTCGGCGGCGTCGTCTATCCGCCTGAACCACAGCTCCTCGCCCAGCTCGGCCAGGGCCACCTGCCCCTGCAGCGTGCCGAGCTCGGCAGCGGCTTTGGCCACGGCCCGCACGAGGAAGGGCGAGAAGGCGAGGGGCTCCTCGTGACCCAGCTCCAGGCCCGCCGCCAGCTGCGCTTCCGCTAGCGCACTCAGGTCCACATGGCGCCGCAGGACGGTGCCGCTGCGCATGAGGGGCAGGTCGGCGTACTGCGCCGCCGCCGGGCTGGCCGGCTCGCCATCCAGCTCCTGCAGGTCGGTCACGGCGTCGTGCTCGTCGAGCGCGGAGGCCTGCTCCAGGTCTTCCACGTCGTCGGCGATGGGAGCAACCTCGCCGAAGGAGGGGTCCGTCTCGGTGACGGGCCGCTCCGACGTGAGCTCGGGCAGGTCCGACCGGGCTTCGTTTGCATCCTCGGCGGCCGGCGCCTCGTAACGCTGTGAGAAGTCGACCGTGAGCTCGTCCGCCCCGTCCTGTGCCTCCGCCAGGATGTCGGGGGCTTCCACCGCTCCCCCCGTAGGTCCGAACGCGGGCTCGTGGGACTCTTCCTCCTCCGAGCCGAAGCCGTCGGTGGCCCATAAGTCGGGCAGCGCGCCACCATCGTCCGAGACGTCGCCGGCCGCGCCCTCGCCGGCGGCAGGTTCCTGGTCTTCGCCGGTGCTCCAGTCAGGACCGTCATTGCCGCCGTCGAACTGCTCGCTGGGGGTCGTGAAATCTTGGTCGTAGCTCTCGAACGAGCC
>CAZPWN010000084.1:0-4929 GCA_964590475.1 uncultured bacterium | reverse complement strand
GCCATCATCGGCTTCCGCCCCGAACTCGTCGTCGTCCGCCACCAACAGGTCGTCACCGTCGTCACCGTCGTCGGCGAACGCGTCTACACCTGCGTCCTGGGGCTCCTGCGCCGAGAGCCATGCCGGCGCTTCTGCGCTGCCGGCCGCGGGCTCGACATCGAGATCGTCGCCTGTGGCGTCGTCGTCGAAGAGGAAGATGTCGTCGGACAGCTCCTCGTCGGCCGCCTGCTCCAGCCCGAGGGCACCAGGCTCTGCGAACACGTCGTCGACCGCTCCTGCGGATGGTGCGTCAGCCGGCGCCCCGGCCGGGCTATCCGCCAGGAAGTCCGTGGGCTCGTCGGCCGGCGCCCCTGCGGTGGGCGCTTCCGGTGCCGGTGCGGCCCCGCTGGCGGCGGCCTGCTGGCTGGCGCTCCTCGGTTTGAAGTAGGAGGGGGCGTCCTGATCGGGCCACGCCTGCATGCCCTCCGGCAGGGGTTCCGGTGTGGGGTTCACGGCCTCTTCGCCGGCCATGACCCGCGCCAGGTAATCCAGCACGTCGCGCTCTACGATCTTGCCGTCCGGCCCGCTGCCTGTCAGGGCCCGCCAGTCGACGTTGTTCTGTTCGGCCAGGCGTCTCGCCAATGCGGCGATATCGGGTTCACTCACGGCTTTCCTCCAAGCTTTCGTACCCGCCGGTGCCGCCGCGCCAGGCAACGGAAGACGGAGTTCTGTGTGCTTTCGTCGTCTTCGACGAGTATATGGTCGATTCTCACCCGAACCGCGTTCCGCTCACAGCGGTAAACACCACTCCACCGGCGGCTCTAGGAGAGGCGGCGCAGCGGGCGTGGCACGCGGTTCACGGACGCCACGCCTGGAAGAAGACGTCGTCGATGAAGGTCTGCAGCATCACGTCGGTGCCGTACACCGGGATGGTGGTGCTGACCGTCTCGCCCGGGTCCAGCCGCCTGTCGAGCACAACGCGCTCGCCCCGCTCGTCGAGTACCACTACCTTGAGCTGGTAGCGCTCCTCGAGGAGGCGCCTGATGCCCATGTTGGTCGGATCGAACGAGAACGAGACCTGCCGGCTGCCGTCCGCGGGCGCCGCGGTCTGGTCGCGCGGGTCACGCGGGTCGCCCGGCGTGATGCCCGGCGTGATGCCCGGTGTCGTGGTCCCGCCCGGGGTGATCCCCGGTGTGACGCCCGGAGTCGAACCTCCGGGTGGCTGGAAGCCGTCGAACAGATCGCCGAACTGATCGTCGGGGAACAGCGGCGCCGGCTCCGTGCCGTTGACGGTGAGCAGCACCGGCGTGCCCGGCAGCGTGTAGCCCGTGGGCCTCACGTCGACCACCCCTTCGGGCCGGTCCGGGTCCTGGATGTACGTGACCTGCCCGAGCTGAAGCTGCGCCGCGCGCAGCGCCAGCTGGGCACGCCACTGCGGCAGGCCCATGACGTCCGGTACCTCCACCGCGTTGGAGGTGGAGAGCGCGTACTTGAGGATTATCGGGGTGCTCGACGCCGCGCTCTCCCCCGCCGGTGGCACGGAGGACACGACCGAGCCGGGGCCGATGAAGCTGACGGTGGACGGAAGCCTCTCGATGAGCCTGAAGCCCAGGGCCCGCAGGGCGACCTCGGCGTCGTCGACGTTGGTGCCGACCAGGTCGGGCACCTCGATGACCGGCGTGCCGGCCCCGGAGCTTATGACCAGCTCGAGTGAACGGTCCTCGCCCAGCCGCTCACCACCGACGGGATCCTGGGCGATGACGCGCCCGGCCGCCCTGTCGGACGGTTCGAAGGTGATGGTGCCGACGGGTAGGTTGAGCTCGGCGGCGCGGTCCAGCGCGTCGCTCTGCAGTAGCCCCACCAGGTCGGGGATGCGCGCCTCCGCCGGCGGCGTGTTGACACCAAGGTGCACGGAGCGCCCGCGCTTGACTACCGTGCCGGGCTCGGGCGCCTGCGAACTGACTACCTCGGCCGGCATGCCGGCCACGTGCTCCACGAACGTCACGGGGTCTAGGCCCTCACGGCGCAGGGTGGTGGTGGCCTGCTCGTACGGCAGACCCACCAGGTCGGGGAGCGTGACTTCGGAGACGGTGAAGTAGCTGCGCACGTCCAGCGCCATGAAGATGCCGGCGGCGAGCAGGAGCACCAAGCCCACCACCAGCCAGCCCCAGCCGCGGCGGCCGGTCGGTTCGAGCTCGGTATCGTCAGGGTATTCCATGCGGTCCGTGTAGAGACTCACCGAGCTAGGTTACCACGCACTTAGCGGGCTTCACTGAGCCGGAGATGAGCCTCCACCCTCCCCCGGCGGCTAGCATGGGGCATGCGCAGAACCCCCGCATTCGCGCCCGTACCCTCCCTCGCTCACCTCACCGGACCGGAGATCGAGATGTCGCCCGAGTTGCAGGCCGTGCGCGAGCTGCAGGCAGCGGATTGGCGCTGGTCCGGCCTGATCGTCGGGGCGGCGCTGGAGGAGCAGTTCTACCGGCTGAACAACCTGCCGCGCCAACTAGCGTCGGCCTTCCAGGGCCTGAACCCAGCCGACCCCGACGAGGACATCGTGGAGGAGGGCGAGGAGGACGCGGTCAGGCTCATAGCCGAGCACTACCTGCTGGACGAGACGGTTGACGCCTTCTACGAGGCCCTCGCTGCCTTACCGGGCGCGGTCATCCTCCGCAGGCCCGATTCGCACGGCGGCCGCAAGGCCAGCTACCCGCGCGGTGCGCTGCTCGAGCTCAAACGGCTCTTCCAGGACGACTGGCGCACGGACGCCCTGCTGGACCGCCTGGCCGTCACGGCGAGCCTCGCCATAGACGCGCGGCCCGTGCTGATAACCCCCGGTTCGGAGAGCCACTCCGAGGACGCCTCCGGGCGCGCCAGCGAGCTGCTCGGCAGACCGGTGGCGGTGTGGCTTGACCCGCATGGCGCGCTCACGCGCGTCCTGACGGCCTGAAACCGGGCGCAGGACCTACTGGACCTACTACTTGATGATCTTGGTGGGCGGCGTCACCGGCGGCCGGTTGGTGGGCGTGGTGGCTTCGAACGTCACGAACGCCTCCGGGTTAACCTCGCCCACGATCCTGAGCGCGCGCTGGATGCGCTTGCGGGGCAGCACGGAGAACGAGACGCGCACGTCGCCGTCCCGCCCGCGGGCGTTGAGCACGGTGACGTAGAAGCCCGCCTGGCGCAGGTGCTCCTCCACGGAGGGACTATCCACGGGCGACACCACCCGCATGATCGTCTCGCCGATGGCCAGCCAGCGCTCGATGCTGACGCCCAGCATGGTGCCCGCCGCGTAACCGCCCGCGTAAGCCATGAACTTGAGCGGCGAGTCGAGGTTGGAGAGCACCTGCGCCGCCGCGATCAGCCAGATGAGCGACTCGAAGAAGCCGAACAGGCCGGCCAGGCGGCGCTCGCCCCGCACCAGGAAGCCGATCCGCAACGTGCCCAGCGAGACGTCGGCGATGCGCAGGCCGAAGATCAGCAGGGACGACATCACGAGCGAGACGGTATCGGGGCTCATGCGCCACCCACCTTGCTGGCCGCGAACGCCGCCGCCCCGATGACGCCCGCCTCTCCCCCCAGGGCGGCGGGGAGCAGTTCGGGCACCGGGTATCCGCCGCGCAGGTACTTCTCGTACGTTGCCTGCACGCGGTCCAGGTAGAACTCGCCCGCCTCGGAGAGGCCGCCGCCGACCACGAACACCTCGGGGTCGAACACCTTCACGAGGTTCGCGAGACCGATGCCCGTGTAGAGAGCGGCGTTGTCCACGATGCCGAGCGCCTTGGCGTCGCCCTCACGGGCCTTATCGAAGAGTTGGCGGGTATCCATGTCCGCGCTGAAGGCGTAGCTGGCGTCGCGCGTCATCGACCGCCCGGCGGCGAGAGCCTCGAGCGACCCGGCGTGGCCGTCGCCGCCCATGGGTCCGCCGACCATCATGGTCATGTGCCCGATCTCGCCCGCCATGCCGTGGGCGCCCGTGATTATCTCGTTGCCGAAGAAGATGCCGCCGCCGATGCCGGTGGACAGGGTCACGTAGATGCTGCTGTGACGGTCCCTGGCGGCGCCGTAGGTGTGCTCTCCGTAGCCCGCGAGGTTGGCGTCGTTCTCGAGGATCACCCGTTTGCTCAGCCGCTCCTCCAGCCGATCCGCCAGCGGCACGTTGCGGAAGCCTTTGATGTTGGGCGCGAAGAGCACCGTGCGCCTTTCCAGGTCCAGGGGCCCCGGCGAGCCGATGCCGATGGCGTCCGAGTCGTAACCCCGCTCTCGCAGCGTCTCGGCGGTGCCCACGAGCGCGTCGACCACTGCGCCTACGCCGGTCTGGGGGGTGTCCACCCGCACCGAGTCGAGGATCTCGCCGTTCCGCACGGCGGCGGCCAGGATCTTGGTGCCACCCAGATCGAGTCCGATGGTGATCATCTACACGTCCCTTCCCACGGCCAGCGCTAAGGCCCTGGCCTGCTCCGCTATGAGCCCCTCTTCGTCGGTCTTCACTACCAGCACGGTAACCGCGCTGTCGGCGGCGCTGATGACGCCCTCGCCCCGCCCGTTCAGCTCCTCGTCGAGCCTAACCCCCAGGAACTCCAGTCCCGCCAGGCATTCGGCACGCGAGGCGGCGTCGTTCTCGCCGATGCCGCCGGTGAAGACGAGCACGTCTAGACCGCCGAGCGCCGCGGCGTAGCCGCCGACGGTCTTCTTCACCCGGTAGGCGAAGAGTTCGAGAGCGGCGATGGCGCCGGCCTCCCCCCGGGCGGCCGCCTGCCTGACGTCGCGCATGTCGTTGGAGATGCCCGACATGCCCCGCAGGCCGCTGCCCCGGTTGAGGAGGTCGTCCAGCGCGCCGAGCGACATGCCGCCGCGCAGAAGGTGGATCAGCAGCCCGGGGTCGATGTCGCCCGTCCGGGTGCCCATCAGGAGCCCCTCGAGCGGGGTGAAGCCCATGCTCGTGTCCAC
>CAZPWN010000083.1:0-9049 GCA_964590475.1 uncultured bacterium | reverse complement strand
TGGCGTAGTCCATGTCGGAGCCGCCCAGGTGAGTGTCGCCGCTCGTGGAGCGCACTTCGAACACGCCGTCGCCGACCTCCAGGACGGAGACGTCGAAGGTACCGCCGCCCAGGTCGAACACGAGCACCGTCTCGTTGCCCTTCTTCTCAAGGCCGTACGCCAGCGCCGCGGCGGTGGGCTCGTTGACGATGCGCAGGACCTCGAGGCCGGCGATGCGGCCCGCGTTCTGCGTGGCCTCACGCTGGGAGTTGTTGAAGTACGCGGGCACGGTGATGACGGCCTGCGTGACCTTGGTGCCCAGGCGCTCGCCGGCGTCGTCCGCCAGCTTGCGCATCACCATGGCGGAGATCTCCTCGGGGGTGTACTGCTTGCCCTCCACCACGAAACGCACGCCGCCGTCGTCCCCCTGCACTACCTCGTACGGGGCGCGCTCGGCTTCGTTCTTCACCTCGTCCCAGGTGCGGCCGATGAAACGTTTGATCTCGAACAGCGTGCCCTGCGGGTTGAGCACCGCCTGGCGCTTGGCCACTTGGCCTACCAGGCGCTGGTCGCCCTTGAAGGCCACGACGGAGGGTGTGGTGCGGTTGCCCTCGGCGTTCACGAGCACTACCGGCTCGCCGCCTTCCATGACCGCGATCACGCTGTTGGTGGTTCCCAGGTCGATTCCTACTGCTTTTGCCATACTGGCTCCTCGCTCGGTGGGGTGTGTGGCCGGCGCCGCGCCCATACGGGAGTACGGCGTTCCGGCGTCCTCTGGAGCGGCTGCCTTGCCTTGGCCGGGACTTACCGGGCGGCCGGCTGCATGAAACATGAGCGGGCTCGGCGCAAGCTCCAACTAGCCCTCAGTATAGCCGTTCTGGCCGCTCATTGTCAATTGATGTGAGTCTGGTCGTATCAACTTTGTGGAAGCTCCGCTGCGGAGCCAGGGGGCGCACGCCACGCGGTCGCCGCGAGCACTGTAGCATCCGGTGAACAGGGAACGTTCGGCGCGCGCTGGCCGCGCGGCACCGCTCCCCCGCACTGCGGGACGCAGGATCGGGGCGCCGGAACCGAACGCTCGTACCGGAGGTACAAGGATGCTCTACGTGGTGATAGCCAGGGACGGCACGGACGCCGGTGCCCCGGCCAGGCGCGCGGCCGCGCGCGAAGCGCACCTGGAGGTGGCGAGCGGGCTGCACGAGGACGGCCGCCTCGTCACCGGCGGCGCGCTGCTGGATGCGGACGGGACCATGATCGGCTCCATGCTGCTGCTCGACGTGGAGAGCGAGGAGGAGGCGAGGCGACTGCTGGAGGAGGACGCTTACACCCGCTCCGGCGTGTGGCAGGAGTTCCAGATCTGGCCCTACAGGAAGGCGTTCTGAGCCGCTTCAGGCTTGGATGACGGGCAGGTTCGGGCGGACACCGTCAGTCGGCGGCGAACGGCACCACGCGCCCCTCGGGCACGTCGACCAGCCCCACGTCCGTGAGGCGCAGCTCCGGCACCACCGCGAGCCCCAGGAAGCTGAGGGCCATGTAAGGCGAGGGGAGCTCGCAGCCCAGCGAGCGTGCGGCGCCGTCCAGGGCGTCGAGCGCGTCGCGCGTCTCCGCCAACGAGGCGTGCGTCATGAGCCCGCCCAGGGGTAGCGCCAACTCCGCCAGCAGCTCGCCGCCTCTCACCGCCACGAAGCCGCCGCCCAGCTCCTGCAGCCGGCTGGCGGCCGCCAGCATGTCCGCGTCGTCGGCGCCGAGCAGCATGAGGTTGTGGTGGTCGTGACCCACGCTGGATGCCAGGGCGCCCGCCTCTAGACCGAAGCCCCTCACCAGTCCCACGGCCACGTTGCCGTTCTTGCCGTAGCGCTCTATACAGGCGAGCTTCAGCAGGTCCCGCTCGGGGTCGGCCACCACGTTCCCCGCTTCCACCGTCGGGGTGAGCGTGGTCTGGTCCGTGAGGATGCTGTGGGGCAGCGCCACTATGCAGCGCACCTCCCCACCGGGCGCTGGCAGGCGGAAGGAGGACTCCGTCAGTTCCGGCAGCTGCACGGTGTGAAGGACGGGGCCGTCGTCGGTGGGGCCGTTGCGTAGAAGTTCGGCCGCTACCACCCCATCTTGCGCCACCACTCTGCCAGCCTTGATGACGACCGTGGGTTCGAAGGCGGCGAGATCGGGCACCACGGCGAGGTCGGCGAAGTAGCCGGCCGCCACGGCGCCACGGCGCGGCAGGCGGTAGTGCAGCGCCACGTTGAGGGAGGCGCAGCGTACGGCGTAGGCCGGGTTCACGCCTGCGCGCACGGCGCGGCGCACCATCAGCTCCACGCCGCCCTCGGCCAGCAGATCGTGGGGCAGGCGGTCGTCCGTCACGAAGCCGATGCGGTCTCCGTGGCGCTCGTGAACCAGCGGCATGAGAGCGTCCAGATCGCGGGTGACGGAGCCCTCGCGGATCATCAGGAACACCCCCGCGCGGAGCTTCTCGAGACCCTCCTCCATGACGGTGGCCTCGTGATCCGAGCCAACGCCGCTGGCCAGGTAGGCCTGCAGGCCGGCGCCGCTCAGGCCCGGCGCGTGGCCCTCCACCTTGAGGCTCCGCTCCTCACCTAGACGCGCTTTGGCGAGCGCGGGCGCGTCGCCCGCCACCACCGCCGGGTAGCTCATCAGTTCGGCCACCCCAACCACCCGCGGATGCGCCAGCAGGCGCTCCATCTCCGGCGGGCCGAACTGGGCGCCGACGGTCTCGAAGGGGCTCGAGGGCACGCAGGAGGGCACCGTGACCCAGACGTCGAAGGGAAGCTCGTCCGTGGCCTCGAGCAGCCACCTGACGCCCTCCTCGCCCGCCACGTTGGCTATCTCGTGAGGGTCGCACACGGCGCCGGTCACGCCGCGGCCCAGCACTCCGCGGGCGTACTCCGCGGCGCTCACGAGCGAAGACTCTATGTGGACATGACCGTCTATGAGGCCGGGCACCACGAAGGCGCCGTGGAGGTCCATGACCTCCACGGCGTTACGGCGGCGGGTCTCGGCCGCGCCCTCCTCGGGATCGTAGATGCCGGCTATGAGCCTGCCGGCCAGCAGGACGTCGGCCGCGTACACCTCGTTGGTGAAGACGTTGACCAGCCGGCCGCCGGCCAGCAGCAGGGTGGCCTTCTCACGGCCGCTCGCCACCCCGACCGCCGCTGCCACCTCCGCAGCGGTCGGGATGACGGTGGTGACCGGGCTTCCTTGGCTTACGGCTCGCCCTCCCAGGGGCCCTCTACGTTGGGGGCGGCCCACTGCATGCCGAGCAGGTCCAGCACGGTGGGGCCTTCGCCCTCTCCGTACACCACGTTGCCCTGGCGGTCGGACACGGGCCCGGCGAACGGTTCGAACTCCAGGGGGCTGGCGGTCATCTGGTCGATGCGGCGCATGACCAGGTCGTAGACGGACTCGGTGCCCGCATCGGTCTCGACCATGTAGGCCTGGAGCTGCTCCTCGTAGGCGGGGTGGACCACCACGCCCGGCTCGATGCCGGCTTCCACGGCGCCTTCGGCCATGAGCCAGAAGTAGTCCACGTCCTCAAGGTTGTCGGCGGTGTAGGTGCCGTCCATGACCTTGGCGAGGATGTCGGTGGTGAGCACGCCCCAGTGGACGAGCTGGCCGGAGGCGAGCGTATCGGGCGCGAACGACTGCATGGAGGCGTAGTGCGCGAAGGAGGTGAGGCCGCGAGCGGCGGCCACCTGCGGCACGGTGGGGGTGTCCTCCGTGTAAGCGAACACGTCGGCGCCGTCGGCTATGAGGGCCTCGGTGGCTTCGGTGGCGCCGGCGGGGTCGAACCAGTTGTAGATCCAGCGCACGACCACCTTGGCGTCGGGGTTGACCTCCTGCACGCCGAGCGCGAAGGCGTTGATGTGGCGCTTGACTTCGGGGATGGGGAAGGCGGCGATGTAGCCGATGGTATCGGACTCGGTAACCGCGCCCGCGATCAGGCCGTTGAGGTAGTACACCTGGTAGAAGTCGGCCATGTAGGTGAGCACGTTGGGGGCGCGTTCCACGCCGGTGGCGTGCCCGAAGATCACGTCGGGGTAGCGCTCGGCGGCGGCGAGCAGGCCGTCGCCGAAGCCAAAGCTGGTGCCGAAGATGACGTTGCAGCCGTCGGCCACGAGCTGGTCGACGGTGGCTTCCACGTCCGCCTCGGCCACGGCTTCAACGTAGGCGGTCTCGATGCCGGGCAGGTCTTCCATGGTCTGCAGACGACCCAGGTCGTGTGCATAGGAGTAGCCGTAGTCGCCTACGGGTCCGATGTATATCCAGCATGCCTTTATGTCGTCTCGCTGGGCGAAGGCAGGGCTGGTCAAGAGGGCTATTAGCGCCAGGATGGCGATTTTACGGATGTGCCGCATACGACCTCCGGTGGACCCGGCCGGGGCTCTCGTCTCCCGGTAACGGTGTCCGGTTACGTCAAAGGTGAGCGTACCCACCTCGCCCACCGGGAGCCCGCCGCTCCCGGTCGTGGCCAAGAAGACATCAACGTTCCCCACGGCGGTACGGCGCGCCCAGCGCTTCCGGGGCGCCCACCGCGCCGCGTCCCCCGGCCAGCGCGATGAGCGTTAGCGCCAGCACGGTGACGAGGTACGGGAGAACGGTCAGCAGCTCCGGCGGCAGAACACCTTGCAGCCGGAAGGAGAGGGTGAAGAAAGCTCCGAAGAGCAGCGCCGCGGGCACGGCCCGCAGGGGGTGCCACAGGGCGAGGATGGCCAGACCGAGGGCTATCCAGCCGAGGCCGTTGGTGATGTTCTCGCCCCACGAGGGGCGGTAGGCCAGCGAGAAGTAGGCGCCGGCGAGGCCCGCCAGGGCGCCGCCGAACGTGACCGCCAGGAAGCGCACCCAGCGCACGGAGATGCCGGCCGTGTCCGCCGCCGCGGGCGACTCACCCACCGTGCGCACCGTCAGGCCGGGCCGTGTGCGGAAGAGGAACAGCCAGAGTAGCGGCGCCAGCACCAGCGCCACGTAGGTGAGGGCGTACTGGTCCACGAAGAGCGCGGGGCCGAGGATGGGTATCTCCGACAGCACGGGCACGGTGATGAAGCCCATGGGGTTGGCGAGCGGCCGACCCACCCAGTCGCGACCGAGCAGGTTGGCGAGCCCCACCCCGCCCAGGGTGATGGCGAGGCCGCTGACGTACTGGTTGGAGGCCAGGGTGACCGACAGGAAGGCGTGCAGGGCGGCGGCGAGCATGCCCGCCACCACCGCGGCCGCTACGCCGAGCATGAGCGTGCCCGTGGCCTGAGCGGCGATGAAGCCCGCCACGGCGCCGAGCATCATCATGCCCTCCATGCCGAGGTTCACCACGCCGGAGCGCTCCGCCACGATCTCGCCAAGGGCGGCCAGCAGGAGCGGCGTGCCGAACGCCAACGCCCGTGCGACGGTCGTAGTGAGCAGTTCCAACTCCATCTAGGATCCGGCCTCCCGCGGGGCTATCTCGGTTTCTGGGGTGGAAGGGGCGTCCTCGCTACCGCTAGGACGCTGCCAGACCGGACGATACGACAAGAGCGGCTCGGCTGCCACCAGTAGCAGCAGGGTCACGCCGATGATCACGTCAGTTATCTGGAAGGGCAGCTGCAAGCTGACCTTGATGACGTCGCCCGCGGCGAACACCCAGCCGAGCAGCGGCGCGGTGATGAGCGTGGCCCACGCGCGCCGGCGCGCCAGCAGCGCCACGAGGATGGCCGTGTAGCCGTATCCCATGGAGACGCTGGTGGGCTCGATGAGGCGGTGGTGGATGCCCGCCACCTCGCCGGCGCCGGCTATGCCCGCCGCGCCCGCGGCTAGCGCCGCCAGGGCCAGGGTGGTGGGCAGGAGCTTGATGCCCGCGTAGCGCGCCGCGTCCGGGCCGTCGCCCATGACGCGGATCGAGAAGCCGAGCCGCGTATGGCGCAGGAGCCAGGTGATGAGGAGCGCGGCCGCGATACCGATGAGCAGCGTGGGGATGTGCACGCGGGTGCCCTCCCACAGCGGCAGGTACGTCTCTCGCGGGAAGCGGTCCGTGTAGCTGAAGCCCGTGAGGCTGCGGCCGCGCCAGGGGCCGTTGATGAGCCAGCGCACCAGGTAGATGGCCACGTAGTTGAACATCAGCGTGGTGATGATCTCGTTCACGCCGAGGCGCGCCTTGAGGTAGGCGGGAACCAGCCCGTAGAGCGCCGCGGCCACGAAGCCCGCCAGGTAGAGGGCGGGGATGCTGTACCAGCCGATGGGCACGAACAGGGCCACCGCCGTGGCGGCCACGGCGCCCGCCAGGATCTGGCCCTCGGCCCCGATGTTCCAGAACCTCGCGCGCAGCGCCAGCGCCATGCCGGCGCCGGCCAGAAGGAGTGGGATGCTCTTGCGCACGACCTCGCCGAAACCGCGCTTGTCCATCAACGTGCGCTCTATGATCGTGGCGCCCGCCTGCAGCGGGTTCAGCCCGTACGCCGCGAAGATGCCGAGCGCCACCAGTAGAGCCACCAGGAAGGCGCCGGCGCTGACGGCCACCAGGAGCCAGGCGGGGGCGGCCAGGCGCGGCACCCAGCGCAGGCGGCTCACGCCTCCACGCTCCCCGCCATGAGTAGCCCGAGGCGCTGTACGCCCTCCTCGGAAGCGGCTTCGGCCACGGTCATGGAGCCCACCACGCGGCCGTCGAACATGACCAGCACCCTGTCCGCCAGCTTGAGGAGCTCGTCCAGGTCCTCGCTGATGACCACCACGACCGCGCCCCTGGCCCGCTGCGCCAGCAGCAGCTCGTGCGTGTGGTTGGTGCTGCCGATATCCAAACCGTAGGTGGGGTGGGAGGCCACCACCAGCCGCGGCTTGCCGGACAGCTCGCGCGCGAGCACGATCTTCTGGATGTTGCCGCCCGACAGGGTGCGCGCCT
Source organism: uncultured bacterium (assembly GCA_964590475.1). Taxonomy (GTDB): domain Bacteria; phylum Deinococcota; class Deinococci; order Deinococcales; family Trueperaceae; genus JAAYYF01. Next base: position 2,193 of record CAZPWN010000083.1, on the reverse strand, counting down.
CGGCGGCTAGGCTGGGAGTGCGGATATCGAACTCCTCCACGGCCTGCTTGGCGAAGGCCTCCGCCTTGCGCCAGTCGATCATCACGCCGCGCGCGAACTGGGGGTCGCGCACCTGCCGCAGCACGAGGTTCTCCATCACGCTCATCGAGCCGACCACGCCCTCGGTGCGCCGGTCCTCGGGGATGTAGGCCACGCCGGCGGCGCGCACCTCACGCGGGCTCCTGTGCGCCAGCTCGAGGCCGCCGAGAGTGACGCTGCCGCGCGTCGGCCTGGCCAGGCCGGTCAGCACCTGCGCCAGTTCGCTCTGGCCGTTGCCGGCCACCCCGGCTATGCCGATGACCTCCCCGGGCCGCACGCTGAAGGTAGCGCCCCGCAGGGTATCGACGCCGCGGGCGCTCCTTAGCCACAGGTCGTCCACCACCAGGAGCGGCTCCTGCTGGGCCACCACGCCCAGGCGCTGGGGGGAGGCCACCTGGCGACCCACCATCAGGCGGGCCAGCTCGGAGGCGTCGGCCTCGCCGCGCTCCAGCCGGCCGACCACCTCGCCGCGCCTGAGCACCGTGATGCGGTCGGCCACCCGCTGCACCTCGTCCAGCTTGTGGCTGATGAAGACCACGGCGCGGTCGTCCGCGCGCATGCGCTCTATGACCTCGAAGAGGGCGTCGGCCTCCTGGGGCGTGAGCACGCTGGTCGGTTCGTCCAGGATGAGCAGCTTGGCGTCATGCATGAGCGCCTTGAGGATCTCGATGCGCTGCTGCTCTCCGGGCGAGAGCGCGCTTATGCGGGCGTCCATGCGGACCTCGAGCCCGTAGCGCGCGGCGAGCTCGCCGGCCCGGCGGCGCAGCGGTCGGGTAGGCCGCCAGAACGGCGCTCCGCGCTGTCCCAGTGCGAGGTTCTCCGCCACGGTATGGCGGCGGGCCAAGTGGAAGTGTTGTGCTACGAGGCCGAGTCCAAGCTCCATGGCGTGCCTGGGGTCACGAATGCGCATGGCGCTGCCCGCCACCCGGATCTGGCCCTCGTCCGGTTGAAGCAGCCCGTAGAGCATGCTGATGAGGGTGGTCTTGCCGGCGCCGTTCTCACCCAGGAGAGCGTGCACCTCGCCCGGCAGGATGTCGAGGTCGATGCCGTTGGCGGCTACCACCCCGGGGAAGCGCTTCGTCAGCCCACGGGTGCTCAAAAAAGGCAGCGCGGCGCCCGCTTGGTTTACTTCGGGCATCCGCACTGCTTCAAGGTAACACGGTTGTAAGGGCACGTCTCCGGTCACCGGAGCGGGCTCGTTGGGCTCAGGCCAGGGGCGAGCTGGCGCCGTCCTGGCGCTCGTAGTAGGGGTTCTCGCCGGTGCTGTGATCCGTGACGTCCTGTACGCCCGTGATCTCGGGCACGGCTTCGCGCAGCATGCGCTCGATGCCCTGCTTGAGGGTCACGTCGGCCGCACCGCAGCCGTGGCAACCGCCGCCGAAGCGGATGAGAGCCACGCCCTCCTTCACGCCTTCCAGGGTGACAGCGCCGCCGTGGCTGGCCACGCCGGGGTTGATCTGTTTGTCGATGACGTCCTGTACCTTCTGAGCCACCGGTTCGTCCCAGGTGGCGCCGGCGAAGAAGAGCCTGAAGCCGGACTGCATGACGCCGTCGACGAAGTCGACAGTGGCGCCGCCCAGCTGGCCGGCGCTGAGGCGGTCGAGGTAGACCTCGAAGCCTTCCTCGGTCTGGACCTGGTCGTCCTCGCGCTTGTCTTCGGGCTTGACGAGCCACAGGCGCTGCTCGGCGCGGTTGCCCGCGATCCGCAGCGCTGTGACTCCCTGGCTGCGCTGCGCTTCGATGAAGTGCAGCACGCGGTCCCTGGCGGTATCGGTGAAGCTGATCACGTGTCTAGCCTACCCGATGCCGAGGGGGCTCAGAGTACCTGCATGACGTAGTGGTCGGTAGCGCGTTCCAGCCCCTCGCGGTTGGCCACGTACACGCCGCGGGTGCCCTCGAGCGCACCTTCGGTGCGGAGTTCGCCCAGGATGCGGGTGATGGTGACGCGGCTCGAGCCCGTGAGGTCCGCGAGGTCCTCGTGGGTGAGGGCGAGCGGGAGCTTGATGCCGCCCTGCGCGTCGTCGGACGGCAGGCCGAACTGCTGCGCCAGGCGCAGGAAAGCGCGGGTGACGCGGGCGCCGACGGGCATCTCGGCTTCGTCCAGCATCTCGCGCG
>CAZPWN010000082.1:0-9189 GCA_964590475.1 uncultured bacterium | reverse complement strand
AGCGTCATGACACCCGACTTCTGGGTGTTGGCTATGAGCTGGAACATGTCCGTCAGCGGGAGGTTCTTGAGGCTGCCGCGGATCACGCGCTGCCCCCGTTGCTGGCCTCGAACAGGCCCAGATCGGACTGGGAGCGCATGGGAGTGGGCAGGCCCAGGTGCCGGTACGCGGCGTCGGTGGCCATGCGGCCCCGGGCCGTGCGGACCAGCAGCCCGCGCTGGATGAGGAACGGTTCGTAGACCTCCTCGAGGGTGGCGCGGTCCTCGGCCACGGCGGTGGCCAGCGTGTCCAGGCCCACGGGTCCGCCGGCGAACTTCTCGACCAGGGCTTCCAGGATGGCGCGGTCGCGGCGGTCGAGGCCCTCGCTGTCGATGCCGAGGGAGTCGAGCGCCAGCCTCGTGCGCTGCAGGGAGATGACGCTGTCGCCCGCCACCTGCGCGAAGTCGCGCACGCGGCGCAGCAGGCGCTTGGCTATGCGCATGGTGCCGCGCGAGCGGCGTCCCATCTCGAGGGCGGCCGCCTCGTCCAGCTGGAAGCCCAGCTGCTCGGCGTCGCGCAAGATGCCCAGGGCCAGCTCCTCGTCCGTGTAGAACTCGAGGTGCTCCAGGATCCCGAAGCGGCTGCGCAGCGGGCCCGTTATGAGGCCGGGCCGGGTGGTGGCGCCCACCAGCGTGAAGTGGGGGAGCTCCAGACGGATGGAGCGGGCTGCGGGACCCTGCCCCAGCACGATGTCGATCTTGAACTCCTCCATGGCGGGGTAGAGGTGCTCCTCCGCCACGCGCCCCAGCCTATGTATCTCGTCGATGAAGAGCACGTCGCCCGGCTCCAGGGCGTTGGTGAGGATGGCGGCCAGGTCGCCGGGCTTCTCGATGGCCGGCCCGGACGTCACGCGGATGCCGACACCAAGCTCCGCGGCGATGATGTGCGCCAGGGTGGTCTTGCCCAGGCCGGGCGGCCCGTACAGCAGCACGTGATCGAGTGCCTCACGCCTGTCCCGCGCCGCTTCCAGGTACACCTCGAGCTTGCGCTTGAGGCGCTTCTGGCCGACGTAATCTCGCAAGGAAGCGGGGCGGAGACGTAACTCATCCACGAGGCCGAGAGTACCACGCACCCAGCGGCTTCCCCGGCCCGGCAGCTACCCGCGCGGCCCCGTGGGGTACGCTTATGGGCGCTTGCCAGACCGCGTGAACCTGGGCGCGGGATGTCCTCTCTAAGGAGAACGAATGCTTACTCACAGGGTGCGTGTCGGCGATCAGGAAAGGGACCTGATGATCGTCGACGTGGGCGAGGTATCCGTCGCGCTCCTCAACCTGCTCGGCGACACCGCGCTCACGGAGGCGGCCGCCGAGGAGCTGGTGAAGCGCCTGCCGCACGGCGTGCAGACGCTGGTGACGCCGGAGGTGAAGGCCGTGCCTCTCGCCCACGCCATGAGCGTGCGCAGCGGCCTGCCGTACGTGGTGGCCCGGAAGACGGAGAAGCCCTACATGGTGGGCTCCGTGAAGAAGTCGGTGGTGAGCATCACCACGGGCCAGCCGCAGGACCTGGTGATCGACGGTTCGGACCTGCACAAGCTAGACGGCCGCAAGGTGGCCATCGTGGACGACGTGGTCAGCACGGGCGGCACCCTAACCGGCCTGGTGGAGCTGCTGAACGAGGTGGGGGCCGAGGTCGTGGCCACCCTCGTGGTGTTCACGGAGGGCGAGGAGCGCGACGACGTCATCGCGCTGGGCCATCTGCCGCTCTACCCGCACTAATATTGAGGCGTAGGGGCATACCGGTGGGTTCGGCGCAGGCCCTACCCGCCAAGTGACCGATTCGGAGTGTGAGCATGCCTTCTGACGCCAAAGAGCGTATCCGCGAGCGCCTCAGCCTGGCAGAGGTGATCGGGGAGGTCGTGGCCCTGAAGCCCGCCGGGCGGGGGCAGCTGAAGGGCCTCTGTCCCTTCCACGACGAGAAGACGCCGAGCTTCCACGTGCACCAGGACCGCGGCTTCTACTACTGCTTCGGCTGCCAGGCGAAGGGCGACGTCTTCGACTTCGTCATGCAGACGCGCTCCATGTCGTTCCCGGAAGCGCTCAAGCTGCTCGGCGACCGGGCCGGGGTCGAGGTGGGGCCGCCCTCGCCCAGATCCTCCATCCGGCGCGACCTCTTCGACGTCAACCAGGTGGCCCTCGACTACTTCCGGAGCCACCTGGCGGGCCCGGCCCTCGACTACCTGGAGGGCCGTGGCCTGACACGTGAGACCATCGACGCCTTCGAGCTCGGCTACGCCCCGGACGGCTGGGACGGCCTGCTGAAGGCGGCCCTCACCAAGGGCGTGAACAGCGACGACCTGGTGACGCTGGGCCTGGTGGTCGAGAACGAGCGCGGCCGGCGCTACGACCGCTTCAGAGGCCGCGTCATGTTCCCCATCCGCGACCCGTTGGGCCGCCTGGTTGGCTTCGCCGGCCGCGTGCTGGGTGACGGGGAGCCCAAGTACCTGAACAGCCCGGAGTCGGAGCTGTTCCGCAAGAGCGAGCTGCTCTACGGGCTGGACCGCGCCCGCGGCGCCGTGCGCGAACAGGGCGAGGCGCTGGTGGTGGAGGGCTACATGGACGTCATCGCCCTGCACCAGGCCGGCTTCCCCACGGCGGTGGCGTCGCTCGGCACGGCCCTGACCGCCGGGCACGCCGACGCGCTGGCCCGGCTCGACGTGCGGCGCCTCTACCTGGCCTTCGACTCGGACGAGGCCGGCCAGCGCGCCATCCTCACCGGGCTGGACCAGACCGCCTCCCGGCGCTTCCTGGTGAAGGCCGTGACGGTGCCCTACGGCAAGGACCCGGCCGACGCCGTGCTGGGCGGCCACGCCGAGGAGTTCCGCCAGGCGCTGGCCGGAGGCCTCTCCGAGGTGGAGTTCCGCTTCAACCGGGTGGTCGAGCGCCACGACAAGGACCAGCTGGAGGGCCAGCGCGCCATCCTGGAGGAACTGCAGAGCGTCCTGCGGCCGCGGGACGTGTTCGACCCGGTGGCCACGGAGATGCGGCGTCTGGTGACTGAGCAGCTGGGCATGGACGGCGCGAGGCTGGACGAGTGGCTGGCGCGCAGCGGCCGGGGCACCAGCCTCACCGAGGTGAAGGGCCTCAAGCGCCGCCGCCCGCAGCTGGACCAGATGCGGCGGCTGGAGCTAGAGATCGTGGCGCTGGTGCTGCTGGAACCGCGGCAGCTCAAGAGGCGCGTGCAGCTGGTGGCGGAGGAGTTCGCCTACGACCACGAAGGCTCCGCGCTGAGCCGCTTCGTGGAGCTGGCGCGCAGCACCGAGTACAGCGTCGATGCCCTGCTGGCGGCCTACGCCGAGCAGGAGGAGGGCAGCGTCGTGTTCGAGCGGCTCTTCGGCGGCGCAGGCCAGGACGACGCGCGTATCGACGTGGAGGATCAGCTGCGCAAGTCGCTCTCGAGGCTGCGCGAGTTCCAACTAGAGGGTCACAAGGAGGAGTCCCGGGCGAGGCTAGCTGCCAGGCGCGACGAGCTGACCAAGCTGCTGGGGGCCGAGAACGGCGGGCCGGAGGGCCTGGAGACCGTCTACGCCGAGCTGCAGGAGATCCAGGCCATGCTGGCCGCTCGCGACGCCGAACGCAGACTGCGCGTGCCGGCAGCTTACGCGCGCCGCAGGCGCCGGAACTGACCTGTGAGAACCTGCGCCCTCCCGGCGCCCGAGAGAACCGCGGAACGCTCAAGATGCCGCTCTGGCCGGGCTTTTCCACATGAGAGGGACATTTGTCCTACATTGACACTCCATAAAGGCCTTGGTATGTTCAGACCCGACGCGTCAGAGGCGCCAACTTGCGCAGAGACCGCGTTTTTTTGTGTGTTCACCGTTGTTCACGTCCATCAGTTCAGCCGAAGAACCGTAGCGTACTGATGTGAGGAAGGAGGGCCGCTTGGAAACTCAAGGGGAACGACTGCTCCAGGACCTGGTCAAACAGGAGAAGAGCCTGGTTCTCAAGGTAGAAGAGGCCAAGGCCAAGGCGAAGCAGACGCTTGAGAAGGCCCACGCCGACGCGGCGCGCACCGTGCAGGAAGCGCGCGCCAAGGCAGAAGCCGAAGCCGAAGAAGTGGCGCAGGCGGCTGCTAGAGAAGCTGCGAACATCCGTGAAGAGGTAGTGAGGAGCGCACGCGAGGCCGCGGAAGCGTTGGAGGCCAAGGCCACCGCCAATCAACCTGAAGCCGTATCGGTCGTCCTGGAGAAGGTCTTGCCATGATCGCCGAGATGGACCAGGTACTGGTCGTCGGTAGGCGCAGCGGCGCGAAGGACGTCCTCACGGCGCTTCAGAACCTCGGGGTCATGCAGATCGACGACCTCGGAGGCGACGAAGCCGAAGACGCCCTGCGCCCGCTGCAGCTGACCGGTAACGACCTGGTCGCGAAGGAGACGTGGGACCGCCTGGTGGCGCGCTCCACCACGCTGCTGGACATGCTCGGCCTGCGCTTAGGTCATCAGGGGCGCGTGGAGGTCAGCACCGACCCGGCCGTGCTCGAGTCCGAACTAAGCGGACTGACGGAGCAGGTCGAGCGGCTCGTGGCCGAACGCGGCGAACTGCGCGACGAGCTCGAGCTCAGCAACACCTACCTACCCCTACTTCGCAACCTAGCTCCGTTGCAAGGACCGCTCGACGACGCCCGCTACCTCGCCGGCGTCGCGTTCCTTGTAGGCGACGACGACCTTGCCAAGCTGGAACCCAAGCTGCGTGAGGAGTTCGGCTCCGCCTACGCGCTGGCGACCAAGCCGTACAGCGGGCAGACGCTCGCCGTGGCGGCCGTACTGCGCAGGGAGCTGGCCAACTTCCGGGCCGCGCTCACGCGCCTCGGCGTCGCCGAGCTGCAGCTGCCCGAACGCTACTCGGGTTACGGAGTGGCCAAAGCCGCTCACGTCATGGAGGAGCGCACGCGCACTCAGCCCACGCGCCTCACCGAGATCGACGCGGAACTCCAGCAGCTGGGCCAGCAGCACGGCGCCAAGCTGGCGGCCGTCAACCGCGTGGCGCTCAACATGCAGAACCGCTACGGGCGCCTGGAAGACATGGCGGAGGGACGCTACGCCTTCGCCCTCAAGGGCTGGGTGCCCAGCACCGAAGCCGGCGGCGTAGCCTCGGCCCTCTCCCGCCAGTTCGGTGAGGACGTCATAGTCAGCACCAGGCCCGCCGACGCCCATCACGACGCGGGCGTGCCGGTCAAGTTCGATAACCCCGCCTGGGTGCGGCCGTTCACGGGCCTGCTGGCCCTCTTCGCCCCGCCCAAGTACGGCAGCTTCGACCCGTCGTGGACCTTGGCCGTCTTCTTCCCGCTCTTCTTCGGGCTCGTGGTCGGCGACTTCGGCTTCGGCCTGCTGTTCGCCCTGCTGGCCTGGGCCCTGCGTCGCCGCGGAGAGTCCGGCAAGGAACTCGGGCTGGGGCCACTGGGCATCGTCATCCCGGCCGGCGCCCTCAAGCCCATCAGCACCGTCATCTTCTGGTGCGCGGGCTGGAGCATCGCGTGGGGCCTCGTGTTCGGTGAAGGGTTCGGTAACTTCTTCGAGCGCTTCCCCGTCGGCCGCCCGCTCTTCTACACCCCGCTGCACCACGAAGTGGGCTACGGCATCTTCCAGATCCCCATCTTCCGCGTGGAGGTCTTCACGCCGCTACTGATGCTCAGCATCGGCTTCGGTGTGCTCCAGGTGGTGGGTGGCTGGGTCATCCGCGCCATCCAGGGCGCCAAGCACGGCGACCGCAAGCACCTGGCCGAGGGCATCGGCATGGCCTCTGGCCTGGTCGGCATCGTCATCTTCGCCTGGGCGTTCCTCAGCGGCGCGCTCACCACGCCGGTGTTCGTCATAGTCGGTGTGCTCCTGGCCATCTTCCTGATATCCATCCCCTGGGGCGGCGCGCTGATGCTGGTGGAGATCATCTCGAACTCCGGCCATATCCTCAGCTACCTCCGTCTCTTCGCCGTCGGCCTCTCGGCCGCTCTGGTGGCCAACCTCGCCACCGACCTGGGCTTCGCGCTTTCGGGCGTGCTGCCGGTCATCGGACCCATCATCGGGATACTGGTGGCCGCGACCGTGCACCTCACCGCGTTGGCCCTCACGATCATCGGACATACGCTGCAGCCTCTGCGTCTGCAGTATGTCGAGTTCTTCACCAAGTTCGGGTTCTACGACGAACCCGGCCGCCCTTACAGGCCCTTCAAACTCCTAGGAGGAAAGTGATGAAAAAGGCAGTTCGCGTTCTCTCGGCTATCTCCCTGTTCGCTCTCGTCGGCGCCGTAGCGTTCGCCCAGGGTGGTGACGGCGTCAGCGTCGGCACCGGTCTGATCGCTCTCGCCGCCGCTCTCGCCATCGGCATCCCCGCCGTCGCCGTGGCCATCGCCCAGGCCGCCATCGGTAGCGCCGGCGCCGGCACGCTCGCGGAGCGCCCCGAGTCCTTCGGTCAGATCCTCATCTACCTCGTCATCCCCGAAACCCTCATCATCTTCGGTTTCGTCATCGCGTTCTTCCTGAACAACCAGATCGGCGGGTAACGTGGCTGATCTTTCGGCTCTGCTCGACAAAGAGGCGAGCGCGGAGATCGAAACCGTCCTCTCCGAGGCGCAAGCCCGCGCCTCGGAGATCGTCGCTGAGGCGACGAGCGAAGCGGAGGCGCTACTGGCGTCGCGCCGACGTGCCGCCGAGGCGCAGCGCGAAGCCACGCTGGTCCGCGCCCGCTCCGCTGCGCAGCTCGAAGCCTCGTCGCTCCGCCTCAGGGCGCAGCACGCCGGCGTCGAGAACGTTTTCACCGCTGCCCGCCAGAAGATCATCGAACTGGCTCAGAACCCCGCCGAGTACGCGCCGCTCTTCGCGAAGCTCCTGAAGGGTGCGCTGGACGGCGCAGGCAACCAGCCGCTCGAGGCCGTGGTCGTCAACCCGGCCGACAGCGAGATCGCCACACAGGCCCTCAAGGAAGCCGGCGTGACCGCCCCCTTAGGGACGTCCGAGGACGTCAAGACCGGGGTCAGACTGCGCACCGGCAACCGCTCCGTCATCGAGAGCACGCTCTTGGGCCGGCTCGAAGCCTTGCAGGGCGAGCTGGCGTCGGAGGTCTCCACGGCGCTGTTCGGCGCCAAGGCGAGCTGAGTAGAGATGTCCGCTGATTACGGCTACATCAACGCCCGCGTCAGGGGCATGCGCTCCAGGCTGCTGGGCCCCAACTTCTACCAGTCCGCGCTCGACGCCACCGACTTCCGCGCCTTCCTCTCCACCCTGACCCAGACGCCCTACATGCGGGAGCTCGAGGAAGCGCAGGCGCGCAGCGAGGGCCTCGCGGTAGTGGACCAGGCCGTGGCGCGCAACTTCTACAACACGGCGCGCAGGCTCCTCTCGTTCTCGGACGGCAAGCCGCACGAGCTCATAGAGGTCCTGCTCCTGCCGTTCGACCTGGCCAACCTCAAGGCCATCGCGAGGGGCAAGCACGCCGGCAAGGGCATAGAGGACATCCAGGGCTCGCTCTTCCCGGCGGGCTCCCTCAAGCCGTCCCTCCTGGAGGAGGCAGCCGCCGCCTCCGACATGCCCAGCGCCGCCCAGGTCCTCGCCCTCAGCCGCACCGAACTGGCCGCTGCGTTCCTCAGGGCCGCGCGGCAGTACCAGAACGACGCGGACCTGTTCGCGGTGGAGCTTGCGCTCGATCAGGCCTACTACGCGGCCGGGCTGCAGCGACTCAGGGACGCGGGGGCGCCGGCCGAACTGGTGCGTCACTTCCAGCGCCAGATCGACGCCACTAACCTCCTCACGGCGCTCAAGCTCCGTGGTCGCGAGGTCGACACGCTGCCGGGCGAGCTCTTCGTGCCCGGCGGCCGCGAGGTGAAGCGCGCCGTGTTCGACGCGCTGCTTACGGACGCCGAAGGCGGAGCCCTCCAGGCTCTGTCCGACGGCGCCTTCTCGGGCGTGGCGGATGCCGCCGCCCGAGGCGACCTGGCAGCCGCCGAAGGCGAAGTACGCAGGCTGCTCGACGCGGGAGCCAAGCGCCTCGCGGCCGACCCTCTGGACATCGGGATAGTCGTAGACTTCCTGCGGCGCAAGGAGGAGGAGGCGGCGCAGCTCAGGCTCCTCGCGCGCGGCAAGTTCTACGGAGTATCGCGCGAAGCGCTTGAGAGGGAGTTGGCACATGCCTAAGATGCTCGTCCTCACCGATTCCGAAACGGCCATCGGCTACCGACTGGCCGGTGTGGAAGTTCGCGAGAGCGTCCCCGAGGAAGCTCAGGAAGCGCTGGAGCAGATCATCGGGTCCGACGAGTACGGCCTGGTGGTCGTCGACGAAGGGCTGATAAGCGACCCGACGAAGGCCTCGCAGCGCGCCATGCGCGGCCGCGAGTTGCCCGTCATACTTAGCGTGCCGAGCCTGGGCGCTACCTTCGGCGACAGCAGTGACGCCACCGCCTACATGAAGGAGCTGGTGCGCAGCGCCATCGGCTTCGACATAAAACTGGACTGAAGCAGGAGTACTGAATGGCCATCTCAGGCAAGATCCAAAAGATCTCCGGACCAGCCGTCATCGCCGAAGGCATGATGGGCGCCCGCATGTTCGACATCGTGCGCGTGGGCGAGGAACAGCTGATCGGGGAGATCATCCGTCTGGACGGGAACACCGCCTTCGTACAGGTGTACGAAGACACCGCTGGCCTCACGGTCGGCGAACCCGTCGTATCCACCGGTCTACCTCTGGCGGTCGAACTGGGGCCCGGCATGCTCAACGGCATCTTCGACGGCATCCAGCGCCCGCTCGACAAGATCCGCGAAGCCTCCGGTACCTACATCGACCGCGGCATCACCGTCAACTCGCTCTCCCGCGACAAGAAGTGGGAGTTCACCCCTAGCGTGAACGTGGGCGACGAGGTCACGCAGGGCGGCATCATCGGCACCGTGCCCGAGTTCGCCTTCGTGCACAAGATCCTCGTCCCGCCCGGCGTCAACGGCAAGATCAAGAGCATCGCCGCCGCCGGCGAGTACACCATCGACGAGGCGGTAGCCACGCTGGAGGACGGCACCGAGATCAAGATGTACCACCCGTGGCCGGTGCGTCAGCCCCGCCCGGTGGAGCGCAAGCTCGACCCCGTCACGCCGTTCCTCACCGGCATGCGCATCCTCGACGTGCTCTTCCCGCTCACCATGGGCGGCACCGCGGCCATCCCCGGACCGTTCGGTTC
>CAZPWN010000081.1:0-9204 GCA_964590475.1 uncultured bacterium | reverse complement strand
CGTACGCCCACTTCCAGCGAGGCGGGATCCACCCACTCGTCCAGGCGGTGGGCGTTGCCGCCCCTGTAGACGCCGAAGCAGAGTGCGGGGATGCCCGCCGCCATGGCGGCGTTGGCGTCGGTGCTGCCGGCGTTGGTGGAGGGCGAGAGCCCCACGGCTAGGGAGGCCTCCCTGGCGGCGGTCAGCAGCCGCGGGCTCGAGCAGCGCCCGGCCGGCCTGTCGCCCACCTGCGTGAGCTCCACCTGCGCGCCCTGCTCCGCCGCGGCCTCCTTCATGGCGGCGATGGCGGAGCGCTCAAGGGCCGCTAGGGCCTCCTGGTCCACGCTGCGCATGTCGAGGTTGAAGCCGGCGCGCTCCGCGATGGCGTTGATGCTGGTGCCGCCCCAGATCTGGCCGATGTTGAGGCTCGAGCGCGGCGCCTTGGGCACGTGCAGAGCCGCCAAGCGCGCCATGGCTGCGCCGGCGGCGTGCGTGGCGCTCGGCGATGGGTAATCGCCCCACGAGTGCCCGCCCGGCGCCCTGAAGGCGGCCTCGTAGCGCCTGGAACCCACGCCCACGTCGATCACGGAGCCCAGGTAGCCGTCGATGGCGATGAAGACGTCGTGCTCGGCGCCGAGGGTCTCCACCACGTGCCGCGCTCCGCGCAGGTCGCCGAGGCCCTCCTCCCCCACCGTGGCCACCAGGGTCAGGTTGGGCCAGGCCCCGCCGGCGGGCTGGCTCAGCCAGTAAGTCAGCACCGCCAGGGAGGCGGCGTTGTCGCCCAAGCCGGCGCCCACCCAGCGCTCCTCGCCCCGCTCCACGCCGACGTCCACGTCCGCCCCGAAGACGCTGTCCAGATGGCAGGCGAGCATGACGGTGGGGCCGGCGTCCGCACCCGCGCCGCTGCCGGGCATGGAGGCGATCACGTTGCCTACTGCGTCCGTCCGCGTCTCCAGGCCGGCGGCTCGCCAATGCCGCGCCACGACCTCGCCGCGCCTTCCCTCGGATCCCGTGGGGGCGGGTGTGGTGGCGATCTCCAGGAGCAGCGCCTCCAGGGAGCTCCGCGCAGCGTCGCCGGGCTGCACGGACTGGGCGCCGCCCGCCGGGCCCCGCGCGCGGCTCACTTGTCGGTGTCTTGCAGGGTGGCGATGCCCTCACGCAGCGCGTAGAGCGCCGCCTGCGTGCGGTTGTTGAGGCGCAGCTTGGAGAAGATCTCCGAGAGGCGGTTGCGCACGGTCTTCTCGCTGACGCCAAGCGAGTCGGCGATCACCTGGTTGGAGGCGCCCTGCGCCAGCAGACGGAGGATGTCCTCCTCCCGGTCGGTCAGTTCGCTGATCTTGTGCTCGGGGTGGCTCGGCAGGTCGCCGAGCTTGCGGAACTCGTCGAGGATGGAGGCCGCCATCTCGGCGTTCAGCAGGGTCTCCCCCGCCGCGACCCGGCGGATGGAGTCTATGAGCTCCGTGGCGCCCGCGTCCTTGAGCATGTAGCCGCGCGCCCCGACCTTCACGGCCTCGAACACGTAACGGTCCTGCCGGTACATGGTGAGGATGATGACGGGCGTCTCCGGCCGCTCCGCCAGGATGGCCTTGGTGGCCGCCACCCCGTCGAGCTCGGGCATCTGGATGTCCATGAGCACCACGTCCGGCTTGGTCTCCAGCGCGTAGCGCACCGCCTCACGGCCGGTGGACGCCTCTCCTATTACGCGGAAGTCATCCTCGGTCTCGAGGATGCTCTTGAGGCCCTGCCGGAACATGGCGTGGTCGTCACATAGCAGCACGCGGATCATGGAGGCCATGGTAGCGCACCCCCACCCTTTCCAAGTAGCGGACGCGCGCCAGGGCGCGCCGCAGATGGCATCCGAACCGCAAGGGGGCCGGGCGCGTGGTAGCCTGCCGGCGCAGCTGCCGGGCGCGTGGCTCAAGCTGGTGGGCACCATACCGCCGCACATGGCCGGTGCCCCCCAGCCTGGGTCGGGCGCCCGGCAGCTGCCCTGAGGAAAGCCCATCAGGGCTACAGATCCTCGGATCCTACTGAGAGTTCCAAATTTTAGGAGGGCGCATGGCGCACCCAAAAGGGCTCCTGATCGAGAAGGCGCAGAAACTGGGTCTCGAGAGACCCGAGTTCGACACCGCCAAGACAGGACCAGAGCACGAACCCGCATTCATTACCGACGTCGTACTGGACGGTGAAGTGATAGGCACCGGACAGGGCAGGTCGAAGCGCGAGTCGGAGAAGGCCGCCGCCAGCGAGGCGCTCGGCGCTCTTGACTCCCGCGGAGGCGGCGGCAGGGGCCGCAACTCCGGCAAGGGGGGCTCGCGCCCGGCTGCACAGCGCGCCGAGCCGGACGCCTCGGCCGCTGGCCAGGCGGAGGACGAGGACCAAGAGCACGACGACGACGAGGCGGAAGACGAGCACTTCACGGGCCCCTGGCCCATGTTCGACGACCTGCTGGCCAGCGTGCTGACCGTGGCCGAGAAGCGCGTTACGGCGGACCTCCGTGGCGACGCCGCGCGCGTGGCCATCCGCGACTTCTCGCTGAAGCTCTACAAGGAGCTGCTCGCCGACCTCGGCGAGGTGGTGGACGAGGACGAGGACGAGGAGGACGACGACTGAGCGCCGGCGCCGATCCGGTGGGCCGGCGGCAGGGTTCAGTCCGTCTGGGTGTCGCCGGCCGCGGTCTCCGCGAACCGCTCGAGGCGCCGCAGCTCCGAGGTGGCCTTCTCGCGCACCAGCATCTCGCGGAGCTTGTCGCTGCCTCCGAACGCTTCGGTACCCTGCATTTCGATGATGTCGACCACCTTGGACGCGAACGCCGTCAGCGGGGTGGTCATGGTCAGGCCGACCACGTTCTCGGCCGTTGGCACCTCGTAGGAGAAGAGGTCGTCGTCCAGACCGCCGGCCTCCCCGTTGACGATCACCACGACGTCGCCCTGGTTCGTGCGAACCATGTAACGCCTGGCGCCTTCGGTGCCCTGCTGTTCGTTCCGGGAAGACTCACTCATGGCGGGCGAAGGTTACCATGTGCCGCGCTGCCCGCCCGCTATCCGGCACCTGGTGCGCCCGCGCACGATGTGGAGTAACTGAAACGATGCAAGAGACCCTTCAGGCAGCGCCCGCACTAGCCATCGCCGTCATCATCGCTCTCGGGGTAGCCGCCCAGTGGCTGTCCTGGATCGTGCGAGTGCCCGCGATCCTCTTCCTGCTCGCGGTCGGCTTCCTCGTGGGGCCAGCCCTCGGCTGGGTGCGCCCGGACGAGATCTTCCCCGCCTCGCTCTTCTTCCCCCTGGTCTCGCTGGCGGTGGGCCTCATCCTCTTCGAGGGCGGGCTCACGCTGCGCTTCAAGGAGATCCGGGAGACGCGGCGCGTGGTGATCAACCTCGTCACGTGGGGCGCCCTCATAACGTGGATCGGCGGCGCCGCGGTGGCCTACTTCCTGGCGGACCTCAGCCTGCCCCTGGCGCTGCTCTTCGGTTCGCTGGTGATAGTCACGGGCCCCACGGTGATCGGGCCGCTACTGCGCATCGTGCGGCCCAACTCCAAGGTGGGCAGCGTCCTGAAGTGGGAAGGCATCGTCATCGACGCCGTGGGCGCGCTCGTGGCGGTGCTGGTGCTCGAGGCCATCATCCTGCAGAGCCGCAACGAATCGCTCCTCAACATCGCGCTGCTTCTGGGGCGCTTCATCCTCGTGGGCGCCGCGATGGGGGCGCTGGGCGGCGTGCTGCTCGCCTGGCTGCTGAAGCGCAGGGCCATCCCCGACTTCCTCATCAACGTCACGGCGCTCGCCCTGCTGTTCGTCACGTTCACCGTGACCAACATGCTCTCCTCCGAGGCGGGCCTGCTGGCGGCGGTCGTGATGGGCATCATCGTGGCCAACTCCGAGGTGCCGGACCTCGACTCGCTGCTCTCCTTCAAGGAAGACCTGACGGTGCTGTTCGTCAGCATGCTGTTCATCGCCCTGGCGGCCAACATCGAGCTGGACGCGTTCCTCTCCGTGCTGTCTTGGAACACGCTCCTGCTGCTGGCGATCATCATCCTGTTGGTCCGTCCGCTCGACGTCTTCCTCAGCAGCATCGGCTCCACCCTGACCTTCAAGGAGCGCGCCTTCATCGCCTGGGTGGGCCCCAGGGGCATCGTGGCGGCCTCGGTCACCTCGCTCTTCGCCGTCCGCCTAGAGGAGGCCGGCATAGTGGGCGGCGAGCCGCTCGTGCCGCTCGTGTTCATCGTCATCGTGGGCACCGTGCTGCTGGCCAGCCTCACCGCCAAGCCGCTCGGCGTGCGGCTGGGGGTGGCGGACCCCGATCCGCAGGGCTACCTGCTGCTGGGAGCGCACGGCTTCGCTCAGCAGATAGCCAGGGCCCTGCAGGACGCGGGCGTGCAGGTCATCCTGGCGGACACCAACCGCTACAACGTGGCGGCGGCCCGCTCCCAGGGCCTCTCCACCTACTTCGGCAGCCTGCTGTCCGACCGCAGCGGCGACCAGATACGCCTGGCGGGCATCGGCCGCTTGCTGGCGCTCACCTCCAACGACGAGGCCAACGCCTTGACGGCGGTGCGTTACGCGCGTGAGTTCGGGAAGTCGAACGTGTACCAGCTGGCGCCGAAGGAGGGCGAGGCCGACGGCACGGAGCAGCTGAGCGCCAACAGCCGCGGCCTGCTCTTCTCCCGGGGCGGCCTGACCTTCAACCGCATGCGCGAACTGCACGAGTCGGGCGCGAAGATAAGGACGCGGGAGCTGAGCGAGGAGTACAGCCTGGCGGACTTCATGGAGGAGATGGGCGACAGAGCCGTGCCGCTCTTCCTCAAGAACGGGAAGGCCGTGCGGACGGTGTCGGAACGGACCGAACCGTCACGCGAACTCTCGGGGTCGGTCATCGCCCTGGTGGCGCCGGCCTAGAGCCGGCGGCGCCTTACAGGCTCGACTCGTCCAGGAACTCCTGCAGCCGCTCGGGGTTTACCGTTATGGGCGCGCGCCGGCGCCTCACCGCGCCGTACTCCAGCAGGCGCGCCAGGCAGTGGCTCACCGTCTCGCGGGTGGCGCCGATCATCTTGGCCAGGTCCTGCTGCGTGAGGCTCAGGTCGATGACCGTGCCCCGCTCCGACTCCACCCCGAAGTCGTTGGCGAGCCTGAGCAGCAGGTTGGCCAAGCGCCCCGGGGCGTCGAACGCTCCGACCTCCGCCTGCCACTGCTGCGCCTGCCACAGGCGCGTGCTCATGACCTGGATGAACTTCATGGCTATGCGCGGCTGCTGCTGCAGGAGCCGCTGGAACTCCGCCTCGGGCATGACGATGAGGGTGGTGTCGACCACCGCCTCGGCCTGGTTGGGCCGCCGCTCGCTCTCGAGCAGCAGGAGCTCGCCGAAGATGTCGTACTTGCCGAGCAGGCCCAGGATCATCTCCTTGCCGTTGGGGAAGTACATGCTGATCTTCACCATGCCGTCGCGCACGAAGTAGAGCGCGTCGGCGGGATCCTCCATGTGGTACACGATCTCGCCGGCGGAGAACCGCTTGTAAGGCGTGATGCGAGCCATCTGCTCGATCTCTTCGGGGGTGAGATCCTCGAACAGCTCGGTGTTCTTGAGGTGCCACACCAGGCTCGGGTACTGATTAGCTTCCGTCATCGAGCGCCCCTCTCAGGCTCCTGCAACCACCTGTAGGAAAATCCCAAAGTACAGGCCGTCTACTGTTTGATTCTCCCAATGTACAAGTTTCCAGCGCCCCTGACACGCGGGTGGCAGCTCACCACCACGCGCATCTACTCCGCTGACAGCGCGTCGTATAGGCGTATGAGCCTTAGGTACTCGTCCATGCTGGCGTAGTCGCCGACCTTCAGGCCGCCCACGAACACGCTGGGCGTACCCGTAAGGCGCAGGTCCTGCACGGCGTTCTGGTAGCTGGCCTCCACCAGGTCGTTGTAGCGGCCGCTGCGCACGCAGAGCCCCAGGCCCTCGGCCGGGACGCCCGCCTCGGTAGCGATGGTGACGAACATGTTGACGGGGTCGCCGAGCCCGGCCCAGCGCTCCTGGTTGGCGAAGAGCGCGTCGTGGAACTTCCAGAACGCCTCCTCGCCCGCTTCGGCGCCGTCCCGCGCGGCGGCCTCGCCCGCCACGCATTCGGTGGCTTCCGCCGCGGCGGTGGCGTTGGGGTGGATGCTCCTCAGCGGGAAGTGGAAGAGCTCGAAGCGCACGTCGCCGCGCTCCAGGAGCTCCCTGACCACGGGCATGCCCTGCTCGAGGAACATGGCGCAGAACGGGCACTGCAGGTCCGTGAACTCGCGCACCACGTAGTCGGCGTCCGGCGGGCCCAGCACGTGGGCGGGAGGGCCGAACAGCTCTTCGTCTATCACGTCCGGCTCGAAGCGGATGGTGGCCGTGGCGGTCTCGCCCTCCTCTACGGCGGGTTCGACCGTGACGTACATGAGGTACTCCACCACTTCGATGGGCACCTCGCCCATGCCGGCCAGGTCGGTCGAGCGGCTCCGGAAGAAGTCGGCCACGGGCCCGGCTATCCCCTCGCCGTAACCGCTGGCGGCGCCCACCAGGGCGCCCAGGAACCGCATGTTGGCGTCGTTCAGTGGCCCTTCGCCGCTAACGGCGGTGGTGACGCCGTCCACGTGGTGCACCGTGAAGGTGAAGTCGGAGGCCGCCACGTAGCTGTGCTCGGCCTCCGCGGCCTGCGGGGCGTAGTCGGCCAGCCGGGCAACCACGGACTCCGGCTCCCCGCCTATCTGGGCGCGGGCCACGGACGGTGCCAGCAGGGGCAGGAGCAGCAGCGCTAACAGGACGGCCCTCATGGGGCCGTTCATAAGACGTCGAGCGTTCTCGATCACTGAGGCGAGTGTACCGCGGTGCGGCGCGCTCCGCTCACGGTGTTCCCTGTGTATGCGTGAGCTGGTACAGCTCCCCGAACTTGCGCCGCAGGTAGCGGAGGTACGGTCCCGCGTCCAGCTCCGAGCCGGTCGCGCGCTTCAGCAGCTCCGGCGGGTCGTAACGGCAGCCGTGCCGGTGCACGTGCTCACGCAGCCAGCCGAGCAGCGGCGCGTGATCGCCGCGGCGGATGGGTTCATCCAGGTCGCCCAGGTCCCGCTCCGCCGCCTCGTAGAACTGCACGCTCATGAGGTTGCCGAGCGCGTACGTGGGGAAGTAGCCGAACAGCCCCACGGACCAGTGGATGTCCTGCAGGCAGCCCTCCACGTCGTTCTGGGGTTCGATGCCCAGGTAGTCGCGGTAGCGCTCGTTCCAGGCGTGCGGCAGGTCTGCTGCGCTCAGGTCGTCGTCCAGCAGCGCGGTCTCCAGCTCGAAGCGCACCAGGACGTGGAGGTTGTAGCTCACCTCGTCCGCCTCGGTGCGCACGAGGCTCGGCTGCGCCACGTTGATGGCCCGGTAGAACTCCTCCAGTGGCACGTGGCCCAGCTGTTCCCGGAACGCCGCCTGCAACTCGGGGTACGCGCCCTCCCAGAAGGCCAGGCTGCGGCCCACGAGGTTCTCCCAGAGGCGCGACTGCGACTCGTGCGTTCCTAAGCCGGCCCCGTGCGCCAGGGGCGTGCGGGCGAACGCCGGATCTATGCCCTGCTCGTACAGAGCGTGGCCCACCTCGTGCAGCGTGCCGAAGAGCGCCGTACCCAGATGCTTCTCCTCGTAACGCGTGGTGATCCGCACGTCGCCCGCTCCTACCGTCTCGGCGAACGGGTGGATGGTCTCGTCGAGGCGCCCGCGTTCGAAGTCGTAGCCGACGCCGGCCGCCAGTTTCTTCACGTACTGGGCCTGAGCGTCTGCCGGGTAGCCGCGCTGCAGGACGCTCTCCTCGAGCTTCACCGGGCTCTGCCCGATCTCCGCCATGAGCGCCACCTGCTCCTGGCGCAGGTGAGCGAACGTTGTGCGCAGCTCGGCGGCCTTGGCGCCCGGCTCGTACTCGTCCAGCAGCGCGTCGTAGCGCTCGGTGGTGTAACCCACCGCGTCGGCCTCCTCGCGCTTCAGCTCCAGCATGTGAGCCAGTTCGGGCTCGAACAGGCGGTAGTCGTTCTCCTCCCGGGCGTGCGCCCACGCCTGCCTGCCGCTGCTGCTGCTCCGCGCCAGCTCCTCAACCAGTCTGGTCGGCAGCTTGGTGGCGCGGTCGTACGACCGGCGCCCCTCCCGCACCATGGCGGCCTCCGCGCTCTCCGGTGGCAGGTCCGCGGCTTCGAGCGCCTCCAGCATCTCCGCCATGCGCGGGCTGGTCCGCCGCGCGTGCGCGATGGAACTTACGGTTGCCTGGAGGTGCCCGCGGCCCTCCGCGCCACCGTCCGGCATGTACGTGTCCTCGTCCCACGAGAGCAGGCCCGACACGTTGCCCAGGTCGTTGATCACGGCCGCCTCGGCGAGGAACTCCTCCAGCTGCTTCTTATCCATCGCGCCTCCGATCGTCCGTGACTTTACCGCGCGTAGCGGGCCTCCAGGCGCGAGGAGGCGGGCGCCTCTACCCCGTTTATGCCGTTAGGCGCGTGGTATCTTCCCACCATGATCGAGCTGCCGGACAGCGTCCACGAACTGGTGGCCAGCGAGCGCCAACTCCTGACCGACCTGCTCGTCCTCCTGGGGAGGCTCGAAGCGGAACCGCAGGACGTGAGCGACGTGCGCACCGCCCTGGCGGACCTGGACGGGCTGTTCATGCTGGTGGTGGCCGGCGAGTTCAACGCCGGCAAGTCCAGCCTGGTGAACGCGCTGCTGGGCGAGAAGGTCATGCCGGAAGGCGTCACGCCCACCACCGACCGCGTCACGCTGATCACCTACGGCGAGGAGGCGAGCGAGAGCAGCGACGGACCCAACGTGGTGCGCCGCACCTTCCCCAACCCGCTGCTGGACGCCGTGGCCTTCGTGGACACGCCGGGCACCAACGCCATCGTGGCCAAGCACCAGGAGCTCAGCGAGCGCTTCGTGCCGCGCGCGGACCTCGTGGTGTTCGTCACCAGCGCCGACAGACCGTTCACGCAGAGCGAGCGCACCTTCCTCGAACTCATCGCTTCCTGGGGCCGCAAGGTGCTCATGGTGGTGAACAAGTTCGACATCCTCACGGAGGAGGACGAGCGCCAGAAGGTGCTCGAGTACGTGCGCGAGAACGCCCGCGACACCCTGGGCGTCAACAGCGTCGAGGTGTACGGCGTCAGCGCCCGCCAGGGCTTGGCGGCGCGCCAGGCGGGCGACGAGGCCGCCTACGCCGCCAGCGGCATGATCCCGCTCGAGAACGCCATAG
>CAZPWN010000080.1:0-9298 GCA_964590475.1 uncultured bacterium | reverse complement strand
AGCTCCTGCAGGCGCTGCCGGAAGGCGTTGCGGCCCGAGTGCTTGCCCATCACCAGCACGCCCGCCTCGCGGCCCACCAGCTCCGCGTTCATGATCTCGTACGTGCCCTTGTTCTTTATCACGCCGTCCTGATGGATGCCGGCCTCGTGCGCGAAGGCGTTCTCGCCCACGACGGCCTTGTTGGCCTGCACCATCATCCCCGTGTAGCGCGACACGAGGCGCGAGGCGCGGTAGAGCTCCCGCGTGTTTATGCCGATGTCGTGACCGTAATGATCGCGGCGGGTGTAGAGCGCCATGGCCACCTCCTCGAGCGAGGTGTTGCCGGCGCGCTCGCCGATGCCGTTGATGGTGACCTCCACCTGCGTGGCGCCGTTCTCCACGGCCGCTAAGGTGTTGGCGGTGGCCATGCCCAGGTCGTCATGGCAGTGGGTGCTGATGGTCACGTCGTGAGCCTCGGGCACCTGCTCGAAGATGCTGCGGATGAGCGCCCCGTAGTCGGCGGGCGTGCCGTAGCCGGTGGTGTCCGGGATGTTGACGGTGGTGGCGCCCGCTCTGATCGCGGTGCGCACCAGCTCGTAGACGAACGCAGGATCGGCGCGCATGCAGTCCTGGGCGGAGAACTCCACGTCCGCCGTGAACGTCTTGGCGAGGCGGATCATCTCCTCCGAGATGGCCAGCACCTCCTCGCGCGTCTTCCGCAGCATGTACTCCAGCTGGATGTCGGAGGCGCTGGTGAAGATGTGGATGCGCCCCTTCTCGCCTGCGGGCGCGATGGCCTCGGCGGCGCGCTCGATGTCCTCACGGTGCGTGCGGGCCAGCGCGGCGATGACGGGGCCCTTGACCTGCTTGGCGATCTCGAACACGCATTCGAAGTCGCCCTGCGAGGTGATGGGGAAGCCCGCCTCGATGATGTCGACCTTGAGGCGCGCCAGCGTATGCGCGATCTCGAGCTTCTGCTGCGTGTTGAGCGCCACGCCCGGGCTCTGTTCCCCGTCGCGCAGGGTGGTATCGAAGAACTTGATGTAGGCCACGTCACTCCTCCTGTGGGTGGTCTTCTCGTGAAGGGTCTTCCCGTGCGAGGTCTCCCCCGCTAGGAGGATCAGTCCTTGGGGCCGGTGATGAACGGCATCATCTGCCGCAGGCGGGCGCCCGTCTGAGCCAGCTGGTGGCTCTCCGTGTTCTTGCGGCCGGCCTTCAGGCGCGGCTGGCCGGTCAGGTTCTCCATCAGGAACTCCTGCGCGAACTGGCCGCTCCGGATCTCGGCCAGGATCTTCTTCATCTCGGCCTTGGTTTCGTCCGTGACGATGCGGGGGCCGGTGCGGTAGTCGCCGTACTCGGCGGTGTTGGACACCGAGTAGCGCATGCGCTCCATGCCGCCTTCGTAGATCAGGTCCACGATGAGCTTCATCTCGTGCAGGCACTCGAAGTAGGCGATCTCGGGGTCGTAGCCGGCCTCCACCAGCGTCTCGAAGCCGGCCTGCATGAGGGCGGTCACGCCGCCGCACAGCACGGCCTGTTCGCCGAAGAGGTCCGTCTCGGTCTCCTCCCGGAAGGTGGTTTCGAGCACCCCGGCGCGCGCGCCGCCGATGGCCTTGGCGTAGGCCAGCGCCAGGTTGTGAGCGTTGCCGGTGGCGTCCTGGTGGATGGCCAGCAGGCACGGCACGCCGGCGCCCTCGGTGTATACGCGGCGCACCAGGTGGCCGGGCCCCTTGGGCGCCACCATGAAGACGTCCACGTCCTTGGGCGGCACGACCTGCCCGAAGTGGATGTTGAAGCCGTGGGCGAACAGCACGGCGTTGCCGGCCTCCAGGTTGGGCCTGATGTCGCGCTCGAAGACGCTGCCCTGCACCTCGTCCGGTAGCAGGATCATCACGAGGTCGCCGGCATTGGCAGCCTCCGGCACGTCCATGACCCTGAGCCCCGCGGCTTCCGCCTCGGACCAGGAGGCCGAGCCGCGGCGCAGGCCCACCACCACGTCCACACCGGATTCGTGCGCGTTCAGTGCGTGGGCGTGGCCCTGGCTGCCGTAGCCGATGACGGCTACGGTCTTGCCGGTCAGGTGGCCTAAGTTGGCGTCGTCGTCGTAGTAGATGTTTGCCATTGCTTCGTCAGTTCTCCTAGTTGGGGCGGCCGGCGGCCGCTGAATCGAGGTTGGTGTCTGCCTGCGGATCTACGCCGGCTTCCGGCGCGTCCAGGGCGCTGCGGCCGAGGGCCACACGCCCGGTACGGATGAGTTCGACTATGCCGAAGGGGCGCATCTGCTCGATGAAGGCGTCGATCTTGCCCTCGTCGCCGGTGACCTCGAAGATGAGGGCGCTGCGCGCCACGTCCACGATGCGGGCCCGGAAGTCCTGCGCCACCTGGCGGATCTCCACACGCTCCTCAGGGTCGTCCACCCGCACCTTGATGAGCATGAGTTCGCGGTCCACGTACTTGGCTACCGAGTGGTCTATCACCTCGATCACGTCGAGCAGCTTCTTGAGCTGTTTCTGAACCTGCTCCAGGGTGGGGTCGTCGCCGACCACCACGAAGGTGGTGCGGCTGAGCCCCGGCTTCTCGGATCTGGCCACGGAGAGCGACTCGATGTTGAAGCCGCGCCGGGCGATGAGACTAGCTATGCGCAGGAGCACGCCGGGGCGGTCGCGCACGGTGACGCCGATGACGTGGCGGCTCACGCTTCCACCGCTTCGCGCCGGGGCGCCTGCTCGGCTTCCTCCGGCTCCTGGTCGCCCAGGATCACCTCGTCGATGCCGGCACCGGCCGGAACCATCGGGAACACCTT
The DNA here is from genome assembly GCA_964590475.1 of uncultured bacterium. GTDB lineage: Bacteria > Deinococcota > Deinococci > Deinococcales > Trueperaceae > JAAYYF01. Next base: position 6,516 of record CAZPWN010000080.1, on the reverse strand, counting down.
CTCGGCCTCGTACACGAAGAAGTTGAGGAGTACCGGCTTCTTGGTGGCGAACGCCTCGTCGATGCGCCGTCTGGCGTCTTCCCGGTCGAACACGTTGTGGCCCTCTATGCCGTAGGCCTCCGCCAGCTTGGCGAAGTCGGGGTTGGAGTCCGCCAGGTAGATCTCGCTGTAGCGCTGGGCGTGGAACATCTCCTGCCACTGCCGCACCATGCCGAGCACGCCGTTGTTCAGGATGGCTATCACCACCGGCAGCTGCAGCTTGTAGAGGGTGGCCAGCTCCTGGATGTTCATCTGCACGGAGCCGTCGCCGGCCACGCACACCACCGTCTCGCCGGGGCGGGCTTTGGCGGCGCCTATGGCGGCAGGCAGGCCGAAGCCCATGGTGCCCAGGCCGCCCGAGGTGATGAAGGAGCGCGAGCGGGTGGTGGGGAACAGCCGCGCCGCGAACATCTGGTGCTGGCCCACCTCGGTGGTCACGATGCCGGCGCCCTGCGTGGCTTCGCGCAGCATGCCGAGCACCTCCTGCGACACGAGGGGCTTATCGGACTTGTACTTCTCCGGGTACTTGGTCTTCCAGCCGGCCAGGGTGTCGCGCCACGGCTGGATGTCCAGGCGGCCGAGCTTGGCGCCGAGGCGTGGCAGCACCTCCGCCACGTCGCCGTGCACCGGCACGTGCGCCTTCACCAGCTTGCTGATCTCCGCCGGGTCGATGTCGATGTGGACGATGGTGGCGTTGGGCGCGAAGCGGCTGAGCTTGCCCGTAACGCGGTCGTCGAAGCGCATGCCCGCCGCGAGGATCAGGTCGCAGTGGCTGATGGCCTTGTTGGACGTGACGGTGCCGTGCATGCCGGGCATGCCGAGCGCCTGCTCGTGCCCCGGAGGGAAAGCGCCGATGCCCATGAGGGTGGTGATGACGGGGATGCCCGTGTGCTCCGCGAAGGCCACCGCCTGCTCGGTGCCGCTCTGGGCGCCGCCACCCACGATCATCACCGGCTGCTTGGCTGCCGCTACCGCATCGGCGGCGGCCTGGACGCTCGCCTCGTCCGCCACCACGTACGGCTGGTAGCCGGGCAGGTCGATCTCGACCTCGAGGCTGCCCTCGTACGTCGCCTGCTGCACGTCCTTGGTTATGTCCACGAGCACGGGACCGGGCCGACCGGTGCTGGCGATGTGGAAGGCCTCGGCCAGCACCCTGGGCAGCTCGTTCACGTCCCTTACCAGGAAGTTGTGCTTCGTCACCGGCGTGGTGATGCCGTAGACGTCGGCTTCCTGGAAGGCGTCGGTGCCGATGAGGCCGCTGGCCACGTTGCCGGTGATGGCCACGACCGCCGAGGAGTCCATCATGGCGGTGGCCAGACCCGTCACCAGGTTGGTGGCGCCGGGACCCGAGGTGGCGAAGCAGACGCCCGTCCTGCCGCTGGCGCGGTAGTAAGCGTCCGCCATGTGCGCTCCGGCCTGCTCGTGCCGCACGAGCACGTGCTCCACGGGGGAGTCGTATAGCGCGTCGTAGATGGGCATGATGGCACCGCCCGGGTGGCCGAACACCACCTCCACGCCGTGCCGCTCCAGCATCTTCATCACAACTTCCGAACCTGTCATCCCGACCTCCGACCCGCCTTCACTCCCTGGCTGGGCGCCTCACGATCCCGTGTCTCGTACAAAAGAAGAACCCCGCCGAGTTTGGCTCTCGGCGGGGTTCGCAGGCTTCTGTAGGTACAGATCAGCCAGCACGACCCCTGGTGATAACTAGGTTCGTGGTGGCGCTGCTGAACTGCGGAATCATCGTCGGCGACTATACGGGCGTAGTCCGGCGCTGTCAAGGCATGCGCATCGGCATAGGCCTCAACTAGGTGGCCTAGTCCAGGGCGGGGCGCACTCCGGCGGCACTACTACAGAAGCCCGGAGCCAGACGTGACGAACGAGCCTCACCCCCTATGGGGAACGGACCACAATCAGGACAGCCTTTGCACCGTCTGGAGGTCGGACATCGAAATCTTACGCGTCTCAGGATCATCGCGACCTAACTCGGTCGCCGGGGCAATCGCCGCTCTACTCCGCAGCGCAGGCGAGGTAGAAGTGCAGGCCATCGGCCCGCACGCGGTCAACCAGGCCGTCAAGGCCATCGCCATCGCGCGCTCCTACATAGAGGCCGAAGGGCTGGGGCTCCACACCGTGCCCTCCTTCGTGAAGCTCGAGTTACACGACGAGGAACGTACCGCCGTGCGCTTCCTGATAGAGTCGTTCTCCGTGCCCGGGGGAACCTCGAACCAACTCAACGCGCACGCCTGACGGCTTAGGTCTTTAGGGTGCGGGCAGCGACTCGTGGAACGAGCGCCAGGAGCGTAGCTTTGAGCGTGCTGGAGCGTGTACTGCACGGCTCCTACCTAGCGCCTTCCCTCAGCATGGCCCTCGACGCCTCCGGCTTGGCCGGCCACGATCGCTCGTTCGTTACCGAGCTCTCCTACGGCGTCATGCGCCGGCTGAACCAGATAGACAACGCCCTTGCGCCGCTACTCAAGGCGCCCGACAAGCTGCCGCCTCGGGTGCGCGGCGCCCTCCGGCTGGGGGCGTACGAGATCCTCTTCCGCGAGACCCCGCCCTACGCCGCCGTGAGCGCCTGGGTGGCCCAGGTCAAGCGCGAGACCCCGCGCCTGGCCGGCCTCATCAACGCCGTGCTCAGACGCGTCGACCGGCCGGCGGACGAGCCTCCGGCGGTGCAGCTGAACCTGCCGCCGTGGCTTCTGGCCATGTTCACCCGCGCTCTGGGCGAGGAGAACGCCCGGCTGGCAGCCGAGGGCATGCTGGAACCGGAACCGCTCTGGCTCACTTCGTTCGGGCCCGAGGCCACGGCGCTGCTGGAGCGCGACGGAGCGCGCGTCGAACCCCTGCTGCCAGGCTCCGGCTTCCCCGCCTCCTACCGCGTGCGCGCGGCGCTGCCCGTGGCCCAGCTGGCCGCCTACCGCCTGGGGCACGTCCAGCCGCAGAACCCCAGCTCGCTGCAGGCAGCGCTGGCACTCGGCGCCGGTGAGGGCGCCCGCGTGCTGGACCTGGCCGCCGGCCGCGGAGTCAAGACGGCCGTGTTCGCCTCGCAGGGGGCGGAGGTAACTGCGCTCGAGCTGAGTGCGGACCGGGCCGCGGCGGCGCGGGACAACCTCGCGCGGCTGGGCCTCGAGGCCGAGCATCTGGTGGCCGACCTGACGGACCTACCCGAGGTCGAGCCCGCGCCCTACGTGATGCTCGACGCGCCCTGCTCGGGTACGGGCACCCTGCGCGGCAACCCGGAGATAAAGCTCCGGATAACCCCTGCATCGGTCGAGGAGCTGGCCACGCTGCAACGACGCATGATCCTCACCGCCAGCGAACTCGTGGCGCCCGGCGGGGTGCTCCTGTATGCGGTCTGCTCCCTGACGGACGCGGAGGGGCCGGCCGTGGCGCGCTACCTGCTGGAGCAGCGGCCCGAGTTCGAACTCGAAGCGCTGGAGACGGCCGCGCCCATGGAGCCCCCTGCCGCAAGTGCCAACGGTCCGGAACCCGGGAGCTACATCCTGCCGCTCGGGGGCAGGGATGGGTTCTACCTGGCGCGCTTCAGGCGCTCCCCTATCGAGTCGTAACCGTCGACCAGCGTCGTGAGGCCGAACGTGGGCCCGGGGCACGGTTCACGGAAGCCCGTCCACTGGTACCCTGCCCCATGCTGGTACAGCTATCGGAACGCGTGCACGCCCTGCTGGGCGGCGTCAACTGCGCCATCGTCGATCTGGGCGGCTCCCGGGCGCTGCTGGTGGACTCGGGCCAGGACAAGGAGCACGGCCGCAAGATCCGCAAGGCGCTGGACGGGCTCGGTCTGCAACTGAGTACCATCCTCTGCACCCACTCCCATGCCGATCATTACGGCGGCAACGCCTACCTGCTGAGGCAGTTCCCGCAGGCGCAGGTCTGGGCGCCGGAGGTCGAGGCGGAGATCATCCGGGCACCCATCCTCGAGCCCATCTACCTGTTCCACGGCGCCAAGCCGTTGCCCGAACTGACCAACAAGTGGCTCCAGGCCGAGGCCTCCCCGGTCCACCGAGTCGTGTCCGAGGGCGAGTACGAGCTCGGCGACGTGTCGCTGCGGCTCATCGACGTGCGCGGGCACGCGCACCGGCAATTGGCCGTGCTCGTGGACGACGTGCTCCTGGCCACCGATTCGCTCTTCGGCGGCGCCACCCTAGAGAAGTACCCCTTCCCGTTCTCGCAGGACGTGGGAGGTCAGCTGAGCAGCGTCGAGAAGCTGCTGGGGCTGGTGGAGGCCGGCGAGGTGCGAACCGCCTTGCCCGGCCACGGTGAACCCACCGAGGAGGTGGGCGAGCTGGCGGAGCTCAACCGGCAGGCGCTGTTAGGCGCGGCCCGCGCGGTGGAGTCCGCCTGCCAAGGGGGCGGCACGGAGGACGTGCTGGCCGCGGCCACCCAAGCGATGGGCGCCATCATGACGGACCTCGCCCGCTACCACCTCAACTTCACCACCATCACCGCCTACCTCGGCTGGTTACGCCACGAGGGGCGCGTGACCTGCTCGCTCGAAGAAGGCCGGCTCCTCTGGAGGCAAGCATGAGACTCACCAGCGCGGGCGCCGCCCGCACCGTAACGGGCAGCAGCCATCACCTGCAGATCGACGACGTCAACTTCCTGGTGGACTGCGGGCTGTTCCAGGGCGGCGCCTCCATGGATGCGCTGAACCGCAACTCGCTGCCCTTCGAGGCGGCGGCGCTGGACGCGGTGCTGGTGACCCACGGGCACCTAGACCACGTGGGGCGCCTGCCGGTTCTCCTCAAGCACGGGTACCGCGGTCCCATCCACTGCACGGAGGCCACGGCCGAGATAGCCAAGGTGATCCTGCGTGACTCCGCGCGCATACAGGAGGAGGACCACGAACGGGCGCTCCGCAAGGCGCGGCGGGCGGGCCGGGAGCAGGAGGTGCTGCCGCCCCTCTACACGAGCGAGGACGCGGAGGAGGTCATAAGCCGCTTCACCAGGGTGGAGCTGGACCGGCCCCACCGGCTGTCGGACAAGGTGAGGGCCGTCTTCCGCCCCGCTGGCCACATCCTCGGGTCCGCTTACATAGAGGTCACCGGCGCCAACGAGCGCATCACCTTCTCGGGCGACCTGGGCAACCGGGAGAGCGCCCTGCACGCCACGGCCGTCAAGCCGAACGAGACGGACGTGCTGGTCATCGAGACCACCTACGCGGACCGCACCCACCCCAGCCGTTCCGACACGGAAGCGGCGTTCGAGGAGGTGCTGGTGCGCTCGTTCGCCCGCGGCGGCAACGTGCTCATCCCTACCTTCGCGCTGGAGCGCACGCAGCAGGTGCTCTACCTGTTGAAGCGGGAGATGGAGTCGGGCTCCGTGGCCCAGCGCCCCGTGTACCTCGACTCGCCCATGGCCACGCGCATGACGCGGCTCTACCAGCGCTGCCAGAACGAGTTCCTCCCAGAGGTGGCCGCCGAGCTCGCCCAGGGGCGCGACCCGTTCGAACCCGAGCAGCTCACCTACACCGTGAGCACCGAGGAGTCGAAGAGGCTCAACGACCTGGAGGGAGGCGCCGTCATCGTGGCGGGCTCCGGCATGATGACGGGCGGGCGCATCCTGCACCACCTGAAGCACAACCTGTGGCGCGGCGAGTCCAGCCTGATCATCGTCGGCTACCAGGCGCACGGCACCTTGGGCCGCATGCTGCAGGACGGCGCGCAGCGCGTGCGGATCTACGGCGACGAGATAGCGGTCAGGGCGCAGATCAATACCATCTCGGGCCTCTCGGCCCACGCCGACCACGATGATCTTATGGCCTTCATCGAACCCGCCAAGCCCGAGAAGGTGGTGATGGTCCACGGCGAACCCGAGGTGATGGACGGCTTCGCGCCGCAGCTAAGCGCCATGGGGATCGAGCCCATAGCCCCTGAGCTCGACGCCACGACCGAACTCTGATGCGGGCGCGGCAGTCAGCCACCTTACGGTACTAACACCACTTCCCGGGGTTTACTTGGGTCATGGATTGGGAACTACCCGTAATTGCACTCAGGACGCAAGTCGTCCTTCCCCGCACCTTGGAGAACGTCGACGTCGGTCGGCCCAAGTCCAAGCGCGCGCTAGAAGAGGCGCAGGCGGGCGACAACCGGGTCCTACTGGTCGTTCAGCGCGATTCGCGGGTGGACGATCCCGGCGATAACGAGCTCTACGACGTGGGCACCCTCGCCCTGGTCAAGCAAGTAATCCGCCTCCCCAACGACACCCTTCAGGTCCTCGTGGAGGGCCGCGACCGCGCCCGCATCGAGGAGTACGTCCCCGGTCCCAGCCTGCGCGCCCGCGTAAGCACCATCGCCGAGGTCCCCGCCGACAGACAGGACGACGAAGTAACCGCCCTGATGGAGCAGGTCAAGGCAGCCTTCAGCGAGTACGCCACCCAGAACAAGAACCTGCGGCTAGATTCGTTCCACCTCGAGAACCTGCGCTCCATGAAGGAGCCCGGCTCCCTGGCCGACG
>CAZPWN010000079.1:6778-9675 GCA_964590475.1 uncultured bacterium | reverse complement strand
GCGCCACCATGGCGCGCTGCACCTGCGGGAAGACCGACTCGTAGCAGATGTAGGCGGCCACCGGGCCCAGGGTGGTGGCCAGCGGATCCGGCCCGGCGCCCGGCAGGGTGCTGGCCAGCAGCGGCAGGCCGAACAGACCGAAGACGCCGCGGTAGAGACCCTCCAGCTGGTCGATGAGGGGCCACCTCTCGCCGAACGGCACGAGGTACTCCTTGTCGTACCGGTCCAGCAGCGCGCTCTCGGAGAGGCTGAAGAGCGAGTTGTGGCTGTCGCCCCGGCCGCCCACGTACGACCTCCCGCCCACCACGAAGTTGGCGCCGGGCGCGGTGTCCGTGATGGTGGCCCGCAGCTCGCCCGCGTCGCCCGTGTCGAGCCGGTAGCCGATCACGGCGCCCTCGGGCCAGACGACCAGGTCGAACGGGCCGGCGTCGGCGGCTTGCCGGGTGAGCTCCAGGTGGATGGACAGCTCGGTGGCGGCCGTGGTGGCTCGCGCGAACGGATCCACGTTGCCCTGCACCAGCAGGGCGCGCTTGGGGGTTTGCGCCGCTAGCGGCTCCGCCACCCGCCCGCCGGGCGGTTCCAGGGTCCCTTCGGCAGGCGCCGGGGCGGCTCCACCCACGCTCGCCACCCTGGGCAGAAGGGCGGCGCCCTGCCAGAATGCCAGCCCCATCAAAGCCAGGACGGCCAGCGTCGTCAACGAGGCGTCAGCCACGCGTGACGCGGCGGGGCGGCCCGAGAGGGTGGCGAACGGCCAGGCGAGGAGCGCGGCGCAGGCGGTGGCCAGCAGGCTCAGGCCGTACACGCCCACGTGCTCCGCCAACTGTCCTGGTGCGGCGTCGAGCCAGGCGTAACCGAGGGTGCCCCACGGGAAGGCGAAGTAGCCCTGGGTGCGCGCCCACTCCACCAGCACCCACACCACCGGCAGAACGAGCAGCGCTCTGGCGCCCGGCGCCGCGCCGCGCCGCCCGCCCGCCAGGAACCACGCCGCCCAGGTGGTGAGCCCCCAGAAGAGCGCCAGCAGCACCACCATCAGCGGGAAGACGAACCAGAACGCGGGACCGAACAGCACGGCGAAGCTGCGCGGCAGCCACAGCACGTACACGGCGAAGAACGGCAGCCCGAACCAGAAGCCGGCCGCCAGAGCGCTCCGGTGACGCCGCGACCTGGCCACGACCACGAAGAGCGGCGCCAGCACGAAGACGAACGGCCACCAGCCGGTCGGTGGCAGCGCCAAGGTCAGGGCGAGCCCGCTAAGGGCGCACAGCAGCGCCCGCGCCATCCTCCCCGTGCCCGGCATGCTCAGGCGCGTGTCAGCATTCCGGTGACCAGAGCCACGCGCTCGAGCGTCTCCCTCAGGCGGATGTGCTCACCGCGCGCGTGCGGACCGGCTCCCGCGGAGCCCAGACCGTCGAGCGTGGCCACGCCCAGCGCGGAGGTGAAGTTTCCGTCGGAGCCGCCGCCCACCACCGCGCCCTCGAGGGCCAGCCCCACCTCGCTCAGGAGCGTGACCGCCTGCTCGTAGAGCTCCATGTTCTGCGGGGTGGATTCCATCGGCGGGCGGTTCAGGCCACCCGTAACGGTGAGCTTCACGCGGCTGTCGCGGGGACTGTAGTCGTGGATGGCCTGGGTGACCTTCTCCGCCTCGCTGGTCTTCAGCACGCGCACGTCCACGGTGGCGGTGGCTTCCTCCGCTATGACGTTGCTGGCGAAGCCGGCCTTCGCCGTGGTCACGTTCACGGTGGTGCCCAGCACGTTGTCAGCCTGATCCTCGACGTAGAGCAGCATGTGGGCCAGCTCCCGCAGAGCGCTGGCGCCGTCGGCGGGGTTGTTGCCGGCGTGAGCGGAGAGGCCCCGCAGGTGCAGGTGGAAGTCGCCGACGCCCTTGCGGCCCACCTTGAGGGCCCCGTCGTCGCGCCCGGGCTCCATCACGAGCACCCGGTCGTGAGCTCTCGCGCGCTCCTCGATGAGCTCGCGGGACTGCAGCGAGCCGACCTCCTCGTCGGAGGTTAGGAGCAGCGTGACGGGGCCAGCCAGGGGCAGCCCGAGCTGCCCGGCGATGCCGACCGCCGTGATGGCGTTGGCTATGCCGGCCTTCATGTCGAGCACGCCCGGTCCGCTGACCTTGTCGCCCTCGCGGCGCCACGGCATCTCCGCCAGGGTGCCCAGGGGCCACACGGTGTCGTAATGACAGAGGAGGAGGGTGGAGGGGCCGTCGCCGCCTTGCACGCGGCCCTCGATGATGTCGCCCGTGCCCTGGCGCGTGTGGCGGGTGGTCTCGAAGCCGCGCTCTTCTAGCACCGCCTCCAGCCTGTCGGCCAGTTCGTTCAGGGCGGTCACGTCCGACGAGGGGCTCTCGTGCGCCACCAGGTCGGCCAATAACGTCAGGAACTCGTCTTCGGCCGCGTAGGCCTGCTCAAGGATCCGCTTCATGGCGCAATGCTACCCGCTTTGACGGTTGCGGCTGCTTCCCCTGCGGCGGCGCCCGCGCCTGCCGCCCTGGCGCCCGGCCTCGCCTTTCGCCGTTTGCGAGGCGGGAGCTTGGGAGGGCTCCTCGAGCCGCGCGTTCCACAGCTGCTCCGCCAGGAGCCTCACCGTGGGCTCGTGCGTGGTGCGGGCGTAGCTGTAACCGACCCGCAGGTCGCTGTCGGCCCGCCTGGCGTCGAGGGCGCGTCCTGCCTGGAAGCGCGACAGGTAGACCTGCGCCAGCAGCACGTCGCGCATGCGCTGCGGCTTCACGGCGTGGAGTTCCCTGAGAGCGTCCTCGTAGGCCGCCATGGCGCCGCGCACGTCGCCGCGCTCGGCCAGGGCCTTGCCGCGCTTGAAGTGCTTCGCCGCGTCGTAGAGGAGCTCACGCATGGCGCATGTTACCTAAAGCGCCGTGCAGGTAGCGGGGCGCG
>CAZPWN010000079.1:0-6678 GCA_964590475.1 uncultured bacterium | reverse complement strand
ACCTCGCCGTGCAGCTCGATGCGGTTGCGGCCGAGCGCCTTGGCGCGCAGGAGAGCCGCGTCGGCCTGCTCTACCCACTCGGTCAGAGCCTCGTTGGTTTCGGGCACCGTGCCGCCCGCCAGCCCGACCGAGGCGGCGAGCGGCCAGGCGATCTGCCCCAGTTTGGCTGCCCCCAGCTCCCGCCTCAGGCGGCGCATGGCGTCGAGGGCGCCCTTCAGGTCGGAGATGAGCACCACCAGGAACTCCTCGCCGCCCCAGCGCACGGCTATGTCGTTGGGCCTCAGTTGACGCCTCAGGATGGCGGCCAGCTCCTTGAGGGCCTTGTCGCCCGTGGAGTGGCCGTACACGTCGTTGACCCGCTTGAAGTGGTCGATGTCGATGAGGCCGATGCTCACGGCCTTGCCCTCGCGCCGCGCCTGCTCGAAGAGGGCGCCTATGCGCATCTCCAGGCCACGCCGGTTGAGCAGGTTGGTGAGCGGGTCCGTCAGTGCCGCCGTGCGCCAGCGGTCGTGCTCGTGAACCTGCTGGATCCTGGCCGCCAAGAGGGGCGCGGAGTTGTCCAGCGCCGACGTGGCGTCCGGCTGGCGCTGGAAGAAGAGGCGCCCGACCTCCGTCCCGCCGGTCACCAGCGGGTACGGGTAGCCGGCCAGCTCGCCGCTACTCGAGCCAGAGTGAAGCTCGATGCCCTGCAGCCCCGGGATGCTCCTCAGCGTTCGGTCCAGCAGGGCGGTCAAGGTGGGGCCGTCGGTCGCCTGGCTCATGGCGCGCTCCAGGAGCGACGACCACGTTCGTTGCTCCTGCTGGGCGCGCATGTGCCTGGCGTTGTTGTTGAGTAGCGCCACCAGTACCAGCGCCAGCTGCAGGAACGCCAGGCTGCCGACCACGGCGAAGGCGTCGACGTTCGAACGGGTGCCGGAACCGGAGTAGATGAACGCCAGCATGCGCGCCGCCGCCAGCTGCAGGGTGACCACGGTGGTGCCGGCCGCCACGAAGTCGACGTGCAGGTCGTTCAGCTCCATGAAGACGCCGAGGCCCAGGCAGACGTAGCCGAGCTGCCACAGGATCAGGTAGTCCGAGTCCGTGCCGCCGCCCAGCCAGGCGTAGGCGGCGGAGGCGAGCGCCCGGAAGAAGAAGCCCATGACGACCAGCAGGCGGCCCTCCGACGCGCCGCTCTTGATGGTGCCTCCGAGAAACGGCAGCGCGGCCAGGAGCAGCACCAGCTCCACGACGGGGAAGATCAAGCCGACGGCGGCGCCCACGTCGTCGAGCAGCATCCACACCACCAGCCCCACTGGCGGGATGGCGGCCAACAGCAGGGTGCGCGGGACGCGCTTCCCCGGCGCCACCAGGAGCGCGCCGAGCCACGCGGCGGCGCCGAGGTAATACCCCAGCTCGGTGATGAGTGTGGGGTTGAAGTTGGCGCTGAGGCGGGAGACGCTCCAGGCCACCTCCTCGGTGGCCCAGGCCACGGCGCCGAAGGCCGCCAGGTGCCAGGCCAGCGCCCGGGGGCGGCGCCACACGGCCACCACGGCCACCAGGACCGCAGAGATGCCGAGCGTCACGATGGCCGCGTCGCGGCCCGTGAAAGATGCAGCTACGAGCACGCCGAACGCGGCCAGTAGGATCCAGAAGTTGCGTGTCACCAGCGCCCCCTAGGCGTGATGCGGTCGTGATCAGCTAACGTGTCGCTGCACGCTCACGCTTACCGCCGACTCCCCCCGATCGGTAGCCGCCGCGCACGGTAGGCAGCGAGTGAGACCGCTGTCGCCAAGTTCAGCGATTCTACCTGATTGCCTTGCGGGATCCTCACGGTGGAGAAGCGCCCGTGGCGGCCCCGCGCGCGGCCGGCTGCTTCCGCGGGAGAAACCTCGCTCCACTCGGGTCCGAAGACCAGCGAGAAGGGGCGGGCGAACGAGACGTCGTCGAGCTCCTGCTCCCCGGCCGCGTCGAAGAGGTAGAGGCGCCGTGACCCGGCGGTGCCCGCCTCGCTGGCTTGGGGCGGCCCCATGCCCGCGCCACGCAGCTCGCACGCTGCCACGTACTCGTCCAGGGAGCCGAACGATCTGCACCTCAGCGCGAAGCGCAGACCCACGGACGCGCGCACCACGTAGGCGCCCCACGGGTCGATGCCGGGCTCGATGAGCGCCAGGTCCAGGAAGCCGAAGGCCACCAGGCTCCTAATGGCGGTGCCTACGTTGCCAGGGTGGCTGGGCCGCACCAGCACCACGTGATCCGCGCCGGCGTCCAGCGCTTCCTCCCGCTTCCTTACCTGGGCCAGGCAGTAGACGTTGCCCTTCCGCCGCAGGCGCGCCACCGTGGCGTCGTCGCGCTCGGCGGCTGCGCCAGCGGCCTCCGCCGCCGCGAGCAGCGCCGCCGCCTGACGCCCCTGCATGTCGCCGTGCCACAGGACGGCCATCACGTCTGCTGGCCTGCGCGCCAGCGCCTCCAGCACGGCGAAGCGCCCGAACGCGTAGGTGAACGGCAGCTCCGCGCGGTAGGCGGGGAAGTCGGAGGCGGGGAGGTTCACCCCTGCGCTTGGGGCTGCGGCTGGAACGGGCGCTCGAGCCCCGCCTCGGCCGCCTCCACTGCCTCCGGCGGCGCGTAGCTAAGCGCCAGCACGCCGCGGTAGGCGCGCAGGGCTGCCTGGCGCTCGCCCGCCATGTCCTGCAGCTCGCCTAGGCGCGCCAGGACGAAGCCGGGTAGGTAGTAGGGCTCCTGGAAGTCGCCCGAGGTCACCTGCTTCAGCTTCTCGAGCGCCTCGGCCGCGTGCCCGTGCGCCAGCAGGATGTTGGCCTCGTGGTAGCTCGCCTCGGGCGTGCCCATGCTGCGTAGCTGGCCGAGCAGGCCGGCTGGGTCCTCCACCTCGCCGCGCATGGCCACGTCGAGCAGCGAGCGCTCCTTGGCTTCGCGGGCGGCCTCCTCGCTCAGCTCCGGTTGGGGCGGCTCCTCCACGCTGGCGCGCCCCTCCAGGGCGGTGTCGAGTGCGCTCACCAGCGCGCCGTAGTCGTCCACGCCCACGAGCACGGCGGTGTGGGCCCCGTCGAGCGCCCCCACGCGCTGCGCCATGCGCTCCGCCCGTGCGGCGCGCCAGCCCGTGCCGGGCCCTTCGCCGAACTTGGTGCGGCGCAGCTCGTGGTACTCGCCTAGGGCAGGGACCAGTTCATTGAGGATGCGACCCAGGTCCAGGGCGCGACCGAGCAGCCCCTCGGCGGGGCCGAGCGCGGCACTGACCTCGCGCAGGTGCGTCTTGCCGATGGCGAACTCGTCCAAGTAACGCAGGAACGCTTCCTCGTCGCCCTCCTCGCCCGGCTCGTCCGGCAGGCCCGTTACGGAGCCGACCAGGGCGAGAGGCACGCCCCGCCGCTCGGCCCAGGGCACCACGGTGTGGGGCAGCGCTATCTCGCTGGTGGCGCGCCAGGCCGGCGAGGCGAAGGCGCCCGGGGGCAGCGGCGCGAGGGCGATCACGTCGGGCTTCAGGGCGCGCAGGAGTTCTCGGACGTGTACGACGTTGTACAGGGGAAAGCGCGTGTGGAACGGCCCCACTAGCGGGATGACCGTCACGCGGCGTGGCGCGTTCATGCACCAATGGTAAGGGTCGCCAGGCCCGGGCGAGCGCGGTAAGGTAGCGGAACCTTGCCGGTGTCACCGGCTCCAACCCTCACTAGGACGTACCTATGTACCGAACGGAACGACAACCTGCATGGCAACGCGACGTGGCCTGGGCCAGCGCGGTCCTGCTCGCCCTGGCGGCACTGGCGGGAGGGCTCTTCTTCAGCCTCGCGCAGCTCAGCGACCGGGATAGCGGTCAAGCGCTCTCGCGCGCCGTCCTGAGGCTCACGCTCAGGCCCGGCGGCGACGGCAGCCTGGTGGAGGTCCGCACGGGCGCGGGCTACGCCCCCGGCCAACCGCTCATGCTGCTACCCGGCATGCAGGTCTACGCCGACCCGACCGAGGTCCCCACCTTCGCGGTGAACGACGCCGTGAGCCGCAGCGCCGGCGTGCTGGCGGACCGCGTGGTGACGGGCGGGCGGCCGGCCCTGCTGGAGATGCTGGGCAACGACGGGCTGCGCAGGCAGTTCGAGGCTGCCCTGGATGGCCCGGTGCCGCAGCTGATAGCCGCCTCCATCGACGAGGAGATGGCGGGCGGGGGCCTCGACGACGGCACCCGCGCCGCGGACTGGCCCGCCCAGGCGGCCGCCAACCCGGGCCAGCCGGTGCAGCCGCTGGTGGGCGTGTTCGTGACCTTCCCGGTGAACCAGGTGCAGAACATGACCGCCCGGCAGGTCGGCACTGCCATCGTTGGCGAGCTGACGGGCGAAGTGCTGGAGGGCGGCCTGCAGCAAGCCCTCGCGCTGATCACCAACGACAACCTGCGCGCCCGGCTCACGCGGGGCGTGGACACCGTGGCGCGCGCGCGGTTACACGAGCTCTTCAGCACCATGCTCTTGGGCCGTGAGGCGGAGATGGAGTCGCGCCTGGCGGAGGCCAAGGCCGTGCTCGCGGGCTCCGGTGCGGAAGAGCAGGGCAGCCTCTCCGGCCTCCTGCCCGCTTCCGAGCTGGCGGGCCTCAGCCCGGATCAGGCCGAGGAGCGCGTGCTCGAGGCCTTGGCCGAGCGCGCCTGGCGTGGGGGCGGCGAGCTGGCGGCGGCACAGTTGACGCGGCCCGATCAGGTGGAGCGCGTCGAGTCCGCCGCACCGGTACTCGATCTGTTCTCGTCCCGCGCCCACGGCCGCTACCAGACGTGGAGCTGGCTGGTGGGCCTGGCGGCGCTGCTACTCGCCGTGCTGCTCGTGGGCTTCTCGCGCGGGCTGCTCAGGCTCGTGAACCCCGGTCTGGCGCTGCTGCTCGGCGCGGGCGTGGGCGCACTCGCCTTCTACCGCCTGGACGCCGCGCTGCCCAGCGCAACTGGCGTGCCGGCCGGCGCCGTGTCTCAGGGCACCTTCGCCGCGTTGGGCGACCTCCTGGCCTACGCGGTGCGTAACCTGCCGCCCGAGCTGATGCAGGTGCCGTTACGCAACTACATAGTGGTGGGCGGCCTGGGAGCGGCCCTGATGGTGCTGGCGCTGGTGCTGTGGCTGCTGGGCGGCCTCAGGCCGCGCCGGCGCGGGTTCCGCTGAGCAGGTAGCGGAGCGGGCGCCGCGCGCGTCCATTCCCCGGGCGCGTGACCGCTTGGTCGAAAGCCTCAGTCCGCGCCGAACTTCGCCGCGAACGTCTCGAGCGCCCCTCCTGGCGCCGCCAGTGGCATGAGCTCCTCGTAGGCGAGGGTGACGCGGAAGCTGCCCTGGACGTAGGGGCCGACCGCGTACGGAGCGAAGTGGAACGTGAGCCCTGCGGGCCCCAGCGTGAAGGTGGCCAGGTCCTGCTCGTTCAGCTGCGTGATCTCGCCCGACAGCACGGCCGCCGCCTCCTGCTCGGCCAGGCTCGCCAGCACGGTTCCGCTCAGGTGCGCCCGCCACTCCGCTTCGGGGCCGAACAGCTCGGCCAGCTCGAGCAGCCGCACGGTCCCCTCACCTACCTCGAGCAGCATGCTCTCGCCGTGGCCGTTCGGGTGCGCACCGCCGGTGTAGTAGTAGAAGCTAGACAAGAGGCTGCGGTACGGCCCGGCCGCCCCCATCAGGTCCACGCTCTCGCTGTGCGTCCACGCCCAGCCGAGGCCCTCGCCTCCGTCCACCATGTCGCGGCCGTCGGCGAGCCACATGCCGAGCCGTTCCGAGGCGCCGCGCTCCAGCAACTGGTTCAGCGCTCCTGCACCGCTACCGAAGCGCGGGTAGGCGTAGGAGACGTCGATGCGGCCCTCCACCACACTGCCGAAGGCGTACTGCGCCACCCGCTCGAGCGTGCCGGCACCCTCGGGGGCGCTGGCTCCGTCCTGGTGCTCCAGCTCGACCTGCACCGTGGCGCCGTCGTCCGTCCACTCCAGGTTGCGCGTGCCGGTGAGGCGCGCCGCCGGCAGAGGCCCCGCCGCCGGCGGGTTAGCGCTCGCCTGATCCGCGTGATACGCGAGGTCGATGGCCACGGAGGTCGGTTCGGCGGTGAGGGCTTCGCTCAGAAGCAGTGAGAAGCTGCCGTCCTCACCATGCGTGCCCGCCCCGGCGAGCGGGCGGCCGGAGCCCGCGAGCGTGAGGCGGCCGTATGCGAAGCCGTCCCCGCCCAGGGTGAGGTCCAGCGTGACCTGCTCGCCGGCCAGTTGCCCCTGGTACAGGGCGCGCCAGCTGTAGGGCGCTCCGCCCTGGGCGGACGCGGCGCCGACGCACAGGAGGAGGGCGAGGGCGGTTACGGTGGTCCTCAGAGCTATACGCATGTCCGGAGTCTAAGGCCGGAGGTGGCCAGGAACGGTGTGAGGCGCGTTAGAGTGCCTTCAGTGGTCACAGATCAACTGGGGAAGCGCCGCAAGGCGCTGTTGGTCATCCATGGCATCGGGGATCAGCCGCCGCTCCGCGTTCTGGGAGCGTTCGTGCAGGGTCTGTGGCGGGTGTCCCTCGTGCGGGGCCAGCGAGCGGGCCTTCACGGAGCGGCACCCGCCGCGCGCGTGGTGCAGCTGGCGGACAGGAAACGGCCAGTGGTGCGCCTGCCGCGCAGCGTGCTGGGCGACGCGGAGCTGGACTTGCTCGAGTACCACTGGGCCGAGCACGCCGTGGGGGGCATGAGCGCGGCCGCCACCTTCGCATGGCTGCTGGA
>CAZPWN010000078.1:0-9684 GCA_964590475.1 uncultured bacterium | reverse complement strand
GAGGTGATCCTCAAGCGCGAACTGGACATGGTGGCCACGGTGGTGGTGCGCTACTACGGCGGCAAGAAGCTGGGCGCCGGCGGCCTGGTGCGCGCGTACTCCGGCGCCGTGAGCAAGGCGCTCGACCGGGCCGGCGTGCGCGAGGTGGTGGACATGGCCACCGTCACGGTGAAGGCGGGCTTCGCGCTGGTCGACGTGGTGCTGCGCACCGTGGACGAGCTCGTGGGCATGCATCCCGACTCGCGCAAGGGCACCACCGACTTCGGGGCCGAAGGGTTGGAACTGGAACTCACGCTGCCGGAAGCGCAGCTGGAGCCGGCAACCCTGCGCCTGACGGAGGTAACGAACGGCGGCGCCATGGTCGTTCGGCATGACGACTGAGGTGCGCACGTTGAGCGACCCTTCAGGAAGCAACCGTTGACCTGCGCTAGCGCCCCGCGCCGTGGCACCATGGTCTCATGAACAGGCTGTTGATCCTAACCGCGGCGCTAAGCGCGTTGCTTCTGGGCGCCTGCGCCCCCTCGCAGCAGTCCGGGGAGGCTCGCGCCACCATCGCCATGATGAACGCTCCGGCACAGTCCCGTATCGGGGGCGCCGCCGAGTCCGTGCAAGCGGAACTGGAAGACCGGGCCGACGCGCCCTTCGATTTCGTTTCCTCGTTCACCATGCGCTTCCTCGAGACGCACAACGACATGTTCCACAGCCGCGCCGCGGCCAGCGCCGCGCGCATAGCCAGGACCCAGGACGCCGACCTGGCCGTGATGATCGGCGCACCGGTCCTCGAGCGCGAGGTTACCGAGACGCGCGACGGCAGCAGCCGGCGCGTGGACGTGTCGGTGGCGCTGGAGGCGCAGGTGGTGGATCCGCGCAACGACTCCGTGGTGCAGGTCATGCGGACGCGCACCCACCAGGGCTCACGCGTGGAGTCCACGGACATGCCGTTACCCGCGCCGGAGCACGACCCCACCGTCCAGGCGCTGGCAGAGCGCGCCGCTCCCGAACTGGCCTCCTCGCTGCTGGCAGAGCTGCCTTACCTGATCAGCTCGCTGCTCATCGGAAGTAACGGCGGATGATCTCCTGGTAGTCGAGGGGCAGATCGCCCTCGCTGATGGCTTCCTCCGCTGCGGCCTGGTAGGCGTCGTGGCTCCTCCCCGGAGGCAGCTCCACCTCGTCGCTGCCCGGTATGCGCACGCTGCCGGCCACCGTCTCCGGCCCATCCCGCAGCACGCCGGGTAACTGCTCCTGATCTCCGCCCGCGCCCTGCGGGTCGAGCAGCTCCTCGCCCGCTTCCGCCCCACCCACGCCGGCGCTCTGGGAGCCTTCCGTCTCGCTGTCAGGGTCGCCTTCGCCCATGCTGGCCTGCATGGAGTCGCCCGGATCCTGGCCGCCTGCCTCACTCGTCCCCTGGTCGAGCTGCTCGCTGCCCGCCTGCTCGCCGGGCTCACCCTCCTGGCCCGCCGCCTCCGCCGTCTCGCTGCCCTGGTCGCCCTCGCCCTCCTGGGCGCCGTCGTCCTGCTCCGAGGTAGCTTCCGGATCGCCGCCAGTGGGAGGCGCCTGCGAGCTCGTGGTCGTCTCGCGCTCGGTGCCGTCGCCGGATCCGCTCTCGTTCCCCTCACCGGGTTCTCCGGACCGTTCGTCTTCACTGCCTTCGCGGTCGGCCTCCGCGGTGTCCTCGTCCCCCTGGGAGCCCTCGGTGGGCGCACCCTCGGTGGCGGGCTTCTCCCGCAGGGAGTTCAGGTAGCGGGAGAGCGGCGACTGGCCCTCGACGTCGCCTTCCGGCAGCTCACTCACGGGCGCGTCGTCGCCGCTCTCGTCCCTGTCCGGGCCGGCGGCCGGTGGCTCGGCCCGTCCGGGTGCGGGAGGTTCGGGGGCGTCAGGCTGAGGCGCCTGTTCGGCTTCCGGCATCACTTCGGTAGAGGGCGAGGCGGCGGCGGGAGCCCCGGTTTCTGCCCGCGTGGCGGGACTACCGACGAACTCGGGTATGACCACCAGCGCAGCCGCCACCACCAGCGCCGGTAACCACCACGCCGGGCGGGGCTCGCTCTCGTAGCCGCGGATGCTGAGCCCGGCCCGCTCGATGACGGCGCGCTGCAGCCCGTAAGGGTCGGCCTCCGCTTCGGCGGCGGACTCCTCGCGCGCGTCCCGCCTTCGCCCCTGCTCGCCGCCCGGCGGCTGAAGGAGGTCCAGCGCGGTCTCGTAGCTGAGGCCGGTCTGGCTCCTGATGGCGGCCAGCGCCGCGTCGACCCCGCGCCGCAGCGGCCACCCGGCTCCGAGGAGTGCGGCGGCAAGCGTAATGCCGGCCCGCGCCAGCAGCGGCAGGGGCAGGAAGACGGTCACAACGGCGGCGACCAGTGCGGCAACGGCCGCGTGCAGCAGGCGCCTGTGCAGCGAGGCACGCCGCGCCTCGCGCACGTGCAGTTCGAAGGGGGAGGCGGCGCCGGATCTTCTGAGCGCGGAGCGCCTGCGGCTGGCTTCGATCATGCCCTCGCCCCGCCGGAGGTGGCGGCGCTCTCGGCACGTGGTCCTGCCCTGGAGCGCCACGGTCCAGCCAGGTAGATGACGGTCAGCAGGGCCGTGGCACCGGCCACCGCCGGGTAGAGGGAGGGTGCGAGGGGCGCCGTCCACGGGTTGAACAGGGCGGTCTCGAACCTCAGGTCCAGCCATGCGCCTACGAAGACCGCGCCGGGCACCAATATGGGCAGCGCCCAGCTCGCACGCAGCAGGGCCGCGCCCTTGCGCAGCGCCATACCCAGCCCGTAGAAGGCCGGCACCGTCAGCAGCGACACGAAGATGCTCCAGGCGAGGTTGGTGGCGGGGTAGCTAGCGGCGTGGCTGACGACCTCGAGCGGCATGGTGATCAGGGCCCAGACGAGCAGCGCCCCGAGGGTGACGCGCGCTTCAGCCAGCCTGGCGGGGCCGTCGCCACCGTACGTGGTGTTCCTGCCGGGCAGGACGATGAGTCCTTGGGAGGCGCCGAAGCCGGCAGCTGCCAGCGCCAGGATGGCGCTCCGGGCGGGCGCCAGCGAGAACCAGCTCTCGTTCACCAGGCCGCCGGCCGAGGGCCAGGAGAAGCCCACGACCACCACCAACACCGCCAGGAACAGGGTGAGGAGCTGCGCCATGTCGGGGCGCATGAGCCTGGCGCTGACGTGGTCCAGCAGCCTCACCGTTCACCCTCCGTGGCGCCGGGCGCCCCGCGGAAGGGATCCGTCAGCGGGCCGGCGGGCTGCGCCGTGTGCCCTACGCTCGCCATGAACTCCACCGGTGGGTAGACCACCCAGGTGGTGCAGACGGCCGCGCAGTCGTCGCGCGCGAGCCAGGTGCCTTCCGGCAGCAGGGGAGCCATATCGCCCGCCCACTCCGCCGAGCCAGTCTCGTTCACCTGCGGGGTGGAGGAGCCGGCCGCCAGGTCCCCTTGCGGGCCCTCGCCCACCAGGTAGAGGTCCCTCAGGGGGGTCGGACCGTGGTTGCTGGGAACCCCGTTGGTGACGCTCAGCTGCGCCTGCCCCAGGCGCGGCGCGGTCTCGAGCAGCACGGAGCGCCAGCGCTCCAGCGTCAGGTGCGTGCCGGCGGAATCGACCCGGTGCGCCTGCGGCCTGAGAGGTCTGGCGTGCTCCTCGAAGGTGAGGGTGGCTCTGGGCATGGTGAGAACCTCGCGCACGGGGAACATGGTCGCCAGCTCGCCACCGGCCAGGGCCAGCACCGCTCCGCCCTCCAGCTGCGGCGCCGCCGGCCGGAGCAGCTGCCAGGCCATCAGCGACACGAGCCCAGCCAGGGCAGCGGCGGCCACCAGGCCGGGCGAGCCCCCGAACCTGAGCAGCAGCAGTGCACCCAGCGCGTAGGCCGCCAGGATAAGGACCAGCGTCGTCTCCGCCAAGGTAGGGGGCGGATCGATGAGCGGCTCCTGCAGTAGCGCGGCCTGCAGCGCGCCGCGCGAGGGGACCGTCACCTGGCTGGCGAGCTCCACGGCGCGCTCGCGGCCCTCCGCCACCTGCAGCAACGCTCCGGCGCCCAGCCGCACCACCTCCGCCTCACCGAGGAGGAGTCCTAGTTCCGCATGGCTGGACGGCAAGGGGCCCGCCAGAACCACCACCACGCCGCCTGCCACGGCCGCCGCCACGGCCTCGAGCCGAGGCGCCGCCGCCGTGCCGTCGATGATCAGGCTGCGTACGCCGTCGTAGGCGGCCACCTCCTGCGGCAGCAGCGCAGCCGCGATGTCCACGATGCGGGCGTTGGGCCCGTAGGCGTCCAGGTACGGCAGGCGGTAGGCGCCCGGGTTGCTGGTGAGCACCAGATCGAGCGGCCGCTCGTCCGCCTCACGGCCGGCGATGCTGCCGCTGGCCAGCACCCGTTCCGGGGTGGCCAGTCGCCAACTCAACGTAGCGAAGCTGGGCAGGTAGACCAGATCCTCGAAGATGGACACGCCCGCACCGCTGCGCACGGCCAGGCTGATGGTGAGCGGCACCTCGCCGCTCCTGAGCGTGCCCTGGTCCACGTGGACCGTGAGGGTGGCCGGCGGAGCGTCGCGCAGCTCGAGCCTTAGCGGGTTCCAGGCGTCGGCCACCGGCTGACCGCCCACGCCGAGCGAGAAGTCGACGTTGGCTGCGCTCCGTAGCGCGGGTGCTGGAGCGGTGCTGGCACCCTCAGGCCCCCCGGTTGCGCCTTGCGCCGACACCAGGCCCAGCGCGCCCGCCAGCGGCCAGTCGGGAGCCGACGGACCTGAGAGTGAGAGCGCCAGTAAGAGCCCCAGGAGGGCCCGCAGCGGCCGGTGACGGTGACCCATGTCTATCGCCTGCGAGTATACGGGTGGGGCGGCGGCCCCCGGGTCTCGCACACGGTTGCGGCGAGGCCGCCGCGGGCCACGCGGGCTAGGGGTTGGTGGCGCGGTCCGGCACGAGGACTATGGCGCTCACCACGCGCCGCTCGGAGCTGCGGTTCACCGGCCGCCCCTCGATCACCAGCGTGGTGCTGCTACCGCTGTCCAGCCGCATGGCGCGGTCGGCGCCGAGGGAGAGGAACAGCGGTACGAGCTCTGAGGCGCGCATGGTCTCGGCCACCACCAGCAGGGTGGTGCCCGAGGCGGTCACGCCCACGGCCGCCTGCTGGGTGAGGCCGTCGAGGATGCGCTGCCCCACGGCGAACCGCTCCAGCTCGGGTTGGTACGCGGGCCGACCGTCCTTCACGAGGAGTGGCCCCGCCTCCACGGCGTAACGCGCCAGCTCGAAGTCGCTGGGCTCGATCAGGGTGTCCAGGATCACGCGGTCGCCTTCGTCCAGCAGGGCGATGGCGCGGTTGCCGGGCGGGTACACGAGCGCGTAGCCGCCCTCTGGCACGCGGCGCGGTCCGATCTTGTTCTCGACCACCTGCCCGCCCTGCACGATCAGCACGCCGCGCGTTCCGCTCCCGGCGAAGGCGCCGGGCGTGCGCACCACGTCCACGCCGTCGACCTGGGCGCTGCCCACGTCGATGGCGCCGAAGCTGGTGTGCAGCCGGATCGTGACGTCCAGCCGGTCTATCAGGGGCGGCTGCCCGGCGCTGAAGCCGATGCTCGCCCGGTTGCGGCTGGGGAGCGACTGCAGACCATGATCGACCAGCAGGTAACCGATGGCGTTGAAGGTGGTGGTATCGAAGTAGCCGGCGTTGAGGGCCACGAGGGCGCCCGAAGCCAGCTGGCTGGTGGTCCTAGGCACCCGGCTCTCCCCGACCACCCTCAGCTCGCCGGCGGCGCGGGCGATGCTCACCACGTGCACCACGCTGCCGCCGCTGGTGGTGTGCACCGTGAAGCGGCGGTAGGAGACGCCCGGCGCTATCTCGCGCTCGGTCTGCACCGCGGGCGTGAGGTCGCGCTTGGGCATGAGGTCGAGGACCAGCCGGGTGGGGTTGGCGAGGGGGAATACGTCGTAGTCGAGCGCCGGCCCGGAGACCTGCAGGCGCGTGCCGTTCTCCTCCTGCGCGAGCTCCAGCGCCACCCCGGCAACCTCGTCCGGCGCGAGTTCCGGCAGCAGCAGCGGCGGCAGCCAGAAGCTCAGCTCCTGCCCTGCGGCCATGTGCCCGCTGCCGCGCAGCCCCTCGAGCTGCGTGGGCGAGAGACCCGGCAGGTCCAGCACCACACGCACTTCCGCGCCGCCGCTCGAGCGCACGCCCTCCAGGCGCGGGGTGCTCACGCCCAGCGCGACCAGAACGGAGGAGTTCACCAGCACCTCGCCGTCACGCACTACGGGGGCGTCGGCCTCGATGCCGGAGAGCCAGCCCAGGCCGGCCACGTACGTCTCGTGATACGCGCCGTAGCGGATGGTCACGGCGTCGTCGGTGAGGGTGGTGCTGGCGCCAGGCAGGCGGTAGTAGAGATCGGTTGGGGCGAGCGAGTCCGCTCCCTGGGCTGCGGCCGCCATCAACGTGGAGAACGCGACCAGCGCGAGGAGCAGCGGTTTCAGTAGGTACCTGGTCGCCGCGTAGGGGCTGGAACGTTCGGAGCGGAGGGCACGCAGCATGCAGCCGAGTCTGTCAATTCCAAGGCTGAACATCATGAGTACCCGATACATAGGCCGCTCCGCCAGGCCAGTAAGTGCCGGCAAGAAACGCGGCTAGAACGCCTCGAAGAGCGCGCGGAACGGCTCAATGCCTATAGACCCGCCCAGCACCTGGCTGAGAGCGTGTTCGAAGCGGTGCGCCTCCACCTCGTGGCGGGCGAAGCTCAACGCTCCCAGTTCCACGGCACGCCGCCTGAGGTCGTACTTGGCGCCCTGCGCCAGGTCGATCACGGTCAGGTGGGGCCCCAGGAGAGCGTCGTCCACCCGCGCGCCCTTGTCGACCCGCACCAGCAGGTCGGCGCGTTCGATGAGGGTCACGGCCAGCGGATCGGAGCTGGCGCGGGCCATGAGGGTGGTGCCCGCCGCGGTCGGCAGAGCCCGCTCCGCTGCCACGCGGTCCTCGTCCAACACCGCCAGCGAGGCGACGCCCATGCGGGCCAGCTCGCGCGCCAGAGCCTTGGCCTTGTAGGAGGCGCCGAGGATCACCACGTGCGCCCCGGTGGCGTCCCAGCGGCGGCCATGCAGCAGCGCGGCCACGGCGCGCCCGAAGGTGTGGTCGGCGAGTATGCCGGCGGGCGTGACCGTCAGGGTATCGGCCGCCCCCAGCTCCTGAGCGTCGAGGGAACTGCGGTCGGCCACGCGTTGCGCCTCCGCCTGAGCCGTTTCGCCGAGCACGACCGCGCCAGCGAAGTCCAGGCGGGTAAGCGAGCGCATGAGCTCGCTCGTGCTGCCCGCAGGTACGGGATGGAGGTGGAACCTGTCGGCGCCGTCTCTGAACGAACGCAGGGCGTGCAGGAGGTCGGCGTCGTCGGAGAGTAGGGCCACCAGGTGCATGGAGCCGAGTGTATCAGGTGGCCCAGGCCGCCTGTGATAGCATCTCTGCCATGTTGATGAGGTCCCAAGCCTGCATGAGCGCCGCAGCTCAGGCCGTACGTGCGGCTCGCAGCTGGGCCGGTTGGCGAACGCGTCGCTGACGCGTGTAGCCGCAGTTCCTTCCGTCCGAAACCTGATCTAGAACCGACCCGCGCCCGCAAGTGGCGCATGACCCGAGGTGTTCACATGCACGTACTGTTGCCCGACGGCAAACAGCTGGATCTTCCCGAGGAGGCCACCGGCAGGCAGGTGGCCGAGGCCATAGGACCCGGCCTGGCCCGCGCTGCGCTTGGCGTCCGCGTGGACGGCAAGCTCTCCGACCTGCAGAGCCAGGTGCCGAGCGGCGCCAGGATAGAGGTGGTGACCAGGAAGGACGAGGACGCCATCTTCCTCGCCCGGCACACCCTGGCCCACGTCATGGCCCAGGCCGTGGAGGAGCTCTTCGTGGCGGAGGGCGCGGACAGGACCCGGATCCACCTGGGGATTGGCCCCGTCATCGAGAACGGCTTCTACTACGACTTCGACCTACCCCGGACCCTGAACCCGGACGACCTGGAGAAGATCGAGGCGCGCATGCGCGAGCTGGTGAAGGCCGACATGCCGCTCGTGAAGTACGAGCTGCCGCGCGAGGAGGCGCTGCAGCGCTACCGCGCGCTGGGTGACCCCTACAAGGTGGAGCTCATCAGCGACCTGCCTGCGGGGGAGAGGATCACCTTCTACGAGCAGGGCGGCGAGGAGGGCTTCACCGACCTGTGCCGCGGCCCGCACCTCCCCAGCACCGGCGCCATACCGCCGCACTTCAAGCTGATGAGCGTGGCGGGAGCCTACTGGCGCGGGGACGAGAGCCGCCCCATGCTGCAGCGCATCTACGGCGTGGCGTTCGCCACCAAGGAGGAGCTCGAGCATCACCTGTGGCAGCTCGAGGAGGCCAGGAAGCGCGATCACCGCAAGCTGGGCAAGGAGCTCAAGCTCTTCACCTTCTCGGACGACATCGGCCCCGGCCTGCCCCTCTTCCTGCCGCGCGGCGAAACCATGCGGCACGAGATGGAGAAGCTCGTGCGCGAGAAGCAGACCGAGCACGGCTACCAGCACGTGTGGACCGGGCACCTGGTGAAGGAGGAGCTGTACCAGAAGAGCGGGCACATCCAGAACTACGAGGAGGACATGTTCCCGGCCATGCAGGACGGCGACGTGCGCTACCGCCTCAAGCCCATGAACTGCCCCTCGCACATGACCCTCTTCAACAGCCAGTTCCACTCGTACCGCGACCTGCCGCTGCGCATGGCCGAGTTCGCCACCCTGTACCGCAACGAGCGGTCGGGGCAGCTGGCGGGCCTCACCCGCGTGCGCTCGCTCACCCAGGACGACGCGCACATCTTCTGCACCGAGGAGCAGATCCAGAGCGAGTTCGCCCTGGCGCTGCGCATCGTGCGCGAGACCCTCGACATCTACGGCCTGAAGGACTACTACGTGCAGCTCTCGCTGAAGGGCGACGAGGGCAAGTACGTGGCCGACGACGAGAAGTGGGAGCGCGCCACCGAGGCGCTGCGCGCCGCACTCGACTCCGAGGGCGTGCAGTACGTGGAGGCGGCTGGCGAGGCGGCCTTCTACGGCCCCAAGGCGGACTTCATGGCCAGCGACGCCCTGGGCCGCGAATGGCAGCTCTCCACCATCCAGGTGGACTTCATCCAGCCCTCGCGCCTGGGCTGCGAGTACGTGACCGAGGACGGCAGCAAGGCCACCCCCGTGGTGCTGCACCGCGCCGTCACCGGCTCCACCGAACGCTTCCTCGGCGTGATCCTCGAGCACTTCGCGGGCGACGTGCCGCTGTGGCTGGCGCCCGAGCAGGTACGGGTGGTGCCCATCACCGATAACCACCGGGCGGGCGCGACCGAGCTGGTGGAGAAGCTGCGCAAGGCGGGCGTGAGGGCTGACGTGGCGGACGAGGGCGAGCGCATGAACGCCGCCGTGCGCGAGGCGGAGCTGCTCAAGATCCCTTACATCGCCATCCTGGGCGACCGCGAGCTGGAGAACGGCCAGGTGAGCTTCCGGAGCCGCAAGGAGCCGAACCAGAACGGCGTGGCCCTGGAGGCGTTCGTGCAGCATGTGGCGGACAGCTCGGCTGCCCGCACGCTGGAGATAGAGCCCCTGGCCTGAGGGCTCGACCGGGCCCGGCCCCCACACGGGAACCTTAGGAATAGGAACGACCCGGCACGGTCAGCGCGCCGGGTCGTGAACTATAGGGACGTAGGGTTCAGCAGGGGTTCAGCAGGGGTTCAGC
>CAZPWN010000077.1:0-9841 GCA_964590475.1 uncultured bacterium | reverse complement strand
CCGTGAGGGTGGTCGTACGGTGGGCGCGGGTGTCGTGACCGCCGTGACCAAGTAAGCGGTAACCTAGTAACTAGTAAACCGCAAGGTACCGCAGCCCACCGGAGCTTCCCGGCACCCCGTAAGCCAGTGCGCTCCATAATCAAGAATCATGCGTGCCGAGGGCGGCAGGAGATCCTCACGAGGTCTCGCCCCCTCGGCACCGCTGCGGAGAACGGGGAGCAAGTAAGCTGCAAGCTTTACGTAACAACCAGGCATCTGCTACGATGTCTAGTCTGATTGGGAGGCCAAATGGCCAGTGACGTTCGAATCAAATTGCTCCTGGAGTGCACGGAGTGCAAACGCCGCAACTACGCGACCAACAAAAACCGTCGCAACACGCAGGCGAAGCTGGAGCTCAAGAAGTACTGCCCCTGGGACAAGAAGCACACCGTTCATAGAGAAGTGAAGGTTTAGCTAAGTGTTCAAGGGCTTGGGAACCTACCTCAGGAACTCGCGCGCCGAGCTCGGCCGCGTCACCTGGCCGACCCGCAAAGAGGTCCTCCAGGCTACGCAGGCCACACTTCTCTTCGTGGTCATCACGGCTTTGTTCCTGTTCGTAGCCGACCTCACGCTCGGCAACCTGATCGGGCTCATAACTTGAGGCCGCGCGCCTCGCGGGCTGAAACCAGCAAGGTTAGTCATCGTCAGTTAGAGGGCATGCAATGAGCATCGAGTGGTACGCGGTCCACACTTACGTTGGACACGAAGAGAAAGCCAAGGAGAACATCCTCAACCGCGCTCGCGCGTTGGGCATGGCCGACCGCATCTACCAGGTGGTCGTACCCACCGAGGACGTGGTCGTGCAGTCCGGCCGCGAGAAGAAGGTGGAGCCTAACCGTCTCTTCCCCGGCTACATCTTCGTGCAGATGGACCTGGGCGATAACCCCGATGAACCTAACGAGGCCTGGGAAGTGGTGCGTTACACCCCCGGCGTCACCGGCTTCGTCGGTACGGCCACTCACGCCGTCCCACTCAGTGCCGACGAAGAGGCGCGCATGCTCGCCACTTTCGGTGTCACCGGCTCCCGCGAGACGCCCAAGGCGCAGATCAGTTTCAACGTCGGCGAGATGGTTCAGGTCACCGCCGGCCCGTTCGCCGATTTCACGGGCGTCGTGTCCGAGGTCAACCCGGAGCGCGGCAAGGTGAAAGTACTCGTATCTATCTTCGGCCGCGAAACGCCGGTCGAACTCGATTTCTCTCAGGTCCTTCGCGCGTAGTTAGGTCCGGGTCCGATCGGGGCCCGGGCAGAACTGTGCGCTTAGTCGGACGCAGCGCTAGGACCCCACGGCAGCCATGTACGTGGGGGAGCTCTAAGGAGGAACCATGGCTAAGAAAGTAGCGGGCATCGTCAAGCTTCAGCTGCCTGCCGGAGCCGCCACCCCGGCGCCCCCGGTCGGCCCAGCTCTAGGCCAGTACGGTGCCAACATCATGCAGTTCGTCAAGGAGTACAACGCCGCCACGGCTTCGATGGCCGGCGACGTGGTCCCCGTGGAGATAACCATCTACGGCGATCGCTCCTTCACGTTCACCACCAAGACCTCACCCGCCAGCTTCCTGATCAAGAAGGCTGCGGGACTCACCAAGGGCTCCGGCGAGCCGCACCGCAACAAGGTCGGCAAGCTGAGCTGGGACCAGTGCCTCGAGATCGGCCGCAAGAAGATGGCCGACCTCAACGCAGCCGACGAAGTCGCCGCGGCCCGCATCATCGCTGGCACCGCCCGCTCCATGGGCGTCAGCGTGGAAGGGGCGCCGAACTGATGGCGAAGCGTGGCAAGCGTTACCGTCAGGTCGCCGAGAAGGTTGACCGCGACAAGTCCTACCAGCCCGGCGAGGCCACCAGCCTCGTCAAGGAGATGGCCACCGCCAAGTTCGACGAGACCATCGAAGCCCACTTCCGTCTAGGCGTCGATCCCCGTAAGTCCGACCAGAACGTCCGCGGTACCGTCGCCCTGCCTCACGGCACGGGTCAGACCATCCGCGTGCTGGCCATCACCCAGGGCGAAGGCACCGCCGCCGCGGAAGCGGCCGGCGCGGACTTCGTCGGCGGTCAGGAAGTCATCGACCGCATCCTGGGTGGCTGGATGGACTTCGACGCCGTGGTGGCCACCCCCGACATGATGGCCGCCATCGGCTCCAAGCTCGGTCGCGTCCTGGGTCCCCGTGGCCTGCTCCCCAACCCCAAGGCCGGTACCGTCGGTACCGACATCGGCGGTATCGTCTCCGCCCTCAAGGCGGGTCAGATCGAGTTCCGCTCGGACAAGACCGGCGTAGTCCATGCCCCCATCGGCAAGGCCTCCTTCGCTCCCGAGCAGCTCAACGAGAACCTGGCCGCCCTGCGCAGCGCCGTCGAGGCCGCCAAGCCCGACACCGCCAAGGGGCAGTACCTGAGAACCATCTACCTGACCTCGACCATGGGGCCCAGCGTCCGAGTGGCGCTCGGTGGCTCCGCAGCCGAGGCCTGATCCTCAGCATCCCGGTGCGCGGCGCAAGCTAGCACCTCTGGCGTTGGAGACAGCAGGGGCCTGCCAGGGCTTAAAGATCCTGCCGAGACGTGAAGGGGATGGCGCGAACCCCAGTGGCGAGCGCCGAACCTTAGCAAGCGTTTCGCGGCCGGTCCGGGGTAACTCCCGGATCAACTACGAGTAGGAGAGAGGTAACTATGGCCAACCCACGGAACGATGCGTCGGTCGCCAATCTGCGCGAGCAGTTAGGCGATGCCCAGACGTTCTTCCTGGTGGACTACCAGGGCCTCTCCGCTGACGAGTTTGGGAACCTGCGCAACGCAGTACGTGCTGCAGGCGGCAAGATCCTCGTCGCCAAGAACACCCTCATCAACGTCGTGCTCAAGGAGCAGGGCATCGAGGGGTTCGACGATGTTCTCCGGGGCCCCACGGCCCTAGTCCTGGTGGGCGAGGAGATGGCTGCACCAGTCAAGGCCATCACCGAGTTCGCCAAGGCGCACGCGAGGGAGCTGCCCGTAAGCAAGGGCGGCCGCCTCGAGGGGAGCATCCTAGGCGAGGACGCGCTGGAGCGCGTCTCCAAGATGCCGACCAAGCAGGAAGTCCAGTCGCAACTGGTCGGCCTCCTCCTCGCACCGATGCAGCAACTCGTCGGTGTGCTGGAAGGTCCGCAGCGGAACCTGGCAACAGTGATCAACAACTACGCAGACAAACTTAAGGAAGAAGGAGGAGCCTGATGGCTTTCGATAAGCAAGCAGTGATCGATCAGCTCAGCGGTCTGACCGTTCTCGAGCTAGTGGAATTGGTAGATGGACTGAAGGAAACCTGGGGTGTGGAGGCTGCCGCCGCCATGCCTGCCGGCATGATGATGGCCGGTGCCGCCGCCGGTGGTGACGCTGGTGCCGCCGCTGCCGAGGAGCAGACCGAGTTCACCGTCTCCATCCAGAGCGCCGGTGACAAGAAGCTCAACGTCATCAAGGAAGTGCGCGCCATCACCGACCTGGGTCTGAAGGAAGCCAAGGACCTGGTCGAATCGAACGGCGTCGTCAAGGAAGGCGTGAGCAAGGACGAGGCCGAAGAGATCAAGACCAAGCTCGAAGCCGCGGGCGCCACCGTCGAGGTCAAGTAAGCAGAGCGCCTGACCGGCTGCTCATGGCCGGATCCCAGGCGCACCGGATGCAGGCGACGTAAGTCGTCGAACGCCCAGGAAGCGGCGGGCCACAAGGCCCCCCGCCGACAGGGCAGCAGGAAGGCCGAGCGGTGGTTACCGCGA
The DNA here is from genome assembly GCA_964590475.1 of uncultured bacterium. Taxonomy (GTDB): domain Bacteria; phylum Deinococcota; class Deinococci; order Deinococcales; family Trueperaceae; genus JAAYYF01. Next base: position 6,070 of record CAZPWN010000077.1, on the reverse strand, counting down.
AGCCGCCCGAGATACGGCGGACCGGATGGTTCGCTGCTATACTTCGAGTTTGAGTCAGCTTCAGGTGTATTCACGAGACTGGCGAACACTAGTCCCCGTGCGACAGAAGTTGCTGGCGAAGGTGGAGGTTGGATGGGCAGGCGATTCGCACTAACTTCGCGGCCACACAATGGCGTGTGGGCGCGGAACTCTCGTCGACCTCATTTCGCTGGTCGCCGGGAGGCGATATCTTGAACCAGGGGAAGGCGGCAGGATGACAATTAGGCCACCTACATCACCGCGCGAAGGCGAGCGTGGTGCGCAGCGTCGTGCCGCGTTCAAGGCGCCGCGGCGTACGCCCCTCACCCCTGAATATTACCCGCTTCAGATGACAGATGTTCAAGCCCCCGAGTCCTTAGAGGCCCGAACACAGCTAGCTGCGAAACCGAGCCTACCGGCGGCTCGCTACTGCCTGACGGCAGCGCGGCGTCTCGACGACGGCAACCGTACCCCTACTCGAGCGAAGGGATGAAGATGCGCGAGATCCGAACTTTCGGCAGGATCAAGGAGATCCTCGAACTGCCGAACCTGACGAACATCCAGATCACCTCCTACGACAGCCTTCTGCAGCGTGGCACCACACCCGAACAGCGGCAGAACGTCGGGCTGCAGGCTGCGTTCCGCGAGGTGTTCCCGATCGACGAGACCGAACGTGGCCGTCAGACCGATCTGGCCCTCGACTTCCTCGAGTACCGCCTCCAGGAGCCCGAGTACGGCCCGGAGGAGTGCCGCGAGAAGGACCTCACCTACCACTCCGGCCTGTTCGCCAAGCTGCAACTGGTCCATAAGGACACCGGCCTCATCAAGGAAGACGAGGTCTTCCTGGGCGACCTGCCCCTCATGACCGAGGACGGCTCCTTCATCATCAACGGCGCCGACCGCGTCATCGTCTCGCAGATCCACCGCAGCCCCGGCGTCTACTTCACCAGCGCCCTCACTCCCAGCGGCGCCCCGCGCTACACGGCCAGCATCATCCCCATGCCCAAGCGCGGCCCCTGGATCGAGGTCGAGTTCGACAACTCCAACGTGCTGTGGATGAAGGTCAACAAGCGGAAGTTCCACTTCACGCTGATCCTCCGGGTGCTCGGCTACTCCGACGCCCAGATCCGCGACCTCTTCGCCGGCAACGAAGCCATCATCGACGCCACCCTCGAGAGCGAAGCCGCTGCCGGCATCAACGCCGACGAGGCGCTGCTGCGCCTCTTCACCGTGCTGCGCCCGGGCGATCCCCCCAAGGTGGACAAGGCCACGCAGTACCTCTTCGGCCTCCTCGCCGACCCGCGCCGCTACGACCTCGGCGACGCCGGCCGCTTCAAGATGAACAAGAAGCTCGGCCTGGATCACGAGTCGAACACCCTGCTCGGCTTCGACGACGGTAAGTTCGTCGACTACGGCCTGGTGACGACGCTGCAGTACCTCGTGAACCTCCAGGCCGGCGCGGACGGTTACGAAGCGGACGACATCGACCACCTCGGCAACCGCCGCATCCGCACCGTGGGCGAGCTCGTGGCCGACCAGATCCGCGTGGGCCTCGGCCGCATGGCCCGCGGCGTGCGCGAGCGCATGCTCCTCGGCAACCCCGACGCCGCCACCCCGCAGAAGCTCGTCAACAGCCGCCCCATCGTGGCCGCGCTGCGCGAGTTCTTCGGCCGCAGCCAGCTCAGCCAGTTCAAGGATCAGGTCAACCCGCTCTCCGAACTGCGCCACAAGCGCCGCATCTCCGCCCTCGGGCCGGGCGGGCTCACGCGTGAGCGCGCCGGCTTCGACGTCCGTGACGTGCACCGCACCCACTACGGCCGCATCTGCCCGATCGAGACGCCGGAAGGCGCCAACATCGGCCTCATCACCTCGCTCGCCAGCTTCGCCCGCGTCAACGCACTCGGCTTCATCGAGGCCCCCTACCGCAAGGTGGATAACGGCCGCGTGACCGACGAAGTGGTCTACATCGACGCGCACGACGAGGACAAGTTCCTCGTGGCGCAGGCCAACACGCCGCTGAAGGACGACGGTCGGTTCGACGTCGAAACCATAGTGGCGCGCCGCCTGGGCGACCCGGTGTTCGTCACCGCGGAGCAGGTGGACTACATGGACGTCTCGCCCAAGCAGATCGTCTCCGTGCCCACCGCCCTCATCCCCTTCCTCGAGCACGACGACGCGGGCCGCGCGCTGATGGGCTCCAACATGCAGTCGCAGGCCGTGCCCCTCATCCGCACCACCGCGCCGTTCGTCGGCACCGGGGTGGAGGAGCGCGTCTCCCGCGACTCGGGCACCGTCGTGGTGGCCGAGGGCCCCGGCACCGTGACCTACGTCGACGCCAACAAGATCGTCGTGGAGGGCGCCAAGGGCATCGAGACCGAGTACCAGCTCACCCGCTTCCAGCGCTCCAACCAGAACACCAACCTGAACCAGCGTCCCGTGGTGAACCTGGGCGACAAGATCGAGAAGGACCAGATCATCGCCGACGGCCCCGCCTCCGAGGTCGGCCGGCTGGCGCTCGGACAGAACGTACTGGTGGCCCTCATGCCGTTCGACGGCTACAACTTCGAGGACGCCATCGTGCTCTCCGAGGACCTGGTACGCACCGACGCCTTCACCAGCGTCCACATCGAGAAGTTCGAGAAGGAAGCCCGCGACACGAAGCTAGGCCCCGAGAAGATCACCCGCGACATCCCCGGCCTCTCCGAAGCCGCGCTACGCGACCTCGACGAGGACGGCGTGGTGCGCATCGGCGCCGAAGTGCGCCAGGGCGACATCCTGGTGGGCCACACCAGCTTCAAGGGCGAGAAGGACCCGACCCCGGAGGAGCGCCTGCTGCGCTCGATCTTCGGTGAGAAGGCCAAGGAGGTCAAGGACACCTCGCTCAAGGTGCCGCCCGGTGACGGCGGTATCGTGCTGCGCACCGTGCGCTTCCAGCGCGGCGACCCCGGCGTGGAGCTGAGGCCCGGCGTGCAGGAGATGGTGCGCGTCTACGTGGCCCAGAAGCGCCGCCTCATCGAGGGCGACAAGCTGGCGAACCGCCACGGTAACAAGGGCGTGGTCGCCAAGATCCTGCCGCCCGAGGACATGCCGTTCATGGCCGACGGGACCCCGGTCCAGATGGTGTTCAACCCCCTCGGCGTGCCGTCGCGCATGAACCTGGGGCAGATCCTCGAGACCCACCTCGGCATGGCCGCTCAGCGTAACGGCGTCTCTTACGTGACGCCCGTCTTCGACGGCGCCAACGAGGACGAGATCAAGGACCTCCTCGAAGACGCCGCGGAACGCGAGATCCAAGAGAACAAGGATGCCGGCTTCGAACCCGACATCCGCGAGACCGAGGTCTACCGCCGCGCCGGCAAGCTAGGCGTCATCGACCGCGACCTCTCGGCCGAAGAGGCGCACCGCGCCCTGGCGCGTTCCGGTAAGAACGTGCTCTACGACGGCCGCACGGGCGAGGCCATCGACGCCCCCATCGTGGTCGGCATCATGTACATCATGAAGCTCTACCACATGGTGGAAGACAAGATGCACGCCCGCTCCACCGGCCCCTACTCGCTCATCACCCAGCAGCCGCTCGGTGGCAAGGCGCAGTTCGGTGGTCAGCGCCTGGGCGAGATGGAAGTGTGGGCGCTCATGGCCCACGGCGCCTCGCACACGCTGCAGGAGATGCTCACCATCAAGTCCGACGACATCGACGGCCGTAACGCCGCCTACGAAGCAATCGTGAAGGGCAACGACGTACTGGAGCCCACCATCCCCGAGTCGTTCAAGGTGCTCGTCAAGGAGCTCCACTCGCTCGGACTGGACGTCGCCGTTCTGGACGCCGACGACAAACCCGTCAGCATATTCGACGAGTCAGGCAGGCACTGGTGAGCGACGCTAACCGCAACACCCCATTCCGTGAGGGGACACGTATGAGAGAACAGCCCAGGGAGTTCACGCAGGTCCAGATCAAGATCGCGAGTCCCAAGACGATCCGCGACTGGAGCTACGGTGAGATAACCAAGCCCGAGACCATCAACTACCGCACGCTCAAGCCCGAGCGGGACGGCCTCTTCGACGAGCGCGTCTTCGGTCCCGAGAAGGACTGGGAGTGCTCCTGCGGCAAGTACCGCGGGCAGCGCTTCGCCGGCAAGACGTGCGAGCGGTGCGGTGTGGAGATCACCCGCGCCACCGTGCGCCGCTACCGCATGGGCCACATCGAGCTGGCCACGCCCTGCGCGCACATCTGGTACGTGAAGGACATCCCCAACAAGGTCGGGGGCCTCCTCAACCTCAGCACCGCGCAGCTCGAGCAGGTGCTCTACTTCGCCAAGTACATCGTCACCGACGCCGCCGAAGCGCGCCTGCTCGACGGACGCCCCCTCAAGCGCGGCGACCTCCTCACGGACGAGGAGTACCGCCAGCTGCGCTACGGCCAGCAGGAGACCTACACCGTCGGCGGTGGCGAGGACGCCGTCGTGGGCGACGGCGAATGGGTCGAGCAGGGTCAGCAGCTGGCCAAGGGCCTCAAGGCCAAGATCGCCGGCATCGCGCAGTACCGCTTCCCCCGCCGCGTGACCCTCGATTACCAGGAGTCCCGCGACGCCCGCATCATCCTGCCGAAGAAGGAGTTCATCGAAGAGGAGAGCTACACCGGCGGTCAGCCGCTGGCCGAGCTCGTAGGTGAACTGGTGGTAACCGCGGCCGAGGAGGGCATCGTCGAGCTGCTCCCCATCGGCACCGACGGCGGCGTACTCGTCATCCGCGACGCCGACACCGAGGAGGAGCTGGCCTCCTACCTCGTGCCGGCCGGCATGGAGCCCAGCGTGGGCGCCGGCGAGTTCGTGGAGGAAGGCGACGAGCTGGCGAAGGCCGCTGCCGGCGCCACCCTCAGCCTGCCGAAGGCTGCCACCGCCACGCTGCGCGCCGCCAAGGCCAAGGGCACCAACTCCACCGTCACCCTGAAGGTGGAGTGGGAACGCTCCGAAGTGCACGAGACCAACCCCACCATGCACGTGCTGGTGGGTGACGGCGCCACCGTCGTCCCCGGCGAGAAGGTCGTGGGCGCCATCGACGCTGCCCAGGAGATCACCGCCTCCGCTGCCGGCACCGTGCACCTCTCGCACCCGGCCAGCATCATCGTCTCCCGCGCCCGCGTCTACCCGTACGAGGACGAGCCCATCGTCGTCAACGGCGACCGCGTGCACGTGGGCGACGACCTGGCCGACGACGGCCGCATCAAGTCCGACATCGAAGGCCGCGTGGAGATCGACCTCGTGAGGCGCCAGGTGCGCGTCATCGAGAGCTACGACTTCGAAGCCAAGATGGGCGCCGAGGCCATCAAGGAGCTCCTGGCGTCCCTCGACCTCGACCAGCTCGAGGCGGAACTCGCCGAGGAGATGACCTCGCAGAGCCGCCACAAGCGCGCCAAGGCCCGCAAGCGCCTCGAGATCACCCGCGCCTTCCTCCACTCCGACAACAAGCCCGAGTGGATGGTCCTCGAAGCCGTGCCCATCATGCCGCCCAGCCTGCGCCCCATGGTGCAGGTCGAAGGTGGCCGCTTCGCGACCTCGGACCTGAACGACCTCTACCGCCGCCTCATCAACCGCAACAACCGCCTCAAGAAGCTCATGCAGCAGGGTGCGCCCGAGATGATCGTGCGCAACGAGAAGCGCATGCTGCAGGAAGCGGTCGACGCCCTCATCGACAACGGCCGCCGCGGCAGCGCCGTGGTGCACCCGGGCTCCGACCGCCCGCTCCGCAGCCTCACCGACCTGCTGGGAGGCAAGCAGGGCCGCTTCCGTCAGAACCTGCTCGGTAAGCGCGTGGACTACTCCGGCCGCTCCGTCATCGTGGTCGGCCCGCAGCTCAAGCTGCACCAGTGCGGGGTACCCAAGCGCATGGCGCTCGAGCTGTTCAAGCCGTTCCTCTTCAAGAAGCTCGAGGAGCGCGGCATCGTCAGCAACATCAAGAGCGCCCGCAAGATGCTCGAGCGCTACCGCGACGCGCGCGACGAAGTGTGGGACGCCCTGGAAGAGGTCATCAAGGACCGCGTGGTGCTCCTCAACCG
>CAZPWN010000076.1:0-10504 GCA_964590475.1 uncultured bacterium | reverse complement strand
GCGTACTCCCGCGTGGCCTCGGGCGAGAGCCTCGGCCGGTCGTACATGCCGGCCTGCCGCCGCTGCCGCTGCGCCTCGAAGAGGATCACGGCGGCGGCCACGCTCACGTTGAGCGACTGCACCATGCCGAGCATGGGGATGATCACGTGACGGTCCGCCAGCGCCGCAGCCGCTGCGGAGACGCCCTCCTTCTCGTTGCCCAGGAGGACGGCGCACGGCCCGGTGTAGTCCACGTCGCGGTAATCCACCGCCTCGCCTGACAGGTGGGCTGCGTAGAGGGTGAAGCCGCGGCCCTTCAGGGCGGAGGCGGCGTCCGCCATGGAGCCGTGCACGACCAGGTCCACCCACTTCTCGGCGCTGGCACTGGTGGCGTTGAAGGTGGCCACGCCGCCCGTGGGCTTCACGGCGTGCACCTCGCCTATGCCCACCGCGTCGCAGCTGCGCAGGATGGCGGAGAGGTTATGCGGCTTGTAGACGTCCTCGGCCAGTACCGTGAGGTCCGGTTGGCGGCGCGAGAGCACGTCGAATATGCGGTGGCGGCGGCGTTCGGTCACGCCACGCAGGATAACAGGGGGTGTGGGCGTACCCGCGCAGCTTGACGCCTCTCGTACCAGGGCGATAACATTATCTTTGCCTCGCTTACGGGACCACCCGTAGCGAGCGACAAGGGCCGAGGTGGCGGAATCGGTAGACGCGCCAGCTTGAGGGGCTGGTGGCCGCAAGGCTGTAGGGGTTCAAGTCCCCTCCTCGGCACCAAGTGAAGAAGTAAAGGGACCGGCACTCGTGGCCGGTCCCTTCGCTGTTGGGTGCTGCTAAGTCGACCGCATGCCTCGGCGGTACGGGTTCAGTCGACCAGGCGGTATATGCGGCCCCGACCGTGATCGGCCACGTACAGCTCGCCCGCGGCGTCCACCCCGAAGGTGGAGATGCGCAAGCCGCTCTCCAGCAGAAGGTGGGGTTCCCAACCCTCCTCCTGGCGCGCGCTCCAAACGCGGCCCGAGACGTAGTCGGCGAACACGTAGGCCCCGGCCAGGCTCGGGGCGCCCTCCCCCCGGTAGAGGTAGCCGCCGCTGATGGAGCGCCCCCACTCGTTGCCGTGCGGGTACTCGATCACGGGCAGCACCAGGTCCTCTCGTTCGCAGCCCGTTCCCGGCTCGTAGCAGGCGCTGGCCTCCATGATGTTCCAGCCGTAGTTCTCCCCTCCGCGGGAGTCCGCTGGCTGCCGGTTGACCTCCTCGAACGCGTTCTGGCCCACGTCGGCGATGAACAGGTCGCCCGTTGCACTGTCGAAGCTGAAGCGCCACGGGTTCCTCAGCCCGTAGGCCCAGATCTCGTGCCTGGCGTCGCCCCGGCCCACGAACGGGTTACCTTCTGGCACCGTGTACATGTCGCCGGAGACGTCAATCCGCAGCAGCTTGCCGAGGAACGTACCCAAGTCCTGACCGAAGCCGTGCGGGTCGCCGCCGCTACCGCCATCGCCCAGACCGATGTAGAGGTAGCCGTCCGGGCCGAACGCCAGCTGACCGCCGTTGTGGTTGCCGTACGGCTGCTCCTGGGTGAGCAGTATCTGTTCCGTGGCCGGATCGGCCGTGCTGCCCTCGGCCACGAAGCGCGAGACCACCGTGTCGCCCTCGCGGTCCGTGTAGTAGACGTAGAAGCGTCCCGTGTCCGCGTGGTCGGGTGGGAAAGCCAGACCCAGCAGCCCCTGCTCGCCCCCGGACCTCACGCGGTCGGCGATGCTCAGGAACGGCTCGGCCACCAAGCTGCCGTCCGTAACTATCCTGATGGTACCGGCCTGCTCCACCACGAACAGGCGATCGTCGCCGGCATGCGTGATGGAGACCGGACTGGTGAGGCCCTCGGCCACGAGCTCGAGGCGTTGGGCGGAGGCGCTGCACGCCACCAGCAGCGCCAGGAGGAGGATCGCCGGTGCGAAGCGGATGTGGGGTCCTTCCGGTTTGCGCATGCTGGAACGATATTCCATCGGGGCGTACGTGGGTGCTCGGAGTTCCGAGGCCGCCCTCGGATCAGTTGGATCACGTGCAGGAGGGGCGGTGCTAGGCAGCGGCCGAGACGGCTCCGGCTGCCCCCTGGGTTAGTGATAGCGTGAGTCGTGCCACGCTCAACCGACGCCGCCGCCCCGCACGCAGGTCCCACCGATCATGCAGATCTTCCGGAGGCCCATGCCGACGCCCGGGCGCACCCCGCCTCGTTCCCGTTCCCCACGTTCCGGGCGGGGCAACGCGAGGCGCTGGAGCAGGCGCGCGAGGCGTTCGAGGCGGGCAAGCGCTTCGTGGTCGTGGAGGCGCCCACGGGGGCCGGCAAGAGCGCCATAGCCGTGGCGCTGGCACGCGAGGCGCGGAGCGCCTACGTGCTGACCAACCAGAAGATCCTGCAGGACCAGTACGTCAACGACTTCCCCGACCTGGCACTTATGAAGGGGCGGTCCAACTACGACTGCCTGGTGGCTCCCACCCACGCGGCCGCGGCCCCCTGCATAGCCGGCAAGCGCTTCCCGGCGTGCGAGGAGTGCCCCTACTTCACGGCCAAGGACGTGGCCATGGCCGCTAACGTCACCACCCTCAACTACGCGTACTTCCTGGCGGAGCTCAACTACTCCGGGGGCTTCAAGGAGCGCGACCTGCTCGTGCTGGACGAGGCGCACAACGTCGAAGGCGCCCTCATGGGCTTCGTGCAGGTGTCGGTCTCGGACGCGCAGCTGCTGCGCGCCGGCATCGACGTGGCGCTGCCGCCCAACCTGGGCGACGAGCACATGTTCGAGTTCGCCGAGACGCTGCTGCCGGAGCTCAGGCGCCGCGCCGGCGAGGTCGACCTGGAACTATCAAAGGGCACCATGCAGAGCACCACCGCCGTGGAGCGGCTGAGGATCAAGCAGTGGCTGGACTCCCAGGCGGAGCGGATAACCCTCATGCTCGACTCCCACTTCGGCGGCGACGTGGACTGGGTGGTGGAGCGCTTCCGCGGTCACACGGGCGAGAACCTGATCTTCAAGCCCGTGGAGGTGGGGTACCTGGCGGAGCCGTTCCTCTTCACCTACGCCAAGCGGGTGCTCATGCTCAGCGCCACCATCCTCGACGCCCGCACGTTCCTGCGTAGCCTCGGCATCGAGGCGGAGGAGGCCGAGGTCATCTCGGTGCCCTCCACTTTCCCGCCGCGCAACCGGCCCATCGAGCTGAGGCCCGCCGCCAGGCTCACGCGGCACCACATCGACCGCGACCTCCCCAAGCTCGTGGACGCCATCGCCGAGCTCGCCTCGCGCCACGAGAACGAGAAGGGCGTCATCCACGCCCACTCGTACAAGATCGCCAACTTCATCCACCGCAACCTGCCCGAAGAGGTGCGCTGGCGGGTACTCACGCACGAGGGCTCGGACGGGCGCGACGCCGCGCTCACGCGCCACCTGACGGACGACGAACCCACCATCCTCCTCACGCCCAGCATGACCGAGGGCATAGACCTGGCGGGCGACCGGGCCCGCTGGCAGGTGCTCTGCAAGGTGCCCTACCCCTACCTGGGCGACAAGCAGGTGTCCGCCCGCATGGAACGCGACCGCGACTGGTACGACTGGCGCACCACCCTGGCGGTGGTGCAGGCCTACGGCCGCTCGGTCCGCAGCGAGGACGACCACGCCGTTACCTACCTGCTGGACGCCGATTTCGCCAACTTCATCCGCCGGCAGCAGCGGCGGTTACCGCCTTGGTTCCTCGAGGCGCTGGTGGAGGAGAACCACTACTGAGGCGCCTGGCCGCCCACCGAAACAAGCGCTGACGCTCAGTCGAACCTAAGCTGGACGGGCCTCTCCACGTTCGTGCGCAGGACCATGGTGGTCTCCGTGCGCTCCACCCCCTCCATGGTGAAGAGGCGGTCTAAGAACGCGTCCAGCGCGGCGGTGGAGGGGACCCTCACCTTGACGATGAACGAGTAGGTGCCCGCCACGGCGTGCAGCTCCTCGATCTCGGGCTGCTCCAGCAGCTTGTCCACCAGCTGCTGGGCGGGCTTGCGCGGCTGGGGCGTGATGGCCACGAAGGCGGCGATGCCGAGGCCCAGCGCCACCGGATCGACGTCCGCGTGATAGCCGCGGATCACGCCGAGCTGCTCGAGCTTGCGCACCCTGTCGCCCACCGCCGGCGCCGAGAGCCCCACGCGCTTGGCGATGCTGGCGTGGCTGGCCCGGCCGTCCTCCTGCAGGATGGCCAGGATGCTCCTGTCCACGGCGTCGAACTCCATCAGGCTATCTCCATCAGAGGGGAATCTAGCATGCACAAGGCGTTCGCGGCGCGGTGGCGGACGCCTTCCTGTTACCCTGCGGCGTGCGAGTTCTCTTCATCGGCGACGTGTTCGCCACCCCCGGCATGGACGTGGCCCAGGCGTTCCTGAAGCAGCACGCCGACGACTACGACCTCGTGATCGTCAACGGCGAGAATGCCGCCGGCGGTTTCGGCATCACCAGGCGGCACTTCGAGCAGCTGCGGAGCGCCGGGGCGGACGTGGTGACCTTGGGCAACCACGGTTTCGACAAGCCGGACGCCGCTGAGCTGCTGGAGAGCACCCCGCGCCTGCTGCGCGCGGCCAACTACCCGCCCGGAACGCCAGGGCTCGGCGCGCATGTCTACGAGGCCAGGAACGGCGAGCGCGTGGCGGTCATGCAGCTGATGGGGCGCGTGTTCATGGACCCGCTCGACTGCCCGTTCCGGGTGGCCGACGACATGCTCGAGAACCTGCCAGGCGACGTGCCCGTCATCGTGGAGTTCCACGCCGAGGCCACCAGCGAGAAGAAGGTCATGGGCTACCACCTGGCGGGGCGCGCGGCCGCCGTGCTCGGCACCCACACCCACGTGACCACCGCCGACGAGACGGTCACCAGGGGCACCGCCTACATCACGGACGTGGGCATGACGGGCGTCCAGCACTCCTCGATCGGCATGCGCTTCGAGGAGGTGCACGCGCGTTTCGTCGGTAAGGTGCCGGTCCGCTTCCGGCCGGCGGAGGGCCCCGCCACCCTGAACGCGGTGGTGCTGGAACTGGAAGGCGCGCGCGCCACTTCCATAAGCCGGCTGCGCTGGGAAGCGAACGGGGAGTAGGGTCCATATCACGTTGCGGCTGGGCGGCCGGTAGCCGGAACCTGACGAGGAGGGCGAGACCGAGTGGACGAGTTCGAGCTTCTGAGCGCCGACGTCGACTTCCTGGCCACGGCCCTGGGCGACGTGGTGCGCGAGCTGGAGGGGGAGAGGCTCTTCCAGCTCATAGAGCGCGTGCGCGGGCTGACCAAGCGGCTACGCGAGGCGCCGAACGACCCCGACGCCACGCGCGAGTTCGACGACATCCTGCGGCAGGTGAGCACCAGCGACGCCGAGAAGCTCGTGCGCGCCTTCACCGTCTACTTCCAGCTGGTGAACCTGGCCGAGGAGATCCACCGGGTGCGCGTGAACAAGCAGCGCTCGCGGGCCGCCACGGAGGACGAACCCAGGCCGGAGAGCCTGGCCGCCGCGGTGCTCGAGCTGAAGAGGCGCGGCATGGGCGCGGGGCAGACCAGGGCGCTCCTGTCCAAGCTCGACCTGCGCCTCACCCTCACGGCGCACCCGACGGAGGTCAAGCGCTACACCGTGCGCCTCAAGCTGGAGCGCATCGGCGAGGCGCTGAAGCAGCTCGGCGAGCAGGAGCTGCCGCCCCGGGCCGTGAGGCAGAGGCGGGAGATCATCTACGCGGAGATCGCCACCCTGTGGCTCACGCGCGAGGTGGTGGAGACGCGCCCCAGCGTGACGGACGAGGTGAAGAGCGCGCTCTACTACTTCAGGCGCACGCTGCTCGAGGTGGTCCCCGAGCTCATGCGCGACCTGGAACATGCGCTGGGAACCTACCTGCCGCCGGGGGGTCCGGACGGAGATGGGCCGGATGCGGGCCCCGACCCGCGCGAACTGCCGCCGGCGCTGCCGCCCGTGCTGAAGTTCTGTTCCTGGATCGGGGGCGACCGCGACGGCAACCCGTACGTGACGCCCGAAGTCACGCGCGAAGCTTACGAGCTGCAGGCCGCGGTGGCCAACGAGGCGTACCTGGCGGACGTGGACCTGCTGGTGCAGCGCCTCTCGCTCTGGGAACGGCGCGCGCCCCTGACTCACCAGTTCCGTAAGGCGCTCGAGGAGCGCACGGAGGCGCTCGGGCCCAGCGAGCGGTTCGCGGGCGAGCCCTACCGCCTGTGGCTCGAGCAGATGCACCGGCTGCTCCTGGCGGAGGCCGCGCAGGCGGGCTCCTACCCGGGCGGCGGCCCCGGCTACCTGGCGGACCTGCGGCTGCTGGAGGAGGCCCTCGAGTTCGGCCACGGCGAGAGGGCCGCCCGCGCCTTCGTGAGGCCGCCGGCGGCGCGCGCCGCGGCGTTCGGCTTCGCCCTGGCGCCGCTCGACATCAGGGAGCACTCGGCCAAGCACGAGGTGGCCGTGACCCAGCTGCTGCTTAGCGCGGGCGTGCACGAGGAGTACGCGGCGCTACCCGAGGAGGAGCGGGTGCGGCTCCTCGAGCGGGAACTCATGATCCAGCGGCCGCTGCTGCCCCTGGACGCCGAGCCCGGCGAAGAGGCCGAGCGCGCGCTCGCGTTCCTGCAGGAGTTCCGGCGGGCCGGCAGGGTCTACGGCAGGGACGCCTACGGCAGCAGCATCGTGAGCATGGCCGAGGGCGCCTCCGACGTGCTGGAGGCGCTGCTGCTGGCCAAGGAGGCCGGCGTTCCGGACGTCGACGTCACCCCCTTGTTCGAGACGCTGGCGGACCTGGACGCTTCGGAGGGCGTCATGCGGCGGCTCTTCGGCTCGGAGCCGTACCGCCTGCACCTGGAGCGGCGCGGAGTGCAGGAGGTCATGATCGGCTACTCCGACTCCAACAAGGACGTGGGGCTGGTGGCGGCCAACTGGGCGCTGTACCGGGCGCAGGAGGCGCTGGCCGCGCTCTGCCGCGAGCACGGGGTGAAGCTGCGCATCTTCCACGGCCGCGGCACCAGCATCGGCCGCGGTGGGGGGCCGGCGGGCCAGGCCATACTGGCGCAGCCGCCCGGCAGTCTTGCCGGCAACATGCGGATCACCGAACAGGGTGAGGCGCTGTCCGACAGGTACAGCGACAAGGACCTCGCCTACCGGCACCTGGAGCAGGTGCTGCACGCCTTCGTGCTGGCCTCCGCCCGCGACGAGGGTCCGCTGCCGGAGGTGCCCGGCGCCTACCGGGAGGCCATGGACCGCGCGGCCGCGGCCAGCCGCGAGGTCTACCGCGGCCTCGTCGAGCACCCGGACTTCATCGACTTCTTCGAGCAGGCCACCCCCATCAACGAGCTGGGTCGGCTGAACCTGGGATCGCGGCCCACGCGGCGCTCCTCGGACCATTCACTGGACACCCTGCGCGCCATCCCGTGGGTGTTCGCCTGGACCCAGAACCGCGCCAACGTGCCGGGCTGGTACGGGCTTGGCGCCGCGCTGGAGGCCACGGGCGCCGACCTGGCGGCGGAGATGTACCGCGAGTGGCCCTTCTTCCGCACCATGATCGACCTGGCGCAGATGAGCCTGGCCAAGGCCGACATGCCCGTGTTCGCCGCGTACTTGGACCTCGTCGACGAACCCTTCAGGCATCTGGGTGAGCTGATAATCGAGCGGCACGCCGCGGCGGTCGGGCGCGTCGAAGGGGCGACCGGCGCCACACTCCTAGGGGACGACAAGGTCTTGCGGCGCAGCATCGACCTGCGCAACCCCTACGTGGACCCCATCAGCCGGCTGCAGGTGGAGCTGCTGCGGCGCCTGAGGAGCGTGCCCGAGGAGTCGCCGGAGCGCGCCGACCTGGACTACGCCGTCATGATCTCTCTCACAGGCGTGTCGGCCGGAATGCGCAACACCGGCTGAGCTCGCAGGTAAGTTACTCTGTTAGTCGTCAGGCCCAAGCCCAGGTGGGGTGGCTTGGACCAGCATGTCGCCATCTCTCATTGCGTTCATACTGCGACTGCATACAGTGTGCGTCGATGCGATCGAAAAGTGTGCGTGACGGACGCACAAGGAGCGTGGCATGACTTTTACCGAACTTATGGTAAGCGGTGGACCGGTCCTCGTGGCCATCATCCTCATCAGCGTGTTCGCCGTTTACATCTTCATAGAGCGTCTCTTGAAGCTACGTAAGGAGAACGTGGACACCGGCAGCCTGATGGCGCGGGTGAACGCCGCCGTACGGGAGCGCGACCTGGAGACGGCGCTGGAAGCCGTGGACAGGCACGGCGGACCCGTGGCGCGGGTGCTCAGCAGGGCGCTGCAGCGGCTCCCTTACGGGCGCCCCGCGGTGGAGGCCGCCTTCGAGGAGGCCACCCTCTTAGAGGAGCAGAACCTCACCCGCGGCCTGAGGCCGCTAGGGATCATCGCGCAGATCGCGCCCATGCTCGGCCTTCTCGGCACGGTCACGGGCATGATCATCTCGTTCTCCGAGATAGCTCAGTACGGCAGCGGCGACCCCTCGCTGCTGGCCACCGGAATCGGGCAGGCCCTGGTCACCACGGCCGCCGGCCTGATCGTCGCCATCCCCGTACTGGTGGGTCACGGCTACCTCGCAAGCAGGGTCGAGAAGATCCTCTCCGAGATCGACCGGCGCCGCGAGGAGCTCATGGGCAACGTGGTGCAGGCGGTGGCCAACCGGCGTGACGAGGGTGCGGCGCGCGCCCAGCCGACGGACGGCGCCGAGGGGCCTAGCGGCCGCGGCGCGCGCGCGGACTCCACCAGGCCGCTGCCCCAGGTCTGAGCGGCCGTGAGTAGCCGCCGCTCACGTAGACGTATCACCACCGCCCCGGGGCTCGACCTGACCCCGATGGTCGACGTGGTGTTCCTCCTGATCATCTTCTTCATGGTCTCCACTACCTTCATCACGCTCGAATCAGGGCTCCCGGTGGAGTTGCCGGACTCGCAGACCACCGTGACGGAGCCCTCGAACCTACCCACCGTGACGATAAACAAGGACGGCGCCATCTTCTTCGGCGGCGCCCAGGTGCAGGAAGCGCAGCTGGCGCTCCTGTTACGGCAGGATCTCGAGGCCTCCGGTCAGACGACGGTGGTCCTGCGAGCCGACCGCGACGTGCCTCACGGCGTGGCGGTGCGCGTCATGGACTTGCTCACACAGGGCGGGGCGCAACGGATCGTCATCGCCACGGGCGGCTGAGCTGTGTTCGGTTTCTGGCGCGATCCCGACAAGCGCCGCGCCATGGCGCTGTCGGTCACCATCCACCTCCTGGTGCTCCTGCTGATGCTCGTCATCAGCCTCATACCCCGCCCGGAGCCGCTGCCGCCGTTCATCGTCATCGACGTCGGCACGCCGGCGTTCTCCGAGGAGACCACCGAGGCCCCCACCGTGGACTCGCCGGCGCTGCCCGCCCCGGAACCCCAGGTCGAGAGCCAGGAGATCGGCGACCCGCGCGACCTGGCGGCTGAGCAGGTGGAGATAACCGCACCGGAACCCGAGGCCGTCACCGCGCAGCCGCCGGCGCCCGCCGCGCCGCCGGCCCAGGCGGCCGAGACGCCGGCGGAGCCCACGGAAGCGGCCGAGGTGCCCGCCCCGCCGCTGCCCCAGCCGCAGGTGGCCGAAGCCGCGCCCCTCGACGCGCAGCTGCCCCTGGCGGAAGTGCCGGCCACCACGCTGCCGGAGATCGACGCGGTGCTCCTCGACCCCCGGCCGCTGTCCGACCCGATATCGCTGCCGGCGCCTCAGATGCAGGCCGAGGTCACGGAAGCGCGCGCGGTAGCCATGCAGCCCACCGCCAACGTGAGCGAAGCGCGTGAGATCAGCTCGCCTCAGGCCAGCGCCTCCGTAGCGGAGAGCCGCGCCCTCGAGACCCCCGCCGTGAGCGCCGCCCTGTCGCAGGCCACGGGCCTCACCGCCCCCAACGCCACTGCCAGCGTGACCGAAGCGCGGCAGCTACAGACCCCGGGCGTGCAGGCGCAGGTTTCGGGCGCCGTGGACCTGACCACCTCCGGTGTGCAGGCCACCGTGTCGGGCAGCACGCCGCTGGCCGCGCCCAACGCCACCGCCGTGGTGGGCACGCGGCGCGAGGTGGCCGTGGCGCCGCAGGCGCAGGTGGCGCAGGTGCGCGACGTGCCGGTGCCCACCCTGCGGGCGGAGGTGCTGGCGCCCGCCGTGCAGGGCGGCGCGCCCGGCGACGACGCGCGCGTCAGCGGCACCACGGACGTGGACGCCTCGGTTCTCTCACCGCGCCAGCCGGGCGGTAACGCCGCCAGGTCGGGGCAGACGGGACCGCTCGACCCCCTCGCCACGGCGGAAGGCCGCGGCCGGGCCGCCTCGCCCGACGGGGTGGGAGAGGGCACGGGCGCCCCCGCGCAGCCCAGGCGCCCGCCGCTCGCCACGAGGCGCGACCAACCCCTCGCGGTGCTGCTCGACAACGTGGGCGGCTACCCGCAGCACGGCCTGAAGGAAGCCAGCATGATCGTGGAGATGCCCGTGGAGGGCGGCCTCACGCGGCTGA
>CAZPWN010000075.1:7864-10620 GCA_964590475.1 uncultured bacterium | reverse complement strand
GCCTCTCACCTCGCTATCGCATAACCCCGGCCTGGGCGTCGACTTCTACGTCTTCGGCCTGTTCATCAGTGGTGTGGGCACCACCGCCACCGCGCTCAACCTCATCGTCACCATCGTCAACATGCGCGCGCCGGGCATGACCATGATGCGCGTGCCCGTCTTCGCGTGGATGATGCTCATCACGTCGTTCATGATCATCTTCGCGTTCCCGCCGCTCACCATCGCCTTCTTCGAGCTCATCATGGACCGCACCTTCGGCACGCTCTTCTTCGTGCAGGAGGCGGGGGCCCTACCGATCCTGTGGCAGCACCTCTTCTGGATCTTCGGACACCCGGAGGTGTACATCATCATCCTGCCAGCGTTCGGCGTTATCTCCGAGATCATCCCCACGTTCAGCCGCAAGCCGCTGTTCGGCTACCCGGTGATGATCCTCTCGGGCATCATGATCGCCTTCATGGGCTTCGCCGTGTGGACGCACCACATGTTCACCACGGGCCTGGGTCCCGTCGTGAACACGGCGTTCTCCATCACCTCGTTCATCATCGGCATCCCCACCGGGGTGAAGATCTTCAACTGGGTGGGCACGCTGTGGGGCGGCAGCATCAAGTTCTCGGTACCGCTCCTCTACGCCATCGCCTTCCTCATCACCTTCACGCTGGGTGGCATCACCGGCATCATGGTGGCCATGCCCACCTTCGACGCTCAGGTGCACGACACCTACTTCGTGGTGGCGCACTTCCACTACGTGATGGGGGGTGGCGCCCTCATGGCGTTCTTCGGAGCGCTCTACTACTGGTTCCCCAAGATGACCGGGCGGTTCATGAACGAACGCCTCGGCGTCTGGGCCTGGGTCTTCACGGTGCTGGGCTTCCACGTGCTCTTCTTCCCGCAGCACATCGCGGGCCTCATGGGCATGCCGCGGCGCATCCAGACCTACCCCGAGGGCGTGGGCCTCGAGTTCGTGAACATGCTCTCCACCGTGGGTAGCTGGATCATGGGCGTGGGTCTCATCCTCATCCTCATCAACGTCATCCAGGGCTTCCGCTCTCCCAAGATCGCCGGCAACGACCCGTGGGACGGCCGCACGCTCGAGTGGTCCATCCCCTCGCCGCCGCCCTTCTACGACTTCAAGGTCCAGCCCGTGGTCAACTCGCTCGACGCGCACTGGGCCCGCAAGTACCCCGAGTCCATGCAGGTGACCCCGCCGGACCCGGCTGAGGGGCTCAAGTACGACGCCGGAGGCGTCCACATCCCCGGCCAGTCGTGGTACCCCTTCGTGGCGGCGCTCACCACCATGATCGGCTCCTACGCCCTGATGTACGACAACATGATCCTCGCCATACTCTCCGGCCTGGCCTTCATCTTCTGCATCTTCGGCTGGGCGTTCGAGGGCGTGGGAGGACGGCACCTGCACTTCGACACCACCGAGGAGTCCGCATGAGCGCGCAACCCGCCGTGCCAGCCCCCACGGAGCACGCGCCGTACCGCTCCGCGAAACTGCCCGACGTCAAGCTGCTGATGTGGGTGTTCCTGGCGTCCGACACCATGCTGTTCGGCTCGCTCATAGGTACCTACCTCGCCTACAAGGACCGCAGCCTAGTCGGCCCCCTGCCGCTCGACGTCTTCGACATCCCCCTGACCACCGTCAGCACCTTCGTGCTGCTCATGTCGTCCTTCCTCATGGTGCTCTCGCTGCACGCCATCCGGCAGAACGACCTGCCCAAGTTCAGGCTCTGGACGGCCGGGGTGGCGTTCTTCGGCGCCATCTTCCTGGGCTTCCAGATCTACGAGTTCGTGCACTTCGTGAACATGGGCCTCACCATCAAGACCAACCTGTTCGGCACGACGTTCTTCGTCCTGACCGGCACTCACGGCGTTCACGTGACCGTGGGGGTGATCTGGCTGATAAGCCTCGTCATGGCCTCGTACATAAGACCGATGTCCGCCAAGGACGCGGTCTATGTTGAGATCGCTGGCCTGTACTGGCACTTCGTCGACATCGTATGGATCGTGATCTTCACGGTCATCTACCTCGTGGAATTCGTGTAGGCGGAAACTGATGGCTAACGTAAAAAACTCTGCGGTTGCCGGCTACATCATCGTGGCGCTCATCCTGGGCGTCATCACCTACGTCGAGTTCGCCATCGTGGAGTACCCACAGGAGTGGCTCGGCCGCAACTGGACCATGTTCTGGCTCATCGCGCTGTCGGTGGTCAAGTTCATCATGGTGGTCATGTACTTCATGCACCTGAAGGGCGACGACAGCACCTACACGGGCTTCTTCAGCAGTGGCATGTTCATCACCATGGCCACGTTCATAGCGCTCACCGCCATGTTCATCCTGCCGCGCGCCATAGCGACCACGCAGCCCCAGGACGTGCAGGCGGGGCGAGCCAGCCACGACGTGCCGCCTGAGATAATGGACCTGGTCGAGACCGACGGCTTCAGCCGAACGCCGGCGGCGCGAGCAGACAGCCCGCGCCCCGCGGACCGGAGCGTGCGCATAGAGCCGCCCCTGGCCGGCAACGACGCCAGCTCGTACGAACTGAACCTCCCCATGGCCGCCGGCACCGATGCCACCGCTGACGGCACGGCTGACGGCACGGACACCACTGGCGCAACCGACCCCGAGGACACCGCTCAAGCCGGCGGCACCGACGCCGAGGACGCCGAAGCCGGCGGAACCGACGCCCAGGACGCAGGAACCGACGCCGACGCCTCCGGCGGAACCACGGCCGAAGGCGCGGAGTCCGCTG
>CAZPWN010000075.1:0-7764 GCA_964590475.1 uncultured bacterium | reverse complement strand
GAGGAAGCGGCCGACGGCACCGGCGAAGAGGCCACCGGCGAGGACGCGGACAGCGCGAGCCTCACCTGGGACACGGAGCAGGGCGCCAGCGTCTACAACGCCAACTGCGTTGCCTGCCACCAGGGCAGCGGTCAGGGCATCCCCGGCGCCTTCCCGCCGCTCGCCGATCACGCGGCCGATATCTACGCCGCCGGCGGCGAGACGTACCTCATCGACGTGCTGCTCTACGGCCTGCAGGGCGCCATCCAGGTCGACGGCGCCACCTACAACGGCTTCATGCCCGCCTGGGGCCAGTTCTCCGACGAGCAGACGGCCGACGTCCTGAACCACATCGTCACCAACTGGAACGAGCCGCCCGCGGACTTCGTGCCCTACCAGGCGGACGACATCGCCGCGGAGCGCGACAAGGGCCTGAGCCCCGGGGACGTGCACGCCCTCAGGGAGCAGCTCGGTCTCTGAGCCTCCGCCTCTAGCGCCGCCCGCGAGCGGCCGATAACAGCTTTACGGGCGCGTGCGGACCTCCGCCGCGCCCGTTTTCGGTTTAGCATGACCGTAGTAGCGGGGGTCAGCTTCCCGCGCGAAGGGTTCCGCAATGCTTTATCTCTCCTGGCAGATCGAGCCCGTCCTCATAGGGCTCATTACCACCTTCGGGGTGGCCTACTACCTATCCGTGGGCCCTCTGCGGCAGCGGCTGGCACCAGGCACGCCGTACCCCACCAAGCACGCTCTCGTGTTCGGGCTCGGGCTGCTCCTCCTGTTCATCAACGAGGGCTCTCCCCTCCACGACCTGGCGGAGCGCTACCTGCTCTCCGCTCACATGGTGCAGCACCTGCTCCTCAGCTACCTGATAGCTCCGCTGCTCCTCATCGGCACGCCCGCCTGGCTCCTCAGGGCTTCGCTGGCCAACAGGAGCATGCTGCCCATCATGCGGGTCGTGCTGCATCCGCTGGTCACCTTCTCGGTGTTCGCGGTGGTGATGTACGTCTACCACCTGCCCCGCATCTACGACCTCACCCTCATCAACACCTCGCTGCACCACTCCGTGCACGTCATCATCCTCTTCGCCAGCCTCATGCTCTGGTGGCCCGTGTTCAGCCCCCTCAAGGAGCTCCCGCGGCCGCCCTACCTCGTGCGCCTCGCTTACCTCTTCCTGGCGCCCGTGGCGCAGCTGCCCATCTTCGCGGGCATCACCTTCTCGCCGGAGCCGCTCTACCAGATGTACGCCAACATGCCCACCCGCGCCTTCGGGCTTTCCGTGCTGGAGGATCAGGCCATCGGCGGCGTGGTCATGAAGGTCTTCGGGGTGGTGGCGTTCGGCGCCCCGTTCATAGCCACGTTCTTCTCCTGGTACCGCAAGGAGCTGGCGCCGAGCAGCCCAGCCAAGGACGACGTCGGCACGCCTCCCGAGATGAAGACGGCAGCGTGACAGGCCGCGACGACCAGTTCGACGAGAGCATCGCGCCCCACCTGGGCGACGACCGCGAGCTCTGGGACGGCTCGGACAGCCCGCGGGCCATGAAGCTCATCCAGGGCTACATCTGGCACCCCAAAGAGGAGCCCCTCGACCTGTTCGACTACGTGCCGGCCGAGCTCACGGGAGGGGTGCACGTGCTGATGGACCCCATGCCCGCCGCGCCCTTCGCGTTCTTCGACGACGGCACCCTAAGCGCCACCCAGCAGGTCTACCAGCTCACGGTCATGCGCATCGTGCCGCCCGGCGAGAACCCGGCCGAGCGCCTGCAGGCCGTGGCGGCCGAGCTGCAGGAGCACCTGAACACCACGCCCGAGGGCGTGGGCTGGCAGCTGATGGAGGACCTGCGCGAGGTGGACTGATGGGCCACCCCGTGCTGCTCTTCGACGGCGTGTGCAACCTCTGCAACGGCGCCGTGCGCTTCGTGCTGGAACGCGACCCGGCCGGCAAGATCCGGTTCGCCTCCCTGCAGTCGGCGGCCGCGCGGGAACTGCTGCAGGCGCATGCGGGCGCGCGCCCTAACGGGCCGCCTCGGGGCAACACGCTGGAGCACTCTTCCGAGGGCGCTGACGACCGGGCCTCCGCGCTCTCGTCCTTGCTCCTGGTGGAGGGTGGCCGCATCTACTCCCGCTCCACCGCCGCGCTCAGGCTGGCGGGCCACATGCGCGCGCCCTGGCCCATGCTGAGGGTGGGACTGCTCGTACCTGAGCGTTGGCGAGATGCCATGTACGACGCCGTGGCGCGGAACCGTTACAGGTGGTTCGGCCGCTCGGATGCCTGCAGGCTACCCACGCCGCAGGAGGCGTCACGCTTCCTCGGTTAGGTTGCCGAACTCGTTCGGGTGGGGTCGCGTTGCGGGGGCCGTGTCGTCACGGCCACGGGCTCAGGGCCGCTGAGTGATGACGCGCAGCTCTCCGGGGTAGATGAAGCCCTGCTTGCGGGCGAGCTGCTCGCGGAACGCGGCGTCGTCCACCCGGTCGGCGATGGCGGCCAGGGCGTTGCGTTCGGCCTCCATGGCCTCCACCTCGCGCTCCAGCCGGCTGATCTCGCGCTGGTGCACGAACATCCGGTCGGCCTCCACGTAGTTCAGGTACAGCAGCTGCACGGTGCCCACCGCGGCTATCAGCACGATGACCCAGTGCGGCATGCGCCGCCTGGTCGGCTCAGCACCTGTTTCGGTCACCGCATAACCTCCTGCAAGGCCACCGCCTCGCGGAGGAAGCGTACCGCGTCCTCGGGCAGCGTGGGGTTGACGAACAGGCCCGTGCCCCAGTCGAAGCCGGCCTGGTTCGTGAGCCGCGGCAGGATCTCCATGTGCCAGTGGAAGTCGGGGCGCCCCGTCTTGACGTCCGTGTGCAGCGTGAGGTTGTAGGGCGGGTTGTCCAGCGCGTCGCCCAGGCTGCGTATCAGCACCTGCAGGATGTCCGTGAGCTGGGGCAGGCTGTTGGCGGCCACCCCCACGTACGAGCTGGAGTGCTGCTTGGGCAGTATCCACGTCTCGAACGGTGTTTTGGCGGCGAAGGGCGCCAGGGCCACGTACGACTCGTTCTCGGTGACGATCCTCTCCCTGAGGGAAAGCTCCTCGCGCAGCACGTCGCAGAAGAGGCACGAGCCGTGCTCCTGGTAGTGTTCGGCCGCGATGGCCTTCTCCTCCCCCACCCACCTGTCGGTCACGGGCACCGCGAGTAGCTGCCCGTACGGGTGGTCGTAGAGCGCTCCCGCCGCCCGGCCGAAGTTGCGCGTGACCTGCACGTGGCGCATCCCGGGGCGCGAGGCGGCCACCTCTAGCCGATCACGGTAGAAGCGCAGCACCTCGGTGAGGTGCCCCGGGTTCATGGTCTCGAGGCGCTCCTGCGCGTCGGGGTGCTCCACCACCAGCTCGTGATAGCCCAGGGCCGGTAACTGCGTGAACAGATCGTTGCCCTGGTCCACGGCGTGCGGTTTGGGGGTCACCATCTCCGCGGGATGGACCAGCGAGCGGATGCGCCAATCCGGGCTGTCGACGCTGGACGTCGCCGGCCGCACGGCCGCCACCTCGGCGCCCACCGGGCTGTTACCGCCCGGCGACAACGGCGATACGGGCGCTGCCAGCGGCACGCTACCGAAGTCCGACGCTTCGAGTCCACGTTCTGGTGAGAGCAGGACCCAGGCGCGTCCGAACGGGTCCCTGCGGAAGAGCGGCATTCGCCGACAGTGTACTGCGCGCCTGACGGCGCCGACGTGCCCTAATTCATGCGAGCTTCCAGGGTCTCGGGCCGGCCCCGGCGCACGCAGGCCCCTAGCCGAAGAGCCCCACCTGCTCCGGGCCGCTCTCCACCAGGGGCAGGGCGGTGACCTCGCGGAACTCCAGGCCCAGCGCACCCAGGCGGTTGAGCGCCGGCGCCGTGACCGCCGGTGCGGCGAGGATGCCGCGCACCTCGGCGTCGCCCACCACCGCCCTCACGCTCTGCACGTAGCGGTTCAGCTGATGAACGGCCTCGTGCGTGGCCTTGCCGCGCTTGAGCTCCACCACCACCAGGCGCCCCTGGCCGTCGCGCGCGAAGAGATCTATGCCGCCCACGTCGGTTGGCAGCTCCATGTCGAGCACCATGAGCCCGGGCTCGATGATGCCGGGATCCCTAGCCAGCGCCCGCTGCATCTCCGCTTCCGTGCCCATGAGCAGGAAGTTGCCGTTGTCGCCCAGTTCCAGCGCGAGCGCCAGCGCGGGCCGGTGAAAGGCCACCCGCACGAACTCCGCGGGCGTGAAGCGCTCGGCCACCAGCACGGCCACGCCGTCCTCCAGCGCCACGTCCAGCCTGTCGGTCTGCGGCTGCCAGTTCACGGGTTTGACCCCGCGGGGGCCCTGCACCTGCACGCTGCCGTCGGCCTTGAGCATCACCACGTACTCGCCCGCCTCCGCCACACTGGCGGCGCGGCCCGAGTAGAGCACCTCGCACTCGGCCACCACCTGCACGAGGGCGCCGCCCTGCCTCAGCTGCTCGTCCAGGAACTCCACGAGCGCCTCCTGCGAGGGCTCCGTTAGTAACTCTCTGACCACGCTGGGCAGGATATCAGGGCGCGGCGGCGCGAGCCGGCGGACCCGGCAAGGGCCCTTGATAAGCGGAAAGGCGGGCGCTGGTAGACTCGGAACCATGGCATTACTAGGAGCGCATGTTTCCACCGCCGGCGGCGCCGCGCGGGCGTTCGACCGTGGGGGCGAGCTCGGTTGCGAGGCCCTGCAGATCTTCGTGAAGAGCCCGAACCAGTGGCGCGCCAAGGCGCTGGACCCGGCGGACGTGACCGCCTTCCAGACGGCGCGCAGCGCCGCGCCGCAGCCAGTGGTGGCGCACGCCGCCTACCTCATCAACTTAGGGAGCCCCAAGGAGGACGTGCTGGCTAAGTCCAAGGCCGCCCTGCTGGACGAGTTGCAGCGGTGCACCGCCCTGGGCGTGGACGGCTTGGTGCTCCACCCGGGCGCGCACCTGGGCAGCGGCGAGGACGCCGGCATAGACCGGATAGCCCGCTCGCTGAACGAGGTGCTGGCCGCCGATCCCACCATCACCACCCAGGTCCTCCTCGAGAACACCGCCGGGCAGGGCAGCACGCTGGGCGCCAAGTTCAGCGAGCTGAGGCGCATCATCGACCTGGTGGACCAGGATTCCAAGGTGGGCGTCTGCCTCGACAGCTGCCACGCGTTCGCGGCGGGCTACGACCTCTCCACGGCGGAGGGTTACCGAGCAACGTTCGACGAGTTCTTCGAGGTCATCGGCCCGGAGCGCCTGGGCTGCATCCACCTGAACGACTCCAAGCACCCGCTGGGTTCGCGCAAGGACAGGCACGACAACGTCGGCGCCGGCCTCATCGGCATGGAGTTCTTCGGGCGCATCATCTTCGACCCCGCCCTGAAGGGGCAGTCCATGGTGCTCGAGACCCCGCTGGGCGACGACGACCTCGGCCACAAGCGCGACTTAGAGGCGCTGCGTAGCCTGGGGGTTCCGGCCTGATGAACAAGCAGCTCATCCACCTCGCCAAGCTCAACCACAGCCTGCTCACCCGCAACTTGGAAGGCATGACCGACGAGCAGGCACTAGTCACCCTCTTCGAAGGCGGCAACCACCTCAACTGGCTGGTGGCGCACCTGGTGGCGGGCCGCGACCGCATGCTGGCCACGTTGGGCGCCGAGCGCGTGAGGAGCGAGGAAGTCGACGACGGTTTCGATTACGGCTCCACCCCGCCCTCGGCCGACGACGCGTGGCCGCTCGAGCGGCACCTCGCCGACTTCCTGACGGCCCACGAGCGGCTGCTGGCCGCGCTCGAGGGCGTGACCGCCGAGCAGCTCGAGCAGCCGTACGAAAGCGGCAACGGCACCCTGGGTTACCAGCTCAACTTCATGCTGTGGCACGAGGCTTACCACGTGGGGCAGGCCACGCTCTACCGCCGCAAGGCGGGGCTCAAGAGCCCGATAGGCTGAGCCCCGCGGCAGGCGGTGGGCAGCCTAGGCGCGGCTTAGGGACCGCGCCTAGGCTGTTTGTTGCCGGGTGACGACCGGACCGAGCGCGCCTCAGCGACCCAGCGCCCACGCTCCGTCGCGCACCTCCACCATCACCATGGCGCGTTCGTCGAGGCCCGTGTGGTCGCCACCGTTGTAATCGAACACCCCGCCGGCGCCGAAGTAGGGGCCCATCTCTTCCAGAGAGCGGCGGATGGCGGCGCGAGTGGCCTGCAGGTCGGACAGGTTCAGCTCGCCCTCGGAGTTGGCGTGGAGGAGCGCCTCCTCGATGAGCCCCACGGCGTCGTGCACGTGCGCCGCGAACGAGGTGAAGGTCTCCGCACCGAAGGCCTCACCGTAAGCGTCCGAGAACGCCAGCGCGCTCTCGCGCAGCGGGTGGTTGGACGCCAGCTGGCCCGCCACCAGCGATGGGCCCATGGGGGAGCGCACGCCCTCGGCGGCGTCCCCGGCCATCTCCAGGAAGGTCGGCGCGCCCACCCCGTGGCTCACGTAGATGTCGCCGCCGAACTGCCGCTCCCGCAGGGCGCGCACCATGCGGGCGCTGTCCTCGGCTATGCCCCACACCACTACCGCCTGCGGCCGGTCCAGCACCGCCGCCAGTGAGGGCGCGGCGTACGAGTCCGCGTCGCGGTCGTAGCGCACCACCTTGTTCAGCCTGATACCTGAGTCCGCGAACGCGAGCTGCAGCTCCAGCAGGCCGCTCTCGCCGTACTCGTCGGACAGCGCCATCACGGTCACGTCGGTCACGCCGCGCTGCCGCATGTCCGCCACCATGCCCTGCACCATGAGCTTGTCGCTCTGCGCCGCCTGGAAGATCCAGCGGCGCATGGCGGCCGGCCGCGCGATGGGCGCGGCGGCGGCCAGGCTGATGGTGGGCACGTTCGCCGCTTCCGCCTGGGCCACTATGGCCAGCGAGGACGAGGAGAGCGTGCAGCACAGCAGCGCGTGGATCTGGCCCTCCTCCAGCAGCTGCGCCACGGCGTCCACGGCGCCGCCTACGGTGGAGCCGGAGTCGATCAGGACGAACTCCACGTTGTAATCGGCTATGCCGCCCTGCTCCTCTAACCGCTCCTGCATGAGGCTCAGTGTGTTGGCTTCGCCCTCGCCCAGGGCGGAGGCGGGACCGGTCTGATCCAGCACCACCCCGATGCGCAGAGTGGTGGCGTCGGCGCCCTGCGCAACTGCGAGGCCGACCAGCGAGAGTGCCAGCGTGAACAGGAACGTGGCCAAGGCGGCCTTCGGATCAGCTGAGATGCGGTGCATTATCGCTCCTCCTAGGAACGCGGGCCCCAGGGGCCCGAAGTGAGTTTGCCCTCTACCTAGCCACCATAGGCTTTACCGGCATCTTCGGTTCTGCAGGTTCCACGCCGGCGAACTGACTCCCCTCCTCGAACCAGCTCTTGGGCGCTGGGTGCCCCCAGAGTGTCTGCCGCTGCGGGTCATCGATCTTCCAACCTATCGGCTCGAAGTCCGGATCGAGGGTGAGGTAATCACCCGTGAACAGCTCCATGCGGTGACCGTCGGGGTCGCGCAGGTAGAGGAAGAAGGCGTTGGAGATGCCGTGGCGCCCGGGCCCACGCTCTAAGCTGCCGCGCCAGCCCGTGGTGGCCAGGATGTCGCAGGTGCGGATGATGTCGAGCTCGCCGCGCACCCAGAGGCCCACGTGGTGCAGCCGGGGGCCCACGCCGTTGGTCAGCGCCACGTCGTGGACGTTGCCCTTGCGGTGCATCCAAACGGCCCAGAGCCGCGGGTCGGCCTCGTCCGTGTCCGTGTACTCGCTGGTGCGGAAGCCGAGCTCGCCGGC
>CAZPWN010000074.1:0-10666 GCA_964590475.1 uncultured bacterium | reverse complement strand
CGATGGTGCTGAAGCTGCGCAAGGGCCTGGTGGACGGCCGCGAGCACACCCTCGAGGAGGTCGGCAGCCACTTCGGGGTCACCCGCGAGCGCATCCGCCAGATCGAGAACAAGGCGCTGCGCAAACTCAAGTACCACGAGAGCCGCACCCGCAAGCTGCGCGACTTCCTGGACTGAGCCTGGCACTGCCCGGAGGGGCAGAGCACCCGCCTTAGTTACGAGCGCTACCAGGGGCTATCCCGCCAAGGGAACCCCTGGTAGCGCTTTGTTAGTTCGGCGGTGGCCGCCTGCTCCGAACATTCACGGTTCATGAAGGTATACTGCTTGCGTAATTACGCGTGTGGAGCGGCAGTCCTCGGGGTCACCTGTTATGGTGCGTGTGTTGGACGAGCATCTCGGATCGGGAGTTCGGCTAGCGTCCCGGAGCGAGATCCTCGCCAAGGCCGGGGTGCCGGTCTAGAGGCACCGTGTAGATTGTCGTAAACGAGGAGGAAACAGATGAAGAACATATTTCGTGTCGTGCTCGCGGCGCTCCTTATCGGCGGAGTGGCGAGCGCCCAGGAGAGTTGGCCCGACCTGTCCGGTCAGACCGTACGGGTGGCGGGCGTCTGGTCCGGCGACGAGCAGGCTGCATTCACCACCGTTCTCAACGAGTTCGCCAGCCTGACGGGAGCCAACGTCGAGTTCTTCTCCACGGGCAACGACATCGCCACCGTCGTCGGCACGCAGCTCGAAGGCGGTTCGCCGCCCGACGTGGCCATGCTGCCGCAGCCCGGCCTGCTGGTGGAGTTCGCTAACCGCGGTGCGCTGGTCAGCATCGAGGACTCCGTAGGCGACCTGGTGGACGAGTACTACGCCGACTCCTGGCGCGACCTGGGTAGCGTCGACGGCGAACTGTACGGCGTCTGGTTCAAGGCCGCCAACAAGTCGCTGCTCTGGTACAACGCCGACATCCTCGAAGCGGCCGGCGTCGAGCCCCCCACCACGTGGGAAGAGTTCGTGGAAGCCGCTCAGACCGTCTACGACTCCGGCGTGACCCCCATCGCCGTGGCCGGTGGCGACGGCTGGACCCTCACCGACTGGTTCGAGAACGTCTACCTGCGCTCCGCTGGCCCCGAGATGTACGACCAGCTGACCAACCACGAGATCTCCTGGACCGACGAGAGCGTCAAGCAGGCTCTCGAGTACCTCGCCCAGATCTGGCAGCACGAGTGGCTCGCCAACGGCCTGCAGGGCACCCTGGAAGCCGGCTTCCCGGTCGCCACCGTGCAGCCCTTCCTGGATAACCCCACCGCGGCCTTCGCTTACGGCGCCGACTTCTCGGCCGGCGTGATCGAGGCGGACACCAACGCCGAACTCGGCACCACCGCCCGCTTCGTGCCCTTCCCCTCCGTCGCCGGCTCCGGCCCCGCGGTCGTGGGTGGCGGCGACGTAGCCGTGCTCTTCACCGAGAACCCGGCCGCCGTCGAGCTCATGCGCTACCTCGCTACCCCTGAGGCTGCCGAAGTGTGGGCCGCCCTCGGCGGTTACACCTCGCCCAACCAGGGCGTGGACGTGAGCGTCTACCCGGACGAAGTGCTGCAGCAGTCCGCTACCGCCCTGCAGGAAGCCGAAGTGTTCCGCTTCGACATGTCCGACCTGCAGCCGGCAGCGTTCGGCGGCACCAGCGGCCAGGGCATGTGGGGTCTCCTCGTCGAGTTCCTGCAGAGCCACGACGTCGATGGAGTTGCCTTCCAGCTCGAGTCGGAAGCCTCCCAGGCTTTCCAGTAAGGGTCTGTTCGCCTAGATGGCGATAGCCACTTCAATGGATCGCGCGCCCCGCAACAGGTGGGGGCGCGCGACCTTGCAGTTCTTCAAGATCAGCGCGTTCCTGGGGCCCGCGCTGATAATCCTCGGCGCACTGCTCGTATATCCCATTATTTTCACCGGTGTACGCAGTACCTTCGACGCGGCCGGCGACACGTTCGTGGGGCTGGCCAACTACGAGCAGATATTCACCAACCCGCGCACGCTCATCGCCGTGCGCAACAACCTCATCTGGGTGCTGGTGGTGCCAGCCGTCATCACCACGCTGGGCCTGATCTTCGCGGTGCTGTCCAACCGCCTCGCCTGGCGCTCGGCCTTCCGCATGGCCATCTTCCTGCCGCTGGTGGTCAGTGGCCTCGCGGCGGGCGTCACGTTCCGGTTCCTCTTCGCCGCCAGCCCCGACGTGGGCACGGCTAACGCCATGGTGCGCGCCGTCGTACACCTCTTCCAGCCGCCCGGCGAGTACCCGACCGCCCGGGTCTCACGCGAAGCGCCGCTGGAGCCGCAGGCCGACGGCAGCTTCGTCTCCACCACCACCTTCGGAGCCGGCGACACCGCCTACCTGGGGCTGGTGGGGGTGCAGGCCGGCAACCTGCCGGAGGCGTCCGCAAGCGCCGCCGCGCCCGTCAGCACACCGGACACGCTGGAGGGGGTGGTGTGGCTCGACTTCTCGCCCGGCGGAACCATCGGCGAGGTTGACGAGGCCGAACGCGGCATGCCGGGCGTGCCCGTGCAGCTGCTGGACGGCGACGGCGACGGCGTCGTTGCCCGCACCGTCACGGACGGCGACGGCCGCTTCTCGTTCGACGTCGAGGCGGGCGCCCAGCACCGCGTGCGGCTCGCCGCCTCCGCCTTCCGGGCGCCGTTCCCGGGCCTGGCGTGGCTGGGGCCCACCTTCATCACCATCTCCATCATGCTCGGCTACATCTGGATGCAGACGGGCTTCGCCGTAGTCATCATCGGCGCCGGGCTCTCCAGCCTCGACCAGGAGCTGCAGGAGGCCGCGCGCACGGACGGCGCCACCGAGTTCCAGGTGTTCCGCCACGTGACGGTGCCCGTGCTGATGCCCATCCTCATGGTGGTGCTCGTGACCACGGTCATCAACGTGCTCAAGATCTTCGACCTGGTGTTCATCATCGCGCCCGAGTCCATGCAGCCGTACGCCAACGTGCTGGCGCTCGAGATGTGGCGCGCCTCGTTCGGCGGCGCCAGGGACTTCGGCGTCGGCAGCGCGCTAGCCATGCTGCTCCTCGTCATGATCATCCCGGCCATGATCTTCAACATCCGGAACTTCAGGAGGGACGGATGACGCGCGTCAACAGGCTCCTAAGCAACGGGGCCGTACAGATACTGCTCATGGCGGTAGCGCTCTTCTGGCTGCTGCCTGTCTTCGTGCTGTTCGTGCAGTCGCTGCGCGATTCCAACGCCATCGCCAACAGCGGCTGGTGGACGGCGCTCGGCAACCCCAGCAGCCTCATCATCGACAACTACCAGGCTCTACTCAACAACCCCGACATCACGCGCTCGTTCTGGAACACCGTCTACATCACGGTGCCGAGCACCATCCTGGTGGTGCTGATAGCCGCCGGCGCCGCGTACGCGCTGTCATGGATCAAGTTCCCGGGCCGGGACGCGGTGCTGCTCCTGGTGGTCGGCCTGCTGGTGGTGCCCCTGCAGATCGCGCTCATCCCGCTCGCCAGGCTGTTCGGCGACATCGGGCTGTTCGGCACAATCCCCGGCGTGGTCCTCTTCCACGTGGGCTTCGGGCTGCCGTTCGCCATCTTCCTGCTGCGCAACTTCTTCGTGGGCGTGCCGCGCGAGCTGTTCGAGTCGGCGCGCGTGGACGGCGCCAACGACTTCGTCATCTTCATGCGCATCCTCATCCCGCTGGCGCTACCCGCCATAGCCTCGCTGACCATCTTCCAGTTCCTCTGGGTCTGGAACGACCTGCTCGTGGCCATGGTCTTCGCCGATCCTTCGGCCGCCCCCCTCACGGCCGCCATCCAGCGCCAGACCCGCGCTTTCGGTCAGAACGTCGACGTGATCGCGCCGGGCGCCTTCCTGCAGATGGTCGTGCCTCTCATCGTGTTCTTCGCCTTCCAGCGCTACTTCGTGCAGGGCATCCTGGGCGGCGCGGTCAAGGGCTGAGCGCACCCTCCAGACGCTTCGGCGGGACGGCCCTCCTACGGGGGCCGTCCCGTTCCGTTTCAGAGCTCGGCGGTCAGGGGCCCCTCGCCCGTCAGCCTTAGGGGGCGCCCGCGCAGCTCCAGCTCGGCCGACTCGCCCTCCAGGAGCGCGAAGGTGGCCGAGTGGCGCCCGATACGCACCCGGACCTTGGAGCCGCCCGTGCGCACCACGAAGCTGATCTCCTGCCAGCCCGCCGGGAGGCGGGGATCGAAGCGGAGGGTGCCTCCGTCCTCGCGCATGCCGCCGAAGCCCGCCACCAGCGCGTGCCACGCCCCGCCCGCCGACGCCACGTGCACGCCGTCCGCAGCGTTGCCGTGGAGGTCCGCCAGGTCCGTGAAGAGCATCTGCTCGAAGTGCTCCATGGCCAGCTCCGGGTAGCCCACCTCCGCCGCGATGATGGACTGGACCGCCGCCGAGAGCGACGAATCGCCCGTGGTGAGCGGGTCGTAATGGTCGAAGTCGCGCCGCTTCTGATCGCGGCTGAAGAGCCGGGCGTGCAGGTAGAGCGCCAGCACCAGGTCCGCCTGCTTCAGCACCCGGTGCCGGTAGATGACCAGCGGGTGGTAATGGAGCAGCAGGGGCCGCTTCTCGGGCGGCGTGCCCGCTATGTCCCACGGCTCCCGCTCCAGCCAGCGCGCGTCCTGCAGGTGGATGCCCAGTTCAGGGTCGTACGGCAGCTCCATCGCCTGCGCCGCTTCCAGCCACTTGGCGGGCTCGTCCGCTGCCACGCCCAGGCGCTCCAGCAGGCGGGCATGGTCCGCCGGCGCGGAACGCTCGAGTTCCGCCAGGGCGTCGGCTGCCGAGCGCAGGTTGAAGGCCGCCATGACGTTCGTGTAGAAGTTGTCGTCCACCACCGCGCTGTACTCGTCGGGGCCCGTGACGGCGTTGATGTGGAAGGCGCCCGTGGAGGGTTTATGGAAGCCCAGGGAGAGCCACAGCCGGGCCGTCTCCACCAGGATCTCGGCGCCGTACTGCCGCATGAACTCCCGGTCGCCCACGGCGTTCACGTACTTGGCTACCGCGTAGGCCACGTCCGCGTTGATGTGGTACTGCGCGGTGCCCGCCGGGTAGTAAGCGGAGGCCTCCTCGCCGTTGATGGTGCGCCACGGGAAGAGGGCGCCCTCCTCGGACATCGTCTCGGCACGCCGCCGCGCGGCCGGCAGCATGGAGTGACGCAGGAGGAGCGCGTTGCGCGCGCTTGCGGGCAGCGTGTGCATGAGGAAGGGCAGCACGTAGATCTCCGTGTCCCAGAAGTAGTGGCCCGAGTAGCCGCTGCCCGTGACGCCCTTGGCGGAGACCCCGCGTCCGTCCGCCCGGGCGGCGGCCTGCAGCAGCTGGAAGAGGTTCCAGCGTACGGCCTGCTGCACCGCCGGCCGGCCGGGCACGAGGACGTCCGCGTCCTCCCAGACCGCCTCGAGCCACGCTCGCTGCTGGGCGTAGAGGCTTTCCGCGCCCTGTTCCTCGGCCCTCCGCAGCGTGCGTTCGGCGGCCGAGAGCAGTTCGTCTATCTGGGTCACGTCGCCATCGTGGTACGCCACCAGCTTCTCGAGCGTGATGGGCTCGCCGCGACGCGCGTGCACCACGAAGGTGGCCTCCGCCCTGCGCGGGCTGACGGAGAGGTTCCCCTCGGCCTGGGCGCCCTTCAGGGAGTGCGACGCCATGACGGCCACGGACAGCCTGGACGCCAGCGTGTTGTGCGCCAGGAACATCCGCTCGCCCTCCTCCGTGACTCCGTGCCGCGCCGGCCTCAGGGAGCCGCTCAGGTCCTCGCCCCTGCGCGGGTCGAACTCGAGCTCCTCCGCTGCGGAGGTGCCTGCCTCCGGGGTGGCCTCGACCGGTCCGGTCTCGAACTGGCGGTCGACCAGCAGGCTGCGGAGGGTCAGCTCCGCGTCCGAATCCAGCGGGGTGACGCTGTAGCTGATGAGGGCGAGGTGCTTGTCGTCGAAGCTCACCATCCGCTTCGAGCGCACCTCCAGCCGCCCCGCGGACTCCGTGTGCCACACCAGCCTGCGTTCCAGCGTGCCGGCGCGCATGTCCAGCACGCGTTCGTACCCCTCCACGCGGCTGCGGCCCAACTCCAGCGACTCGCCGCCCACCTGCAACTGCACGGTCTTGGCGTCCGGCAGGTTCACTATGGTCTGCCCGACCTCCGCCAGGCCGTAAGCCCCCTCGGGGTACTCGATGGGCCACGTCTCGTGGAAGCCGTTGATGAACGTGCCGTGCTCGTAAGCCTCGCCGCCCTCGTCGTCGTTGCCGCGCAGGCCCAGGTAGCCGTTGCCCAGCGCGAACAGCGTCTCGGCGTAGGCGGGGCGCTCCTGCGGCGCTTCCGTCCTCTCGATGAGGCGCCACTCGTCGACCGGGTGCGTGTGCCGATCCATCACCGAGGGATCCACGGCCGGCACCATCTCCGCGAGGTCCTCCACCACCACGTCGGCTCCGGCCGCGAGCAGCTCCTCCGCCCCCGCCCCGCGGTCCACGCCGACCACCAGCCCGAAGCGGCCGCGCCTGCCGGCCTCCACGCCCGAGATGGCGTCCTCCACCACCACGGCCAGCTCCGGGACCACTCCGAGGAGCTCGGCGGCGCGCAGGTAGGTGGCGGGCTCCGGCTTGCCGGCCAGCCCCTCCGCCGCCGCGTACTCGCCATCCACCACCACCTCGAAGCGCCCCTTCAGGCCCGCCGCCTCCAGCACGGAGAGGGCGTTCCGTGAGCTCGAGACGATGGCCATGCGCGTGCCGGACTCCTCCAGGCGCAGGAGGAGCTCCATGGAGCCGCGGTACGGCTCCACGCCCTCCTCGGCGAGCACCTGGTTGAACACCACGTTCTTGCGGTTACCGAGGCCGCAGACCGTGTTCGCATCCGGGGGGTCGGTGGGCTCGCCCCACGGCAGCTCCAGCCCACGCGAGGCGAGGAGCGCCGCCACGCCCTCGTACCGCTGCTTGCCGTCTATGTGCGCGAAGTAGTCCTGCTCCGTGTAGGGCCGGGGGCTCCCCTGATCGGCCAGGAACGGCTCGAACAGCGCCGCCCAGGCGCGCATGTGCACCTCGGCGGTGGGGGTGATGACCCCGTCGAGATCGAACAGCACGGCGTGGAAGTCTGTCATGTCTGGGAGGGCGCTTTCGCGCATGGAGGCGGCGAGCGTATGCATGGATACAACGATACGCCCCGGGAGGTAGGCCAGTTGTAGTCGGTTCGGAGGGCGCAAGCGTCCTGCCAGCGGCCCGGTTACACTGCCCGTAATCCCCTGCCTGGAGGCCGGACCTGATGCGGTTCCTACGCGTGATCCTCTTGCTCATCGTCATCCTGGCTGCCGCGTACGGCGTGCTGGCCCTCATCGCTTCGCCCGCCGCGGAGCACCCCTACTTCGAACAGTTCAGCGAACAGAAGCTGGTGCTGGCTCACGGCGGCGGTCAGCGCCTCTGGCCGGACAACACCATGCGCGCCTTCGCGGGCTCCGCCGACATCGGTGCCGACGTGCTGGAGGTCGACGTCCACCAGGACGCCGACGGCGTGTTCCGGGTCATCCACGACGCCACCGTCGACCGCACCACCGACGGCGCTGGCGCCGTGGCGGACCTGACGGGCACCGAGATCAGCTCGCTCGACGCCGGCTACCGCTGGACGGTCGACGGACCCGATTCCGCGGAGAGCGGCGAGTTCCACTACCGCGGCCGGGGGAGCACCATCCCGACCCTGGCGGAGGTGCTCGGCGGCGCGCCGGACATCGCCGTGAACATCGAACTCAAGCAGGACTCCGAGGAGGCGGGGCGCCTGCTGTGCGAACAGCTGCGCGAGGGTGGCGACACGCAGCGCGTCATGGTCGCCTCGTTCCATTCCGCCCCCATGCGCGCTTTCCGCAACGCGTGCCCGGAGGTGGCCACTTCCGCCACGCGCAGCGAGGTGACGCTCTTCTACGTCCTGGCCCGCGCCCGCCTGGCCGCGGTGTACACGCCGCCCTTCCAGGCGCTGCAGGTGCCGGTGGCGCAGGGCGGCCTCACCGTCGTGACGCCCCACTTCGTGGAGGCGGCCCACGCGCGGAACCTGCGCGTGCAGGTGTGGACCATCAACGACCGGGCGGAGATGGACCGCCTGCTGGCCATGGGCGTCGACGGCATCATCACCGACCGGCCCGACCGCGCGCTGGCGGCGCAGGGGCGCGAGTACGACGCCGCCCTGGTGCCCGAGTTCGTGGCGCCGTAAGGAACTGGAGGGTCAATGCTGCAAGATCTGTTGGTCCTGGACCTCAGCCGCGTGCTGGCCGGCCCCTACTGCACGCTGCTGCTGGCCGACCTGGGGGCGCGGGTCATCAAGATCGAGTCGCCCTCGGGCGACGACACGCGCCGCTGGGGGCCGCCGTACCCGGCGGGGGAGAGCGGCTACTACCTCTCGGTCAACCGCGGCAAGGAGAGCGTGGTCGTGGACCTCAAGAGCGCGCAGGGCGCCGAGCTCGTGCGCGCTCTGGCCCGCAAGGCCGACGTGATCGTGGAGAACTTCAAGGTGGGCGACCTGAAGCGCTACGGCCTGGATTACGACTCGGTGGCGCGCGAGAACCCAGCGGCGGTCTACGTCTCCATCACGGGCTACGGCCAGACGGGCCCGCGCGCCGGCGAGGCCGGCTACGACGGCGCCATGCAGGCCTTCTCCGGCCTGATGGCCATGCTGGGCGAGCCGGGCCGTGCGCCCGTGAAGCTCTCCGTGGCGTGGATAGACGTGCTCACCGGGGTGCACGCCGCGGTCGGGGCGCTGGCGGCACTGCGGCGGCGCGAGCGGGTGGGCACGGGCGCCCACATCGACCTCTCGCTCTTCGACGTGGCGCTGGCGAGCCAGGTCAACCAGGCGCAGAACACGCTTCTCACGGGCGAGGCGCCCGCCAAGCTCGGCAGCGCCCACCCCAACATCGTGCCGTACCAGGCGTTCCAGACGGCGGACGGCGCTGTGGTGCTGGCCGTGGGTAACGACAGGCAGTTCGCGAGCCTCTGCCAGGTGCTGGGCCAGGCCGCATTGGCCGAAGGTGAGTTCGCTACCAACGACGGCCGCGTGGCGGGTAGGGAGCGGCTCATACCCCTGCTGCAGGAGCGCCTGCTGGAGATGGCGACCGCGGAGCTGCTGACCGCGTGCGAGGCGGCCAAGGTGCCCGCCACCAAGGTGATGGGGCTGGACGAGGCGCTGGCCGAACCGCAGGCGGTGGCGCGGCGCATGGTCATCGAGGGCCAGCATCCCCTGATCGGCTCTCTGGGCATGGTGGCCAGCCCGCTGTGGAAGGCCAAGGGGCCAGGGGGCGAGTCGCTCGAGCTGGAGCCGGAACCGGGCGCCGCGCCGGTGCCGCCCGTGCTGGGCCAGGACACGCGCGAGGTGCTGGCCCGCGAACTGGGCCTATCGGAGGCCGAGATCGCGGATCTGGTGGCTGAGGGCGCAGTCGGCATGGGCGCCGGGAAGAGCTGAACCAAGGCGCTGGTGGCCAAGGCTCTACCTGTGGTGCGGATCAGTTGGTCAGCAGCAGCGCTTCGGCTACCGAACCACGCAGGAGGCCGCGGTACACGCCGTCGATGGTGAGTTCGCTGCCGTGCACGGATACGGTGTCGTACTCCGGGTTGTGGGGTCTCAGTTCGAACCGACCCTCCGGCAGCATGTCCACGTACTTGAGGGTGACCTCGTCCTGACCGACGCGCACGGCGCAGATCTGCCCGCTGCGGCTGGGGCGCACGGCGGCGAGGAGCACCACGTCGTCGGGCTGGATCAGGTCGGCCATGGAGTAACCGCTGACCCTCAGGGCGAAGTCCGAGCGCAGGGCTCGGCTGGAGGCCAGGTTGGGCAGGTAGGCCTCCACGTGAGCGCTGGCCAGGCCCAGGGTGCCCGCCGGGATGTCGCCGACCAGAGGGATGCCGGTGGCCTCCGCGGGGAGTTCCAGGCGCGGTGAGCGCCCGCGGCCGCGGCTCTCGAAGGTGAGGTAGCCCTTGGTCTGCAGCGCCTCGAGATGCTGCTTGAGGGTCACGTAATGAACGCCGATGCCGCGGGCCAGCTCCGACAGGTCGGGCATCTCGCCCGTGCGGCGCTTGTGCTCGAGCAGGCGCTGGTAGACCCGCTCCTGCGCGGGCGATAGAGGTTGGTTACCCGTTCCGGTGGCCATCTGCCTTAAATGCTAAGGTGCTGGCGCACCGCTGTCAACCGCACTTGCCGCCTTGCCGGGAACGCCGTCCTGCACGGCTCTCATCTGCCGTTCATGCTACACGCCAGGTATGGACAATGGTGTAATGCCATGCTATAGTTTTTGTAGTCGTCCTCCCCTTGGGGTGCGGTAAGCGACTCACGCACGACCCCAAGATCCCCGCCACAACGTACGTGGCCACTCACAGGACGCCCGGTTCCACACATTCTCGCCCCGCCGCATGGATGCGGCTTACGAAGGAAGGTCTACTATGCTCGACACTTTCGAGAACCTCGAAACCCCGAGCAGCTGCCAAGCTCCCGCCATCGTCCCCAGCGGACTGGCGCTTCCCACTCGCACGCTCGAGCCTGGGCAGGTGCTCTACGAAGCCGACCGCGAGGCCAGCAGCCTCTACATCGTCAACCACGGCGTGCTGAAGGCCGTCGTGCCGACCAGCCTCGGTCGCGACCGCATCGCCGACCTCTACGGCGCCGGCGACGTCCTGGGCCTCTCCGCTCTGGACGGCGGTAA
>CAZPWN010000073.1:0-10740 GCA_964590475.1 uncultured bacterium | reverse complement strand
TGAGGAGCGCTCGGGGCGTCCCAGAAGTCGGCGGGCAGCTCCTCCATGCCGAACTGCACGTCGTCGGGGATGAACGAGCTGTCGGTCGAGGCACCCGCTGACGGGGTGCCGGGCGCTTCGGGGTCAGCCGCGGGAGTGACCGCTGGGCGAGGGTCTGGAGCTGGCGCGCCCCCAGCCGCGGCCGGTGGCGCGGGGTCGGGCTCCGTTCGCTGCGGGGCCGCTTCCGCCTCCGGTGAGCTGCGTTGCGGTGCTGGTGCGGATCCTCGTGCGGTGCGCTGCGGGGCCGGTGTGCGCCCCGTCAGGCTTTTGGGCTATCGCCACCGGTTCGCACGCCGCCCGGTCCCTCGATCACCAGCCGGACGGAGGAGCCGAGCTCCTGCTCGAGCAGGGCCTTGAGCTCGTCCTGGCGCGCCAGCAGCTGGCTGTGATGGAAGGAGTGCGTGTCCTGGTAGACGAGGCTCAGCACGTCGCCTTCCAGGTTGGCGGCCGCCGGCATGAGGAAGGCCTTGAGCTGCGGGCTCGCCTTGCCCCTGACGCTATGCCAGGAGAAGCCGCGGCGCGTGTCGGCGTTGGCAGGGGCGCCGCCGCTCGCGGCGGGCCCTTGCGCGGGTTCGGCCGGGCGGGCGCGTGCGGGCCCCGCGGCCGGGTCCTCCGCGCCCTTGGCCGTGCGGGCAGGCGGCCGGTTGGGCTCGAAGGGGGGCGGCGAGGCTGCCGCCGGCGTTCCAGAGGCGGGCGGCTCGGTGGCTGCGGCTGCCGGAGGAGCAGGGGAGGTGGTAGGCCGGGCGCGCTCCCGCGGCGTGGCGCTGGCGGGCTGCACGTCGGTAGCTGCGTCCGCCTCCGCGGGGCGCGCAGGCAGGTTGCCCACGAGCGCGTTGCGGGTCTTGATCAGCGCCACCTCGAGAGCGTAGAGGTCGTTGTTGCGCACGAAGCGCTCCTGCTCCTCGTCCAGAGCGTGGAGGGCCAGCAGCAGAGCGTCGACGCTCAGGTCGAGCTCGGCCGTCGCGCCACGTGAGCCGCTACCTTGCTCAGACTTGGCGTCACCGCTCAACTGAGCCAGGAGCACGTCCCTCAGATGGCGCGCCAACTGCTCGGCCACCGTGCGCGGCGCGAAGCCGCCCTGGTAGAGGCGCGCGGCTTCCTCCATGAGCTGCCCGAGGTCGTCGGCGGCCAGGGAGCGGGCCAGCGCCTGCAGCTGCTCCCTGGGGGGCAGACCCAGGGTCTGCTCGGCGCGCGCGAGCGTGACCTTCTCTCCCGAGACCAGGAGGCGCTCCAGCAGCGACTCGGCGTCGCGCATGCCGCCGTCGGCCGCGCGGGCCACCAGATCGATGGCTTCCACCTCGCACTCCACCGCCGCGTCGCCGCAGAGGCGCGTGAGCTTGCCGGCTATCTGCTCGTCCGTCAGGCGCCGGAAGCGGAAGTGCTGGCAGCGGGAGAGGATGGTCGGCGGCAGCCGTTCGGGCTCCGTGGTGGCCAGGATGAAGACCAAGCCGGGCGGCGGTTCCTCGAGCGTCTTGAGTAGAGCGTTGGCGGCCGACTTGGTGAGCATGTGCGCTTCGTCCAAGATCCAGACGCGCTTGCCGCCCCGCAGGCTGGCCAGCCCCACCCGTTCGCGTAGATCGCGGACGTCCTCCACGGAGTTGTTCGAGGCAGCGTCCAGCTCCATCACGTCCGGATGCGAGCCCGACTGCACCATGCGGCACGACTCGCACTCGCCGCAGGGGCGCAGCTCGGGCTCAGCCTCGCAGTTGACGGCCATGGCCAGCAGCCGGGCCATGGTGGTCTTGCCCACCCCGCGAGGGCCGGAGAAGAGGTACGCGTGCGACGTGCGCCCCTGCTGCACGGCGGAGGCGAGCACTTCCTTCACGTGCTCCTGCCCGACGACCTCGGCGAACGTGGTGGGTCTGGCGCGTTGGTAAAGGGCGGCCATGGGAAGTCGAGTGTACCACCGGCTCCCGGTGGGTTCTGAAGCGGTCCTGTAACATCGCTCCATGCCGGAAGTGCCACCAGTTAGCGACGCGGCGCTGGGTCCTCGGAGTGCGGATGGGGCGGCCTCACGGGGCATCGCCCTGGCGCTATCCGGAGGCGCCGCGCGGGGCATGGCTCACATCGGAGTGCTGAAGGCGCTCGAGGAGGCTGGCGCTCCGCTGAGGCTGGTGGCGGGCACGAGTTATGGGGCCATCATCGCGGCGCTCTACGCTCTGAGCGGCAGCGCACTCGAGGTGGAGCGCGTGACCCGCTCGCAGGACGTGGCCGAGATCTGGCGCCAGAGCTTCGACTTCGGTCTGCACCGGGGCGCGGTCATCAACGGTCGCCGGCTCATGGAGTGGCTGGACAGGAAGTTCTTCTTCGGCGCCACCTTCGCGGACGCGGTGGTGCCGCTGGCCGTCGCCTGCACGGATCTGACCAGCCGCACTCTGGTGACCATCGACAGTGGCCCGATCGCCCACGCCGTACGGGCCAGCTGCGCGCTCCCCGGCATCTTCGCTCCCGTGCAGTGGGAGGGCCGCACGCTCATCGACGGGGGCTTCCTAGCACCCGTGCCGTTCCCGGCCCTGATGGGCGCCCCGGAAGCGGTGCACGTGGGTGTGCAGGCGGGCGTGGACGTCCGGCGCTCGCGGCTCGTTCGGTCCATCAGGCGGTTCAACGTGTCCCTAGCGGGACGGGCGTTCAAGAAGCGCGCCGAGCGCACGGAGGGGTCGGGCGCCATAAGTCAGATGGTGCGGGGCATGTCCATCTCTCTCAGCAGCTACAGCCGCGGGCTGCGGGTACCGGCGGGCGCCAGGCTGATCCGCGTGGATCCGGCTATCGCCTGGTGGGATTTCCATAGGTCGCCCGGCGCCATAGCCGCAGGGCGACGAGCCATGCAGGAGCTACTGGCTGAACCAGGCTTCCTCGACGCCGTGGCGTCCAGCGGCGGCGCGGTACGCTCTGGCGCATGAGCCACGGAGCTGTCGACGAGACGATGTGGGCGGGGGAGGGCGCAAAGGGCGCCAGCAGCGCCGCGCCCCTCTACCTCTTCCCGGAGTTGGAGAAGGCGGAGTGGTGGCGAGCGCTCAGGGGGCTGGCGCGCTCGCTATCCGCCCCGTCGCCGGCGGCAGAACCGGGAACGGGGCCCGTGGCGGGAAGCGTGGCAGTGACCTACGCCGCCCTGCTCGGGGACCTGGCGAGCCTCGGCTACGCCGATCCCAGGCGCGGCGCCGCGCTGGTGCTGCTCGGCGGCAGCGGCCCCCTGGGCGCCTACCAGGTGGACCGCGTCCCGGCCGGCCTACTCTTCGCGCTGGAGAAGGACCTCAGCACCATCCATCACGTGACGGGTCAGCCCTTCGGGCGGCTGGTAGCCGAGCACCTGGGGGAGGAGCAGCCGCCGCTCGCCGACCTGGCGGGCGACCCGCCGAGCGGTGTCCTGCGGGACGCCGTCGAGGCCGTGGAGACCGCGCTCGCGGCCGGCAAGCCCAAGGAGCGGCTGGAGCTGTTCATCGAGGCGTTGGGCCCCTAAGGCAGCGGGCCAACGGCGCGTTAACGCGCCCACACCGTCGGCGGCGAGGGGCGCGGGGGGGTAGAAGAACCCGCCAAGCCGGCGGGGCAGCCCGCGCCGGCGGCCGGAACCCCCCCGGCGCGGCTGGTGCTGTCCCCCGGGGCGTTGGCCCGCTCCGGCCGGGCCCCCACGGCGCTATACCGCGCCCTCACCTTCGGCGGCGAGGGCCTCGTGGGTGTAGACGAACCGGACATGCCCGACTGGAGCGAGCTCTTCGGGGTGGAGGAGCAGCTGGCCCGCCTCGAGGCCAACGTGGAGGCGCTCATCGCCCGCTCGGGCGCGCATCACACACTGCTGTACGGACCGCGGGGCAGCGGCAAGTCGACGGCGGTGCGCGGACTGCTGCGCCGCTTCGAGGGGCGGGGCCTCAGGCTCATCGAACTGGCGCCGGCCAACCTCAACACCGTCCCCGAGCTGATCGAGCTCCTGAGGCGGCAGCCGACCAGCTTCGTGGTCTACGTGGACGACCTGGCGTTCGACGATGGAGACGCCACGTACCGGCCCCTCAAGAGCGTGCTGGACGGCAGCCTGCTGCGGCGGCCCGACAACGTGATCGTGGTGGCCACCTCCAACCGGCGCCACCTGGTGAAGGAACGGCTCAGCGACCGCCCCGCACCCGAAGACGACGTCCACGGCTGGGACACCCACAACGAGAAGCTCGCGCTGGCCGACCGCTTCGGCCTGACCATCACCTTCCCCGCCGCCGGCCAGCGCGACTACTTGCAACTGGTGCGCGCCCTGGCGGCGCTGCGCGGCGTCAGCGACTTCCCGGAGGAGCAGGCGCTTCGGTTCGCGCAGTGGGGCAACGGCTTCTCGGGCCGCACGGCGCGGCAGTACGTGGAGCAGCTGGACCGGCCGCCGGTGCGCGGGGGCGGCGGAGAGGGCTGACGGCAGGGACGATCAGCGCGTGACGCCCGGCGCGAGCCTGGCCAGAGCCGCGGCCAGTTCGTACGCCTGACCGCGCGTCAGCCTCTCGGCAGGAGCCGGGAACGAGATCAGGCCCGCCTCCTGCAGGCCCTCCCAGCCGCCGCTCGCTGGGCAGCTGACCAGCTCGCAGGCCGCCAGCTCCAGCAGGGCCGCCGCCGTGCCGGCGGGCAGCGGATCCTCGAGATGGCCGAACTGGCTCGCCCGCGCGATGAGCTCGTCGCCCAGCGAACCTTCGAAGAAGAAGCGCGTGGCCACGTTGGTGAGCAGGTAGGCGAAGCCGATGGTGCTGAACGTGCTGTCGAGCCGCGGCTCGTTCTCGTAGCCGCCCACCGCTAGCCCGCGGGAGGCGAGTACGACGAACGCGTCGTAGTGCGGATGTCTCACGGGCCCTATGCCCGGCCGCGGCCGCAGCTCCGGCAGCAGCGCGCCCCTGTCCGCCAGCCGAGCGCGCACCTCCATGATCTTCTCGCTGTCGTGGGCCACGTCGCTCCCGCTGGTGCCCAGCTCCAGGGCCAGCGCAGCGGCAACCGCTGCCGCCTCCGCCATGACCATGCCGAAGGGGACCACGCGGGCGCTGGAGAAGGCTATGGGGTCGTAGCCAGCGCTGCGGCCCACCACCCACAGGTTCTCCACCTGCCGCGTGACCATCATGCAGAGGCGACCGCCGTAGATGTCGGGCGTGCCCCAGACGAAACCGGAGTCGTAAGGCGTGTAAGTCTGCGCGTCCAAGGGGTAGCCGCCGGCGGCCACGTCGAACGGGGTAACCCGGCTGGCGAACACGTCGCGCGCCGTGAGCACGCAATCGGCGAGCAGGTGCCGCGACTCGCGCACGTACAGGGTGGTGGCGGCGCCCACCAGGCGCGCGTTGCGGAAGCCGGGGATGTGCTCACGCAGGTAGGCCACCATCTCCGCGCCCTCGGCCAGACCCAGCTCCCGCCCAGCGGCGAGGCTCCGCGGGTCCAGAGGGTCGAG
Organism: uncultured bacterium; assembly: GCA_964590475.1. Taxonomy (GTDB): domain Bacteria; phylum Deinococcota; class Deinococci; order Deinococcales; family Trueperaceae; genus JAAYYF01. The sequence continues at coordinate 5,306 of CAZPWN010000073.1, read as the reverse complement.
GCCGTAGAGCAGGAGCGCGTTGATGAGCACCGTGCCGTCGTCCTGCAGCCCGAGGTTGAGGCCCCGCAGGCGGACGCCCTCGCGCCTTGGTTCGTACGCTGCCGGCACGCCGCCGAAGTGACCCCACGCCACGGTGTCCTTCACGTTGGCGTAGCTGCGCCCGCGCGCCCTGACCTCGCGGGTGAGCGCTGCCCAGTCGACCCCCGCCACGTTCAGGACGAGCGTGTCCGCCATGCGCTGCTGCACCCCGAACCGCTCGAAGCCCAGGTCGAAAGGCGCCCCGGCCGCGGCAGCCAGATCGGCGTCGGCGCTGGCGTCAATTACCTGCCCGGCCCGCACCACCCGGCCGGATGCCGGCAACCGCACGCCCTCGATCGTGCGGCCTGCCATCAGCGGTTCCAGCGAGCTCACCGAGCGCCAGACCTCCACGCCCGCCTCCACCAGCATGGCTTCGAACGCCGCCTCGGCCCTGGTCACGTCGAAGGCCTCGTCGCGCCCGACGCGGCGCCACCACCTCTCGAACATGCCGCGCTGGTAGTTGAACGGCTGCGTGCGCAGGTCTAGCATGTTGAGCTCGCCCAGCACGAACAGGCCGCCCAGCCTCTCGTGAGGCGTTATGAGCAGCGTGCGCAGGCCCGCCTCGGCGGCGGCGACCGCGGCGGCCACACCCTCGGGCTCGCTGCCGTAGACGAGGACGTCCACCTGCACGGTTCCGCTTGCGGGCTGGGCGTGAGCCGGCGGGGTGGAGGCAAGGGTGAGGGTCGGTAGGGCGAGCAGAAAGACGAGCGCGGCGGCCGTCAGGCGGCGCCGCGGGTTCGGGCGTGTGCAGTTGGTGGGTCTCATGTGGTGTCCTTCGGTCGCCGCGCGGAGCTGGTGGCCAACTCGTCCAGCACCGTGCGCGCAACGGTAAGCGCCGCTTCCGGCTTGGCGTGCCTGCCGGCGGCCTCACGCATGGCGTCCAGCCGCCCCACCTCCTCGAGGAGGTTCCTGAGCTTGTGGCTGAGGGTGCTCAGGGGCTCGACGCGCACGGCGCAGCCGTTCTCGAGCAGGAAGTTGGCGTTGATCTCCTCCTGCAGGGGGTAGGGGCTCACGAGCATCATCGGCAAGCCGGCGGCGAGCGCCTCGCTGGAGGTGAGCCCCCCGGGCTTGGTGACGGCCAGCGTGGCCGAGTTCATCAGTTCGGGCATGTTGTCCACGAAGCCCAGGACCTGGAAGGTGACGGGCCCGGAACTCTCGGCCACCACCTCCCGCGCCACGTTGGCCAGTTCGCTGCTGCGGCCGCAGACCACGGTGACGCGCAGTGGCCAGCGGAACTCCTTCAGCTGTCCCAGGATCTGGCGTACGTGGTCCGCTCCGAGGCCGCCGGCGAGGACCAGCAGGTGCTCCCTCTCGTCCGCCTGCGGCGGCGGCAACTTGCTGAAGCGCAGGTCGATGGGTATTCCGCTGACCCGCACGCGGTGCTCGTCCACGCCGGCGCTGAGCAGCTGAGCACGCACCTCTCCCGAGGCGACGAAGTAGCGCGCCACGCCCGGCTGCAACCAGAAGCCGTGCGCGAAGAAGTCGGTGATGACGACGGCCTGAGGCAGCACGCGGTGGCGCCGCATCCGGCCGCTCATGATCTGGGCGCCCATGAAGTGCGTGTGCACCACCACGGTCGGCTGGTAACGGTCGACGATGCGGGGCACCTCGTAGGAGAGGAGGCGCACCGCCCGGGCCCTCAGCCTGCGCTGCACCGAGGTGCGCTCGCTGGGCCTGTCGAGGCGGCGACCGATCCACTCGACCAGGTCGGGCACCGTGCGCACGAGGTCGAAGTACGCCTGCCGGTAGAGCCGCCTGAAGGGCATGGCCGTGTGCTCGAGCAGATCACGGTGTTCGGCTTCCGCGCCGAGCTCATGGAACGCTGCCACCAGTGCCTTCGCAGCGGCCACGTGGCCACCGCCGATGGAGGCGGAGAGAACCAGTACACGGGGGCCGCGGCTCACATGAAGAGCATAGCAAGGAGGGAGCGGTGTTCCACAGGCGACTCTCAAGTACCCCGGTGCTACGATGCGCGCTGGAGGTTCGCATGCACCGTCTCGTACCGGCCCTCGCCCTCATCGCACTCCTGGCTGGCTGCGCCCCGGGCCCGACAGTGAGGATGCACGACCTGTACCTCTACGGCACGCTCGACGCGCGCCTGACCTACTTCTACGGCGACCCCGCCGAGTTCAGGTACGGGGAGGGAACCGTAGAGCTGGCCCGCTCCGACTCCAGCACGCAGAACCTGCGAGATCCGTACTTCGTGGCCGACGCGCTGTCCGTGGACGGCGCCGCTTACCTCCGGGAACCCGTCGCTCCACTCCCGCAGCCGGCCGTCACAGCGAGCCGCATCCCGCTCACCACCGACATGCAGCTGCACGTGCGCGTTCCTACCGAGGAGATCGTGTACTTCGACGGTTCGAACTTCCTGCTCCTGGCCGAGAGCGGCGTGGCCGGCAACCAGGTGAGGGTGGTGCCGCGGCAGCTGCTGAACCGCCTGCGTGGCCTGGGCCAGCTGAACGCGGCCGAGGCTGCGATGCTCGAGAGCCACCTGCGCTCCGTGGGGCGGCCCGCCGTGCTGGCGTTCCTGCCAACCGACGACCTTCCGCCGCACGCCGTGGACGGGCTCGAGGACCACAGGCGGACGGCCATATTCGTGCAGAACGAGGTGGGCTCCGATCCCGGCGCCTTCCGGCCGGCCCCCAGGGACCTCATCTGGGAGGTGATGGCGCAGGGCAACCAGGCCCGCGGCTTCGACAGCGCCAGCTACCAGCTGGTGACCAACGAGGCGCAGCTGCTCTCCCTCTGGAACCTTGCTCACTCCTCGCAGTTGACGGTGCCGCCCGTACCGCGCGTCGACTTCCAGCGCGAGACGGTGGTGGCCATCTTCCTGGGCACCAGGAGCACCGGGGGCTACTCAGTGACCGTGCAGCAGGTGTCGGAGGAGAACGGCGAGCTGTACCTCGACGTGGTGCTGGGCAGCCCGGCACCGGGCGCCATCACCACGCAGGCCCTGACCAGCCCGTGGGCCATGGTGCGTGTCCAGCGCGGCGGCTACCCGGTGGCGTGGCTGCGCGACCCCGCCACCGGCAACCTCATCGCCGCGGCGCGCGCGCCTCAGTAGGCCTGAACCTTCAGCTCAGGTGAGCGCCATGGGGTCGAAGAGGCGCCGGTACTCCTCGTTGGCGTAGCGGTCCGTCATGCCAGCCAGGTAATCGGTGAGGGCGCGCTCGAGCCCAAGTTCCGTGACCTGTTGCTGCACGTTCGGCGGCAGCATGTCGGGGGTCTCGAGGTAGGCGTTGTAGATGCGCTCGAGGACCTGATGCGCCTTGCGCGTCATGCGGATGAGCCGGTGATGGAAGTAGAAGTTGGTGTAGAGGTACGACTTCAGCTCGGCTAGCTGCCGCGCCATCTCGTCCGAGGGGCCGAGCAACTTGGTGGGCGCCTGCCTCACGTCCTCCAGCGTCTCGATACCGTGATCAAGCAGGCGCTTGTGGGTGGCGTGCACCACGTCCGTTATGACGTCGCCCAGCAGCTCGCGGATGAGGATGTAGCGCTGCGAGGTGTCGAAGCGCTCCGCATCGAAGCCCAGGCGCTGCATGAGCTCGCCCACGAGCTGCACGTCCGCCACGTGGCTTGCCCTCAGGTGCCCCGAGCGGAGGCCGTCGTCCAGGTCGTGAGCGTTGTAGGCCACCTCGTCGGCCACGTTGACCACCTGCGCCTCCAGCGTGGGCTGCACGTCCGGCTCCCACGACGCGTCCGGCACGTCGTACTCGGTCTCGTGCTTCATGATGCCTTCGAGGGTCTCCCAGGTGAGGTTGAGGCCGGGGAAGCCGGGGTAGCGCCGCTCGAGCTGGGTGACGATCCGCAGGCTCTGCCGGTTGTGGTCGAAGCCGCCCGCGTTGGCGGCGAGCGAGTCGAGCGCCTTCTCGCCCGCGTGCCCGAAGGGCGGGTGCCCCAGGTCGTGGGCCAGGGCGATGGTCTCGCTCAGGTCCTCGTTGAGCCCCAGTGCGCGCGCGATGCTGGTGGCCACCTGCGCCACCTCCAGTGTGTGCGTGAGGCGCGTCCGGTAGTAATCGCCCTCGTAGTTGACGAACACCTGGGTCTTGTACTCCAGGCGCCTGAACGCGCTGGTATGTACCACCCTGTCGCGGTCCTTCTGGTACGCGGTGCGGTGGGCGCTCTCGCCTTCCTTGTGGACGCGGCCGCGCGACTCGGCGGCCAAAGCGGCATATGGCGCCAGGTCCTGGCGCTCGTTGCGTTCGAGCATCTCTCGCGTCACTAACATGGTGGTGGCATCGTAGCACCCGTACCCGACGGCACTCAGGGCACTTACGTCCGTGGGGGCGCCGCTTCCCGCGTAACGCGGCCGGCTTGGGCAGCCACCGCACCCTCGCGGAAGGGACGCGATTGTAGACTCGGACTCGATGGAACTCTCGCTGAGACGCTCGACCCCCACCACCTGGATAGGCAACGTCCCGCTGGGGAGCGGCCACCCGGTGGCGGTGCAGTCGATGACCAACACCGACACCGCCGACGCCGCCGGCACCGCGCAGCAGGTAGCCGAACTCGCCCGCGCCGGCAGCGAGATCGTGCGCGTGACCGTCAACAACGACGCCGCGGCGCAGGCGGTGCCCGAGATCAGGCAGCGCCTCGACGACATGGGGCTCTCCGTACCGCTGGTGGGCGACTTCCACTACAACGGCCACAAGCTCCTCGTGCAGTTCCCGGAGGCGGCGCGCACGCTGGACAAGTACCGCATCAACCCGGGCAACGTCGGCCCCGGCCGCCGGCGCGACGAGAACTTCCTGACCATCATCGACGTGGCCAAGGAGTACGGGAAGCCCGTGCGCATCGGCGTGAACTGGGGCTCCCTCGACCAGGCGCTCCTCACCCGGATGATGGACGACAACGCCGGGCTCAAGACGCCCAAGTCGGCGCACGAGGTCCTCATCGAGGCCATGCTGGCCTCCGCCCTGCTGTCGGCGGAACTGGCCGAGGAGCACGGCTTGGGCCACGACAAGATAGTCATCAGCGCCAAGGTGAGCACGGTACGCGACCTGTGGGAGGTGTACCGCCGCCTGGCGCGGCGCTGCGACTACCCGCTTCACCTGGGGCTGACCGAGGCGGGCATGGGCGTCAAGGGCGCCGTGGCGAGCACCGCCGCTCTGGCGCCGCTGCTGGCCGAGGGCATCGGCGACACCATCCGTGTCTCGCTGACCCCCGCGCCGGGCGCTCCGCGCGAGCGGGAGGTGGAGGTCGCCAGGGAGCTGCTGCAAGCCCTCGAC
>CAZPWN010000072.1:1538-10820 GCA_964590475.1 uncultured bacterium | reverse complement strand
GGATCCGCCAGCACGTCCTCCAGCGCGAACGTGGAGCGGTGCATGCCGAGCGGCGCGAGGATCCGGCGCCGCACGAACTCCTCGAAGTGCAACCCGGACACGCGCTCCACCACGCCGCCCATGAGCGAGAAGGCGTCGTTGCTGTAGCTGAACAGTTCCCCCGGCTCGGCCAGTAGCACGGCGTTGCCGTTGAGCCAATCCACGAGGCCCTCGAAGCTGCTCACCTCTTCCGCTAAGCGCCCCACCTCGCCGAGGCCGCCCGAGACGGTGGTGAGGGCCTCTCTCATGGTCGCCTCGCCCGAGACCGGGTCGCCCACCTGGCTCGCGAAGCGGAGCCACGTCATGGTGGGCGTGGGCGCCAGGCCGCTCGTGTGCTCGAGGAAGTGCCTCAGCGTCGCCGGCCCCCTCCCCTCCCAGAGGGTGAACGGCAGGTAGTCGGTCACGGGGTCGTCGAGGCTCAGGAGGCCGTCCTGCGCCAGCAGCTGCAGGCTGAACGCAGTGAACGTCTTGGTGATGGACGCGACCCCGAAGATGGTGTCCGCGTTCACGGGCAGGCCGCGCTCCACGTCGCGGTGACCGCAGCCGGCCTCCAGGAGGACCTCGCCCTCGTCGAACAGGGTGATGCCCACGCCGGGCGCCTTGGTGCGCGCCAGCAGGGGCGCCAGTTCCGCCTCGAACGCTTGCCGCCACCCAGCCGGTGGCACGTGGCGGCCCACCTGCGCGCCCCGTGCTGGCTCAGGTGGTTCTGACCGTAGATCACGTGCCATGGGATCCTCCAGAAGTGATGTCGCTGCGCCGAGGCTACCGCGCGAAAGAAGCGCCGTTCACCCGGTTTCATCTGCGCTCCACGTACAATGTCGGAAGTCACGTCCGGCGAACGTTCGGAGTGGCCCATTTTGCCACCGATGAGTATCGACGCTTCCTATCTCCCCTACATGGTGCTGCTGCCGTTCATCGCCAGCGGCCTGTCCCTCTTCCTGCCTCCCAAAGCTCGCAACGCCACCGCCGGCCTGGCGGGCGCCGTAACGCTAGCCACCCTCGTCGCCACCATCCTGCTCTACCCGCAGGTCACCGAGGGAGCGGTGCTGCGCCACGACGTGGCCTGGCTGCCGCGCTTCGGGCTGGACCTCACCTGGCGCATGGACGGCGTGTCGTGGATGTTCGCCCTGCTCATCACGGGCATCGGCGCTCTCATCGTGCTCTACGCGCGCTACTACATGTCCGCCGAGGACCCGCTGCCGCGCTTCTACTCCTTCCTGCTCGGCTTCATGGGCTCCATGCTGGGGCTGGTGCTCTCGGGCAACCTCATCCAGATCGTCTTCTTCTGGGAGATGACGAGCCTGCTCTCGTTCCTCCTGATCGGCTACTGGTACCACAACGCCAACGCCCGCGAGGGGGCGCACATGGCGCTCGTCGTCACCGCGCTGGGCGGCTTCGCGCTGCTGGTCGGCATGCTGATCCTGGGCCACATCGTGGGCTCGTACGACGTCGACGTGTTCCTCGCCTCGCTGGAAACCGTGCGCGCAAGCCCGCTCTTCACGCCGGCGCTGGTGCTCATCCTGCTGGGCGCCTTCACCAAGAGCGCGCAGTTCCCGTTCCACTTCTGGTTGCCGCACGCCATGGCCGCGCCCACGCCGGTCTCCGCCTACCTGCACTCGGCCACCATGGTCAAAGCCGGCATCTACCTGCTCATCCGCCTCTGGCCCATCATGTCGGGCTCCGAGACCTGGTACTACACGGTCACGATCGCGGGGCTGGTCACGTTCCTATTGGGCGGCATCTTCGCCGTGGTGCAGAACGACCTGAAGGGCATCCTGGCGTACTCCACCATCAGCCATCTGGGGCTCATAACCCTGCTGATCGGTCTGAGCACGCCCCTCGCGCTCGGCGCCGCCATCTTCCACGTCTTCAACCACGCCACCTTCAAGGCGTCGCTCTTCATGGCCGCCGGCATCATCGACCACGAGACCGGCACGCGCGACGTGAGGCGATTATCGGGCCTCATGCGTTACATGCCCATCACGGGCACGCTGGCCATCATCGCGGCCGGCTCCATGGCCGGCGTGCCGCTGCTCAACGGCTTCATCTCCAAGGAGATGTTCCTCACCGAGGCGCTGGAAGTGCATACGGGCTCCCTGATGGACCGGCTGCTGCCCGTGTTCGCCACCATCGGCTCCGCCTTCAGCGTGCTCTACTCGCTGCGCTTCATCCACCAGGTCTTCTTCGGGCCCAAGCCCAAGGACCTGCCGCGTGAGCCCAAGGAGCCCGTGAGCTGGATGCGCCTGCCGGTCGAGTTCCTCGTCCTCGTCTGCCTGGTGGTGGGCGTGGTGCCCGGCCTGGTGGTGGGACCGCTGCTGCAGACCGCCGTCTCGCCGCTGGTGGGCGTGGCCACGCCGGATTACAACCTGGCGCTGTGGCACGGCTTCACGCCGGCGCTCATGCTCAGCATCCTCGCGCTGGTGGGCGGTGCCCTCGGCTACGTGCTGCTGTACCGCTACCTCGGCAACCGCGACTACACCACCGCCCCGTGGACGGGCCGCGTGCGCGCGCGCCAGCTGTTCGACTACGGCCTGCGCTACCTCGAGTACGGCGCCACCCGCTTCACGCGCTTCTTCGGCACTAGGCGCCTGCAGCCGCAGCTGTTCCTGCTGATGCTGGTCACCGTGATCGCCGGCGTCTCCCCCTTCGTCCTCGAGCGCTGGAGCGGCAGACCGTTGCCGGCCCTGATGGGCCAGCAGCCGCTCACACCCAGCGACCCCAGCTTCATCGCCATCTGGATCCTGGGGGCGGCGTCCGCCATGGGCGCGGCCGTGATGGCCAAGTTCCACCGTCTGGCGGCCGTTATCCTCGCCAGCGGCGCGGGGCTGGTGGTGTGCCTCACCTTCGTGTGGCTCTCCGCCCCGGACCTGGCCGTCACCCAGCTGCTGGTAGAGATCGTGACCACCGTCCTGCTGCTCCTCGGCCTCCGCTGGCTGCCGCGGCGCCTGCAGGGCCTGCCCCCTCCCGGGGGCGTGCTGCGCGCCAACCTGCGCCGCGGGCGCGACCTGGGGCTGGCGCTGCTCGCCGGCGGCGGACTCGCTGCCTTCGCCTTCGCCGCCATGACGCGCCCCGTCACGAACGGCATCTCCGACTTCTTCCTGCGCAACTCGTACGAGGGCGGCGGCGGCAAGAACGTGGTGAACGTGCTGCTGGTGGACTTCCGCGGCTTCGACACCATGGGCGAGATAACCGTGCTCGGCATCGTTGGCCTAACCGTGTTCGCGCTGCTGCGGCGCTTCCGCCCGGCGCGCGAGGTGCTGGGCCGCCCCAAGCAGCAGGTGCGTCAGCTCGAGTACGACGAGTCGCGCGAGGGCCGCGAGGCCGGCGACACGGCGGCCGATTACCTGCACGTGCCGCGCGTGGTGATGCACCTGCTCTTCCCCGTCATCAGCCTGGTGGCAGCGTTCCTCTTCCTGCGCGGCCACGACGAGCCGGGCGGCGGGTTCGCCGCCGGGGTGGCCCTGTCCATCGCGTTCATCCTGCAGTACATGGCCAGCGGCACCCGCTGGGTGGAGGAGCGCCTGCGCGTGCTGCCGCTGCGCTGGATCGGCGTCGGGCTCCTCCTGGCGGCCGCCACGGGCATGGGCTCCTGGCTCTTCGGCAGGCCGTTCCTCACCTCGGCGCACACCACCATCAGCATCCCGTTGCTAGGCGACCTGCACCTGGTGTCCGCCACGTTCTTCGACCTAGGCGTCTTCGTGCTGGTGGTCGGCGCTACCGTACTCATGCTCATCGCCATCGCGCACCAGTCCATCCGCAGGCCCCGCGATACCGAGAACCTGATCGCCGAGGTCGACGCCGACGACATCGAACTGGACGAGGAGGAGACCTGATGGAGATAGTCCTCGCCATCGGGATCGGCGTGCTGGCCACTGCGGGCGTCTACCTGATGCTCAGGCCGCGCACGTTCCAGGTGATCATCGGCCTGACGCTCACCACCTACGCCGTGAACCTCTTCCTCGTTAGCACCGGCCGCGTGAAGCTCGGCGCGCCGCCGCTGGTGGAGGGCGCGCTGGTGGACGTGGCGGCGCACGCGGACCCCGTACCGCAGGCGCTGGTTCTCACCTCCATCGTGATCTCGTTCTCCATGACGGCGCTCTTCCTGGTGATACTCCTGGCGGCCCGCGGCCTGACCGGCACGGACCACGTGGACGGCGAGGAGGGCGAACGGTGAGCGGCCTGGCCAACCACGTGATAATCCTGCCGATCATGCTGCCGGTCGTGGCGGCCGCCATCATGCTGCTGCTCGACGAACGCCGGCGCACGCTCAAGAACCGCATCAGCATCGGCGCGGCGCTGGGCATAGCCGCCAGCGCCATCTGGCTGCTGGTGCAGGTGGAGAACCCCAACACGCCCGAGGCGTTCGTGTACAAGCTCGCCGACTGGGCGGCGCCCTTCGGCATCGTGCTCGTGGCCGACCGCCTCTCGGCCCTCATGGTGCTCGTAACTGCCACCGTGGGCGCCGTGGCGCTGCTCTACTCCACCTCGCGCTGGGCGGTGCTGGGGCCGAGGTTCCACAGCCTGTTCCTACTCCTGCTGATGGGGCTCTCGGGGGCGTTCCTCACGGGCGACCTCTTCAACCTGTACGTGTTCTTCGAGGTGCTGCTCGCCGCCTCCTACGGCCTGCTGCTGCACAGCTCCGGCCGGCGCCGCGTGAAAGCGGGCCTGCACTACGTGGCCGTCAACCTGGCGGGGTCGTTCTTCTTCCTGGTCGGCGTCGGCGTGGTCTACGCCCTCACCGGCACGCTCAACATGGCGGACCTGGTGGAGCGCATGGCGGCCCTGGACCCCGACCAGATCCCGCTCCTCAAGGCGGGCGGCGCGGTGCTCGGCATAGCCTTCCTCGTGAAAGCGGGCGCCTGGCCCCTCAACTTCTGGCTGCCCACCACCTACGCGGCGGCCGCGGCGCCGGTGGCGTCCATCTTCTCGGTCATGACCAAGGTGGGCGTGTACATCATCCTGCGCCTGTCGTCTCTTCTCACCGCCACGGAAGGCAGCTTCGAGCTGTTCGGCGCCTCCTGGCTGCTCTTCGGCGGTGTCGGCACCATCCTGTTCGCCACGTTCGGGGTGCTCTCCACCCGGCACGTGCCGCGCATCGCCGGGTACGCCACCATCATCTCCTCGGGCACCATCCTCGCCATCATCGGCAGCGGCAGCGAGGCGGTCATCAGCGCCGCGCTCTACTACCTGGTGGGCTCCACCTTGGGGCTGGCGGCCCTCTTCCTGCTGGCCGACCAGATAACGCGGCGCGAGCGCCTGGAAGCCGCCGACCAGGACGTGGGGCCCGTATTCCACGACGACTACGAGACGGCGCTGCAGAGCGAGTTCGAGGGCGTGGAGCTCGGCGCGGACATACCGCGCACCACGGCGCTGCTGGCCAGCACCTTCTTCCTCGTCACCGTGCTGCTCGTCGGGCTGCCGCCCCTGTCCGGCTTCATGGCCAAGTTCGGCATCCTCTCCGGCCTGCTAGCCGCCTGGGTGGGGCAGAACGGCGCGCCGCTGGCGGGCACGCAGACGGCCGCCTGGCTGCTGGTGAGCCTCATCGTCCTCTCCGGCTTCACTCTGCTGCTGGCCCTCGTCCGCAGCGGTATAGAGACCTTCTGGACCAACTACGAGCAGGCGGGCAGCATGGCGCTGAGGCCCGCCGAGGCGGCCGCGGTGGTGCTGCTGGTTCTCATGGCCATCGGGCTCTCCCTCTTCGCCGGCCCGGCCCTGAACTACACCGACCTCGCCAGCGCCTACCTTGCCGATCCGGACATCTACGTTAGGGCCGTGCTGGGCGGGGTGGAGCTCGTGCCCAACGACGTAGTGCAGATCCAGGGCGGGCTGGGCGCCGGTGCGGAGGCGGGGGTGGTGCCATGAGCCGCGTCCTGCCTCACCCCATCATGTCGCTCGTGCTGCTCGCCATCTGGCTCATGCTGTGGCAGTCGCTCGCGCCGCTTCAGATCCTCATGGGCGTCCTCCTGGCGCTGCTCCTGCCGCGGACGCTGGTGCTCATGGAGGAGGAGCCCTCGCGGGCCAAGAAGCCCCTGCTGATACTCAAGCTCTTCCTCACGGTGCTCTACGACATCGCCGCCTCCAACGTGAACGTGGCGCGCATCGTGCTCACCGGGCGTGAGGGCAGCATCCCCACCGGCTTCGTCAACATCCCCCTGGAACTGCGTGACCGCTACGGCCTGGCCGTGCTGGCCACCATCATCACCTCCACGCCGGGCACGTTCTGGGCGGCCTACAACCGGCGCACCAACGTGCTGACCATCCACGTCTTCGAACTCATCGACGAGGAGGTCTCGCGGCGCACCATCAAGGAGCGTTACGAGGCGCCCCTGCGGGAGATCTTCGAATGAGCGTGACCATCGTCAGCTGGGCCCTGCTCGGCGCGCACGCCGTGCTGTGCGTGGCCATGCTGCTGGCTGCCATCCGGGTCTTCATCGGACCGCGGGCGCAGGACCGCATCCTGGCCTTCGACGCGGTCTACCTCAACGCCGCGCTGCAGGTGGTCCTGCTGGGCATCCGCGCCGGCTCCGACGTCTTCTTCGAGGCGGCGCTGCTGATGGCGCTACTGGGCTTCGTGAGCACCGCCGCCCTGGCCAAGTTCCTCATGCGCGGGGAGGTCATAGAGTGATCAGCGAGTTGCCCATGTGGGCCGCCGTCCTGGTTGCCCTCCTGCTCCTCGGCGGCGCCCTGTTGGTGCTCCTGGGCTCGCTCGGCATGCTGCGCGCGCCCACCTTCTACAGCCGCGCGCATCCGCCCACGCTGGGCTTCACGCTCGGCATGAGCGGCGTCCTGTTCGCCTCCCTCATCTACTTCTCCATCACCGGCAAGCGCGTCTCCGTGCACGAACTGCTGCTCATCCTCTTCCTGCCGGTAGTCACGCCCATCACCATGATGCTCCTCGCTCGAGCCGCGCTCTTCCGCGACCGGCGCCTGCGCCGCGATGACGACGAGGCGCACGCCCGCGCCATCAAGGTGGCCGAGGAGCTGGTCCAGGCCGAAGAGGAAGCCGCACGTCGCCCGGAGGCGGAAGGCGAACCTCCCCCTTGAGACGCCCGGTGGGCGCGGAGAAGAGCATGTCGAGCCTAGGCCTGTTGGGCCTGGGCATCGGTGCTGCCAGCCTCTCCATCACCTGGGGGCTCTACAACATCTTCATGCCGCTGCTGCTGCGCGACTTCGTCTCCTCCAGCGGCGTGCGGGGCGCCATCATGGGCATCGACAACGTCCTCGGGCTGATGTTCGTGCCGCTCATAGGTGCCGTCTCGGACAGGCTGGACGGCCCCCTCGGCAAGCGCCTGCCCTTCCTCGTGATCAGCATGCCGCTGGCGGCCGTGCTGTTCGCCGTGCTGCCGTTCTCGCGCGCCTCGCTCTGGACGCTGCTGGCCGTGGACGTGGTGTTCCTGCTGGCCATGACCGCCTTCCGCGCGCCCCTGGCGGCGCTCATGCCGGACCACGTGGCGCCCGCGCACCGGCCGTGGGCCAACGGCGTGATCACCATGCTGGGCGCGGTGGGCGGCGCGCTGGCGCTTCTGCTGGTGGCGCCCCTGGCGGACACCGCCATATGGGTGCCGTTCGCGGTGGCGGCCGCCGTGACGCTCATCGCGGTGGTGGCCGTGCGAGCCGTGTCGCAACCGCACCCGCCCTACGTGGCCACGGGCGTCATCCAGGAGGACGCGCCTCTTCTGCCGGGGCTCGTGAGGCAGTCCGCGAGGATCTTCGACCCGCGCCATGGCCACGTGTTCTACCTGCTGGTGGCAGTGTTCTTCTGCTTCTTCGGCTACTCGGCGCTGGAGGCGCAGTTCAGCACCTTCATAACGGAGGAGTTCGGCCTCACGGGCGGGCGAGCTAGCCAGATGATGGGCGCCACGGTGGTGGGCTTCGTGCTGTTCGCGCTGCCCGCCGGCACCATGGTCAGGCGCCTCGGCGATGTGAACACCATGCGCCTAGGCACCGCGTCGCTGGCGCTCTCGCTGGGCATCGGCTCCTTCGTAACCGACCCGGTGTGGCTCACCCTGATACTGGTGGTCGGCGGCGCCTCGTGGGCGTTCGTGCTGGTGCCCGCCTACCCCGTGGTGGTCAACCAGGGCGGTGAGGACGAGGTCGGCTTCTACACGGGCATGTACTACCTGTTCGGCGCCGTGGCCGCCATATTGGCGCCGGCCGGGGTGGGCTGGGCCATGGATCAGGTGGGCAACGTGACCCTTTTCCCGGCCGTGTCCGGATCCATGGCATTAGGCCTTCTCTTCCTTTCCGTGGCAGAGTGGGTGAGGGGCAGAGCTGGCGCCCGAGGAGAACCGCAGACGTAACGCGCGCGAGATGTGAACTTTCGTGGCTATGCACCGCGCTTGCAATGAGTAACGTTTACGGACTGGCGCACCGATTTCCTGCACGTGCCTTGGTCGGGGGGTAAGGCGATATGACCACCCGAAGGGACGACTCACTAACGTATGTGCTCCACCACCCCACCCCCGGGCGCAGGTAGCGCCGCGGGCACTTCATACGAGGCCGACCTCTCGGTCGACCGGACATCCACCACGCCCGCTTACCTGCAGCTGAAGGGCCAACTGGAGAGGTTGATAACCTCCGGCGCTCTGCGGCGCGGCGCGGCGCTGCCTTCCGAACGCACGCTGGCGCAGCACCTGGGCATCTCCCGCATGACCGTGAGGCGCGCCCTCGAAGGCCTCGTGGAGGCCGGGCTGGTCGAGCCGCGCCGCGGCGCCGGCACCTTCGTGCGTAAGGAGGGGCTGGACCAGCCCATCAAGCATCTGGCCAGCTTCTCCGACGAGGTCGCCAGGGCGGGCTACCAGGCGGGCTCCACGGTGATAGCCATCGAGCAGTTCCCCGCCGGCGAGCTCGTGTCGCGCTCCCTGGACGTGGAGCTGGGCACCACGATCCTGCGCCTGCTAAGGCTCCGCACGCTGGACGGCGAGCCGTTCGAGATGCAGGACGCCTACCTGCCGCCGAGGTTCCTCTCGCTCTCCATCGTGGACCTCACGCAGTCCGGCAGCCTCTACGACAGCCTCGACACCCAGTTCGGCGCGCGGCCCCTGCGGGCCGTGCAGACGGTGGGGGCGAGGCTCGCCACGCAGACCGAAGCCCGCTACCTGAAGCTCCCGCGCGACGTGCCGGTGCTGTCCAAGCAGCGCGTGACCTACGGGCTGGACGAGCGCCCCATCGAGTTCGTGCTGTGCGCGGCGCGTAGCGACAAGTTCCGCATGGTGTTCGAGCTGGGGCGGTAGGGCTGGGTGC
>CAZPWN010000072.1:0-1438 GCA_964590475.1 uncultured bacterium | reverse complement strand
GGCCGGATGCGTGACGGCCCCCGCGGAGGGTGTCGCTTGTCGGTTGCTGCCTAGTTGCTGACGGTTCCGGCCGCCAGGATGGCGTCGATGGCCGGCTCCAGTTCCACCGATATCCCCTCCAAGCGCGCGGAGGGCACGCCGTCGGGGTCGACCACGGTGACGAGGTTGCTGTGCGCGAACACGCCGTTACCGGCGTCGCGGTACTGCACGCCGAGCAGGGTAGCCAGCTGCCGAGTCTGCAGCGGCGTGCCTACCAGCCAGTGCCAGTTGTCCTTGTCGAGCCCCTTGTCCTGGGCGTAGGCCAGCAGGTTCTGGGGAGTGTCGCGCTTGGTATCGAACGAGACCATCACGAACTGCGTGTCCTCCCGCAGTTCCTGGGGCAGCGCGGCCTCTATCTCCTCGGCCGACCGCACCAGCAGCGGGCACGCCGTGGTGCAGTCGCCGTAGAACATCACGAACACCGAGGGGGCGCCGCGCAGCTCGGGCAGCGCCATGGGTTCACCGTGGTGATCCGTGAAGGCGCTGGCCAGGTGGTAGATGGAGGTGCCGGGGAGTTCGGCCGCGCTGAGCTCCTCGTGGTGGGCGTGATCGTCGGCCGCGTGGTCCGCGTGTGCCTCTGCGTCATCCGCTGCCGTGTGATCGGCGTGTTCCGCCGCGCTGTGCTCGGCATGTGCCGTCGCGTCATCGGCATCGGCCGCCGCGTCCCGGGCCTCCGCCGGGGTTGCCTGCTCGTGGGCCGCATGGTCCACGGCCTGAGACGAGGTGCTCTGGGCGGAGTTCCCGGCCGCGTCCTTGCTGCCATCACCGCCGCAGGCGGCCAGCGCCAGGATGGTCAGGAGCGCCAGCAGCAGGGTCGCCAGCCGGCCGACGCTTCGCTTCGTCCGCTCTCTGGTGGGTCGGTTCTGCTTGACGTTCATGGCTCCTCCGGATCCGCTCTGGTTCTGGCTACGTGCGCTCGCGCTGAGGATAGCTGCGGGGCGGCTCACAGGCCACCGCCACTCGCGCAGCGGAAGCCCAGGCCGCTGTTACTGTAGTTGCCCTCGAGCCCGTTGCGGAAAGCGTAGCGCAGGAAGGCCGCGTAGTCGCTCTTGTCCGACGCGCCGGCGCTGCCGCCGCCGCACACCAGCTGCAGGCGCCTATCGCCCTCGCTGCGCGAGTCGCCGGTGGCCATGCCGGCGCCGATGTCGAAGACCCACTCCCACACGGAGCCGTGCATGTCGTACACGCCGAAGTAGTTGGGCTCGCCCTGGCCTACGGCCTGCGGGACGGCGGGGCGTGAGGCGGTGAGGGTGAGGATCCGCTCGTTGAAGCCCGGCTCCTGGGAGCCGAGGGGGCCCTGCTGGCCGGCCTTGCCCACGTACTCCCATTCGGCTTCGGTGGGCAGGCGGTCGCCGCGGGCCTCGCAGTAGGCGGCGGCGGCGAACCAGGAGACGTTGGT
>CAZPWN010000071.1:0-10988 GCA_964590475.1 uncultured bacterium | reverse complement strand
TCGGGGGCAAGGACACGCACGGCACGCCCTTCCGCCGCGCCGTGGAGGAGGGCCTGCTGGACGTGGAGCGCAGCATCCAGGTGGGCATCCGCGGCTCGCTCTACGGGCCCGAGGACGCCTCCATCACCGAGGAGCTGGGCTTGGGGCTCATCACCGGCCCCGAGATGCACCGTTTGGGTGTGCCCGCCGTGATCGAGCGCATCGTGGAGCGTGCGGGCGCGGGCCCGCTCTACCTGAGCTTCGACATCGACTTCCTGGACCCGGTCTACGCCCCCGGCACGGGCACGCCCGAGGTGGGCGGCGCCACCGGAGTGCAGGCCCTGGAGCTGCTGCGCGGCCTGGCGGGCCTCGAGTTCGTGGCCTACGACCTGGTGGAGGTCATGCCGACGTACGACCCGGCTGGCGTTACCAGCCTGCTGGCCGCCAACCTGGCGCACGAGATGATGGCGCTGGCGGCCGTCAGGAAGCGTGACCAGCGGTGAGCGGGGGCGCGGGGATGGTACATCATCTAGGTATGGACCTACCTACCGCGCTCTCGAAGCTCGAAGCGCTCGGCAACGAGAAGGTGCGCGACCGCAACGTGAAGCGCGGCGTGGGCAACACGCCCCAGTTCGGCGTCATGCTCGGCGACATCCGCAAGGTCGCCAAGGCGATCGGCAAGGATCACGAACTCGCCCTGGAGTTGTGGGAAACGGGCAACATCGACGCGCGTCTGCTGGCCATCCTGCTGCTCGACCCCAAGCGCCTCTCGCGGGACGAGCTCGACGCCATGGTGCGGGAGCCCGGCTTCGTGCAGGTGTTCGACTGGCTGGACTCGTACGTGCTGCGTAAGCACCCGGAGAGGGAGCCTCTGCGCCAGCGCTGGCTGGACGACTCCGACCCGTGGGCCGCCCGCGCGGGCTGGAGCCTCACGGCCGAGCGCATCGGCAAACAGCCCGAGGGTCTCGACCTGGCGGGACTACTGGACCGGATAGAGTCCGAGATGGGCGCCGCCCCGCCCGAGACCCAGTGGACCATGAACAACAGCCTGGCCGGCATCGGCATCCACCACGCGCCCCTGCGCGAGCGCGCAGTGGCGATCGGCGAGGAGCTGGGCGTCTTCAGGGATTACCCCACCCCCAAGGGCTGCACCTCGCCGTTCGCCCCCATCTGGATAACGGAGATCGTGGGGCGCGGCGAGGGCGTGTGATCGCCCGCCGCCACGCCGTGAGCCTAGAGAGATAGAGGCGCCACTCGGGGAGGCACGGCCTTCACCAGTGCACCATGGGCAAGCCCGCCACGGGCGAGCGGAACGCCGGGATGCGGGTGCCGCGCAGGCTGCCGATGTACACGGTCCTCAGGTCGGGTCCGCCGAACGTGAGGCTGGCGAACCAGGGCGCCACCTTGCCGCCCGCCGCCAGCATGAGGTCCGGGGTGGCCTCGCCGCGCCAGAAGGCGTCCATCAGTTGCCGCGAAGCGTGAGGGTCGCCGTCGTCGAGGATCACGCGCATCTCCCCCTCCGGCGTCAGGTAGAAGAGCTTGTCCACCATCACCAGCGTGCCCCACAGGTTGCCGTGGGCGTCGAAGGCGATGCCGTCGGGCGGGCCGCCCAGGTCGGTGGGTCCGAACACCTCACGGTCCGTGAGGGAGCCGTCCTCCTGCACCCGTAGGCGCGTGATGCAGGGCCCGGCCGTCTCCACCACGTAGAGGTACTCCTCGTTGGCGTCCAGCCGGATCTCGTTCGTGAACCGGAAGCCGTCCGCCACGATGCGCAGGCCCTTCTCGTCCAGCAGGGCCACGTAGCCGTCCGCCATGTGCGGGTCGATGGCCTGCATCCAGTTCTTCATGCGGGTGGAGACGGTGAGCCAGATGCGGTCCTTGCTGTCGCGCAGCACGAAGTTCACCTTGCCGATGGGCTGCCCGTCCAACTGGTCCACCATGACGGTGGATTCGCCCGTGCGCTTCATGCGCTCCAGGCGGTCCGTGCCGAAGTTGGAGACGAGCAGGTCGCCATTGCGGTCGAACGCCAGCCCGTTGGGCAACGTGCCGCTCGTGAAGCGGTCCTCCTCGCTCGCCGCGCCCGCGAAGCTGGCGGACTCCACCTGGGCTATGAGCTCCTGCTCACCATCCGGGCCTATGCGCATGACGCCGCCGCGGGCGTCGGCCGACCACAGCGTGCCGTCCCGCTCGGCCAGGATGCACTCGGGGCGCTGCAGGTCCTGGCCCACGTACTCGATGGCCTCCACGTCGACCTGGAAGCCGTCCAACGGGTTCCTCGCCACCTAAACGGCCACCTTGTCCCTGCCCTTGAGCTGCAGGATGCCGCGCACCTCGTCGGGGGTGGCTATCTCCATGCCGAGTTCCTCGAGAATTGTGCGGGTCTTGCTCACCAGCTCGGCGTTGCTGCTGGCCAGCTCGCCCCGGCCGATGTAGAGGTTGTCCTCCAACCCCACGCGCACGTTGCCGCCGGCGAGCGCGGCCTGCGTGGTGAGGGGGATCTGGTGGCGGCCGGCCGCCAGCACCGACCAGACGTACTCGTCGCCGAACAGCTTGTCGGCGGTGCGTTTCATGAAGAGCAGGTTCTCCGGGTCCGGTCCGATGCCGCCGAGCACCCCGAAGATGGTCTGGATGAAGAAGGGCGGCTCGATCCAGCCGTTGTCCACCACGTGGGCCAGGTTGTAGAGGTGCCCCACGTCGTAGCACTCCAGCTCGAAGCG
Organism: uncultured bacterium; assembly: GCA_964590475.1. Classification (GTDB taxonomy): domain Bacteria; phylum Deinococcota; class Deinococci; order Deinococcales; family Trueperaceae; genus JAAYYF01. The sequence goes on along the minus strand of CAZPWN010000071.1, from coordinate 8,292 downwards.
CACGCCGAGGCCCTTGCCGAGCTTCTCGGAGATGTGCCTTATGTCGGTGAAGGTGTTGGCGAAGATGTTGCCCTCGGACTTGCGCAGGAACTCCTGCTCCCAGTCGAACTTCCACTCCTTGTAGCGCTCCGCCAGGGGGTGCAGGGCGAAGTTCATGGAGCCCAGGTTGAGCGAGGTCATCTCGGGCTCGAAGGTGCTGGCGGCCGCCAGGCGCTCATCCAGCGTCATGCCCAGGCCGCCGCCGGTGGTGATGTTCATGATCACGTCGGAGCCGTCCTTGATGGGCTCCAGGATCTGGCGGAACAGCTCGGGGTCGGAGCGCGGCCGGCCGTCCTCCGGGTCGCGGGCGTGCAGGTGCACGATGGCGGCGCCGGCCTCGGCGGCGTCCAGCGCCTGCTGCGCTATGTCCTCCGGCTTATAGGGCAGCGCGTCCGACATGGTGGGCGTGTGGATGCCGCCCGTGATCGCGCAGGTGATTATGGTCTTCTTCAACTTCCTTGCCATTTGCTACCTCTCTTCTTCATCAGCGGACTTCTTGGTCAGTGGAGCCCCGTCAGCGGAGTGCCGACAGGGGAGCCCCTTCATAGGAGACCCGTGGTGAACCAGGGGACGACGAACAGCAGCGCCAGCACGCTGAGCATGACGAGCGCGAACGGGGCCGTGCCCGCGAACACGTCGTTCATGCTGACCGTCTTGTCCCTCAGCGTGGCGTGGATGACGTAGACCGATAGGCCGAGGGGCGGCGTGAGCAGGCCGATCTCGATGGCCACCGTGATGAGGATGCCGAACCAGATGAGGTCCACCCCGAACGTGTTGAGAACGGGTAACGCCAGCGGTACCAGGATGAGCATGATCGACGAGGAGTCGAGTATCGTTCCCAGCGCCATTGCGATGAGCAGGATGCCGATGATGAACACCGTCACCCCGAGGTTGCCGCCCGTGAGCCAGTTCGTCATGGCCTGCGGCACGCCGGTGAGGGCGAGCATGCGGCTGTACATGCTGGCGGCGATGATCAGGAAGAGCACGCCCGCGGAGATCTGCCCCGTCTCCACGGTGACTTTCCACAGCTTGCGCCAGGAGAGGCGGCCACGCAGGGCTGCGATGATGATGGCGCCGAGAGCCCCGACCGCGCCCGCCTCGGTGGGCGTGAAGATGCCGCCGTAGATGCCTCCCAACACGAGCAACACGAGCACCGCGGTGGGCACCAGCTTCACGAGCACCTCGCGCGGCTTCAGGGGAGGCAGGTCGACCTTGGCCACGTCCCCTACCCAGCGCTTGTTGTACGCGGCCATCAAGGCGATGAATATCGAGTACACCACCGCCAGGAGGATGCCCGGCATGATGCCCGCCACGAACAGCCGACCGACGGACTCCTCGGCCAGCACGGCGTAGAGGATCAGCAGGAGGCTCGGGGGGATGAGCATGCCCAGTACCGAGCTGCCTGCCACCACGCCCACGGAGAAGCGGGGCGTGTAGCCGGCGCGCCGCATCTCCGGCACGGCGATGCGAGTGAAGACTGCGGCGGAGGCGATGGAGATGCCCGTGATGGCGGCGAAGACGGCGTTGGCGGCCACGGTGGCGATACCCAAGCCGCCGGCCACGCGCTTGAACGCCCGGGCGGCCACGTCGAAGGCGTCCTTACCCAGCTCCGCTTCGGAGACCACCATCCCCATCAGCACGAAGAGCGGCACCACGCCGAAGATGTAGCTGCTGATGGACTCCTCGGCCGCGATGGCCAGCAACCTGCCGGCCAGCAGCTGCGAGTCGCGCACCAGCCAGACACCTATGTAGGAGGTGGCGGCGAGCGCGATGGCCACGTGGACGCCCGCGTAGATGAGCACCACCATGGCCACTAGGGCCAGCACGCCGATCTCGAGAGGGCCCATCAGGCGGCGCCTCCGGCCGTGCGGGTACCTTGTGCGTTGTCTTCCGCGTCGTCTTCCGCGTCGGGCTGGGGCCGCACCATGCGCGCGAAGGCCATGACCGCGAAGAGCAGGAACTGGATGAGCATGGCCACCGCGCCGACCACCAGGATCAGCTTGATGGGCCAGGTGGGGATGATGAAGCGGCCCACCACGCCCACGCTCTCCCCGCGCTCGAGCGCGGTCATGAAGCGCGGCCACGACGCCTGCAGCAGGAACCAGAGCGTCACGGCGCCCGCTACGTGGAAGAGGCCGTCCAGCGCCTCCGCCACCCGCGGCCAGCGGCGCATGAGCACGCTAAGCAGCATGTCCGAGCGCGTGAGCGATCCGTTGCGCAGTGCGCTGGCCAGCTGCAGGAAGACGATGCCGACGATGGAGAGGCTCACTATCTCCGGCACGCCCGTGATGGGGCTCTGGAAGAAGCTACGACCTACCGCGTCGGCGTTGATCAGCAGCATGAGCGCCAGGATCCACGCCGTGCCGAGGATGTTGAAGCTCTCGGTCAGGTAGCCGTAGATGTGGTTGAGGCCGTCCAGGAACGGCACACCCGAAGGGGGTCTCACTCGATGAATCCTCCGTCAACGGGACTGGGGCTCCAAAGAGCCCCAGTCCGAGGTGTTTCTGGTTTGCGGCTTACTCCTGGTCCCACTCGCGGGGGAGGTCGACGCCCTTGGCGCGGATGCCTTCCAGGTACGCCTCCAGCACCTTCGAGCCGGCCTTGCCCTGGCTATCGAGCAGCGCCGCCCACTCCATGGGCACGTTCGGGAGGGCGTTGGCCCACTCGGCGGTCAGTTCGGGGCTGGCCTGGACGATGGTGGCGCCGCCCTCCTCCATGGCCGTGAGGCTGGCTTCGATGCGGCCCTGCAGTGCGGCGGAGTACGACTCGCCGTAGACGAGGGCGCCGTGGCGCAGCGCGTCCTGCACTTCCTGCGGCTGCGACTCGAACCACGGGGTGTTGGCAGCCAGGGCGCCGGCGTACTGGGCGCCGAAGTCCATCAGGGTGAGGTAGGGCGCCACTTCCTGCAGGCGGGCGGGTGCGGCGGCGCTGGGGAAGGTGATGACGCCGTCGTACACGCCGGTCTGGATGTCGTTGTAGTAGGTGGCCAGGTCACCGGCCACGCCCACGGCGCCGGTGCCGTTGAGCCAGTTGACGGCGGCACCCGGAGCACCGATGCGGCGACCCTGCAGGTCGGCCAGAGAGTTCACCGGGAAGGTGGTCATCAGCAGGTAGTTGTCGAGCGAGAAGCCCGAGCCCAGGTAGGTGAGGTCGTACTGCTCCCACGCCTCCACCAGCTCGGGGATCTGGTCGTGCATGTCCATCATGACGTCGGCCACCACGAACGGGTCGGTGGCGCCGAACGGCAGGTAGTAGGTCACGTTCTGCAGCGGCAGCGCGGTGGGCTCGAAGACGGTGGGCACGATGCCCACGTCGGCCAGGCCGGCTTCCAGCGCTTCCAGTTCGCCGCCCACCGGCGCCAGGGTGCCGCCGAAGTAGGTGTTCCAGTTGATGCTGTAATCGGTGCCCTCCAGCGCCTCGTCCACGGCGGGCATGTAGGTCTGGATCAGCTGGTCCACCCAGAGGAAGACGGGGGCATGGCCGTTGACGAGGTTGACGGTGATGGTGCGCTGGGCGCTGACGGCGCCTAGCGTAGCCACGAGGGCGAGCGCGAGGATGAAACGGGGGACTCTCTTGTGCATGACTGGCTCCTTAGCTTCCTGCGAGTTATCTGCAGCGTGCTTGCTTACGTCCACGACGCTCAGTCGTCGACTTCTACGAGGGCGACGACCCGCGTCCAGCCGGCGCTGGCTCCACGGATCTTGTAGGGGAAGGCCATCACGGTGAAGCCGTGCGGCTGCGGCAACTGGTCCAGGTTGGCGAGCTTCTCGATCTGCAGGTACGGCTGCTCGAGCCCCAGGAAGTGCGACTCCCAGAACTCGGCCTTGCCTGCCAGCACGTCCTTCACCAGCACGTCGAACGCGCGGTCGAGGCCCCAGGCGTCGATGCCTATCATGCGGACGCCCTGGTCCAGGATGAACTTGGTGGCCTCCTTCCGCAGTCCGGCGTGCCGGAAGTCGTAGCGCGGCTGATCGAAGTGCTTGTCGGTGTCGGTGCGGATGAGGACGATGTCGAGCGGTTGCAGTTCGTAACCGATGGCAGCCAGCTGTGCCTCCACGTCGGCCGCGGTGATGCCGGCCTCGCGGTCCACGTGGCGCATGTCGAGCACCACGCCGTTGCCGAAGCACCAGCGCAGCGGCACCTCGTCGATGGTGGGAGCGGGCGAGCCGTCCGCCATGGTGGCTCCGTAGTGGTACGGGGCGTCCACGTGCGTGCCCGAGTGGGTGGAGAGGGTGGCCTCCTCCACCGCCCAGACGTAACCGCGGGCGAACACGCGGTTCTTCATGTCGTCGTCCCAGCCCATGATCCTGGCGCCGAGCTCCATGCCCTGTTCGTGGTCCACGTACTTGATGTCGTGGGCGTTGGGCTCGAACTCCCGGGTGTCGTTGCTGAGCGTGCTGGAGAGGTCGACCAGGCGCACGCGCCGGCCCATGAATGTGAAGGTGTCGCTCACTCGGCGCCCCCTTCCATGACCCGCGCCACGATGGCGTCCAGCACGGTGCTGGGCAGACCCGTCTTGAGCATCAGGCCGGCCTGCTTGATGGCCTCCGTGACCTCGCCCACCTGCTCGTCCGTGGGCTCGTAACCGCGGGAGCGGAGCATGGCGCCTACGCCGTGGCGGCCGGAGCCGCGGCCGTAGACCACGCTGTTCTCCGGCTGCCCCACCGCCTCGGGCGGGAACGGGAAGACGTAGTTGGTGCCGAGCGGGGTGCGGGCCATGCCGCCCAGGATGTGGACCACGATGCCCGACTCGGTCTCGAAGAGGCCGTCGCCCACCACCGGCTTGTTGCGCGCCGGCTTGGCGCGGCTGATCTCGGCCACCACGTCGGAGACCATCTTGAGGCGCGTGAGGTCCATACCGGTGTCCACGCCCATGAGGTGCTGCAGCGTGATGGCCACCTCCTCGGTGGCCACGTTGCCGGCGCGCTCGCCTATGCCGTTGACGGAGGTGTGCACCATGTCCGCCCCGGCGGCCACGGCCATGAGGGCGCCGGCGGTGGCCAGGCCGTAGTCGTTATGGATGTGGAAGCCCACGTCCACGCCCACGTGCTGCTTGAGCTTGCGCACCATCTCATAGGTGGCGAACGGGTGGCCCATGCCGAACGTGTCGGAGATGGTTATGCGGTCGGCGCCGCCCTTCTCGGCGATCTCGCCGAAGATGCGCAGCACGTAGTCCTGGTCAGGGATCCGGAAGGCGTCCCAGCCCATGAACTCCACGTAGAGGCCGGCCTCCCGGCCCGCCTTGGCGAAGGTGGAGACCATGTCGATGAGGGTCTCGGGCGTGATCTGGTAGACGTACTTGAGCAGGTACGGGTTGATGCCGAACTCGAGGAGCATGCCGTCCGCCTTGGCGTCCAGCGTGGCCTCCACGTCCTCTTCCTTGAGCCGCACGAGCGGCACTATCTTGGACGTGAAGCCCTTGCCGGCCAGCTCCTTGAGCACCTCCTTGTCCTCCGCGGTGACGGGGAGGCAGGGCTCGATGGAGTGCACTCCGAGCGCGTTCAGCTGCTCGGCGATGAACACCTTCTCCTCGGGCGTGAAGGCTATGCGCGCCGTCTGCTCGCCGTCGCGCAGGGTCACGTCGTGCACCTTCACTCTGTTCGGGTGCTGCAGCTTCTCCTGCACCTCGGGCAGGAAGTTGAGGGGCGACACGCTGCGACCCTCCTCGTGGTACGGCGGGCCTATCGTGACGCCGTAGGCGTCTTCGAGCTTGCTCAACTCTTTACCTCCTCGGGGGTGGAGTGGCGAGTGGTTCCGGCGGCGGCGCCTTCGCCGCCAGGTCGGCTCCGCTTCACGCCACCGCGGTGCGGGTCGAGTAGCCGACCTAAGTCGGGACCGTAGTCGGCCTCCAGCGTGGGGCGGTACGCCTCGTAGAACTTGTTGATGTAGATGTCGTGGCGGATGAAGTTGGCCACGGTCTGCACGACCGCGGGGTTGGTGGTGCGCACGCCCACCCACTCGGTGGGCGAGGCGCCGTTCATGAGCAGCGTGTCGAGCTCGTCGGCCACGAACGCCGCGTGGTTGCCGTGGCGCGCGTGCACCGTTGGCAGCATGGCGTGCCCGTGCACGTTCAGCGCCGGGTGGTCGAGCAGGTCGCTGAACAGCTCGGCCGCGTCGGAGTGAGAGGTGAAGGTGAGGAGCGCCACGCGCACGCCGCGCCCAAGCGCCGCCTCCACGCTGCCGCGGAGCTGCACGATCTCGCTGGGCCAGGCGCTGAGCAGCACCTCCTCGTTGGCGGACGCCACCAGCCTCTCCGCGCCGTCGATGAGCGCCTGGTAACCCGAGCCGTGCCACAGGATCTCGCCGTACACGTCGTGCGGCTTGCGCTTGACGGTCTCCTTGAGAAGCGTTGCGACCTCGCTCATGCGGGAGCTCTTGCGCGCCAGGAACTCGTCGAGGTCGAGGGGCACGTAACGGCCGTCCTCCAGCTGCGCCACCAGGCCCTGGGCCGTGAGGCGCTCGAGGTTCTCGTACACCTTGGCGCTCGGCACACGCGCCAGGCGCGCTACCTGGTTGCCGTTGGCGGCGCTGCCGACCAACAGCGAGAGGTAGATCTTGGCTTCCGTCTGCGTGAGCCCGAGCTCCTGCAGAGCGGCTAGTGTCACCTGTTCCGACACACTACTACTCCAGTAGTAAAACGTTGCCGGAGTGTAAGCGGTCGGTGGAGGGAAGGTCAAATCGGGCGCCCACCATATTGCGGGTACGCAGCGCCCGGCAGGTCCTGCTGCCGCCAGCCGAGCCGACGTTATACGGTGGCCTGCACGGAGCGGGCACCGCCACCGGGCGACCTGCTCGCCTCCAAGCCAGGCCAGGAGTACGTAAGCGTGCGCAGACTCTCACAGCTCTACTTCAACTTCGCGCAGCAGGTCGACCGCGCCCTCAACGCTCGCATCCACGACGTGACGCGGCAGCTGATCAGCGCCGAGCTCGAAGGCGTCACGGACGTCATCCCCGGCTACACCACGCTCCACGTGGAGTACGACCCCGAGCAGGTGAGCGCCGCGCACCTAACCGACCGGGTGATGCAGGGCATGGAGGCCGGCGCCGGTTCCGGAACGGGCGGCAAGCTGGTGACCGTAGATACCGTGTACGACGGTCCCGACCTGGCCGACCTGGCGGCGGCTTCGGGCATGAGCACGGACGAGGCCGTGAGGCGACACTCCGGCACCGACTACCTGGCGTACGCCGTGGGCTACACGCCCGGCTTCGCGTTCCTGGGCGACGTGGACCCGACCATCCGCCGCCCACGCCTGGGCAAGCCGCGCGCGCTGGTGCCGGCGGGCTCCGTCGGCATCGCCGATGGCCAGACGGGCATCTACCCCCTCGACGCGCCCGGGGGCTGGAACCTGATCGGCAGGGTGGTGACGCCCGTCTACGACCCGCACCGCGACCGGTCCTACCTGATAGAGCCCGGCGACCGCGTGCGCTTCGTGCCCGTGACGGAGGGCGCCGAGCTGCAGCCGCTGGAGCCGCTGGAACTGCTGCCGGAGGATCCCAGGTACCCCGCGTTCGCGGTCCGGAAGCCGGGCCTGCTGGACCTGGTGGTGGACAGGGGGCGCTACATGGTGGGCCGGCTGGGCTTCGCCCGCAGCGGGCCGCTGGACGCCGTGTCGGCCCGCATCGCCAACTCCCTACTGGCCAACCACCCGGACGCTCCCCTGCTGGAGATGAACGTGCTGGGGCCCACGCTCGAGGCGCTGAGGGACGTGGTGGTGACGGTTACCGGCCCCGGCGTGGCGTTCCACGTGAACGGGCGCCCGGCCGAGCCCTACACCACCACCCTGGTGAAGCGCGGCGAGGTACTCACCTTCCCCCCGTCCAACCAGGGCACGCGGGGCTACCTGGCCCTGGCCGGCGGCGTGCAGAGCTCGAAGTTCCTAGGCTCGGCCTCGGTGGACGTGCGCGGCCTGGTCGGCCGGCAGCTGCGCGCAGGGGACGTGCTGGGCGTGGCCCAGCGGAGGACGCCGCGCCAGGGCTTCTCGTTCTCACCCCACCGGAGGAGCACGCAGACCTTGCGCCTGCGCCTGCTGCCTGGACCGCAGTACGACGCGGAGACCGTCACGGCGTTGGCCTCGGAGCCGCTGCGCATCGAGCACTCGGACCGCATGGGGGTGCGCCTGAGCACCAGCCCGGCGGTGGGGCGCGGTGTGATCTCCGAGGGCAACCCGCTCGGCGCGGTGCAGCTGACGGCCGATGGCCAGCCGCTCATCCTGCTGCACGACCGGGGCACCATGGGCGGCTACACCAAGCCCG
>CAZPWN010000070.1:0-10996 GCA_964590475.1 uncultured bacterium | reverse complement strand
GGCGCGCTCCCACACCTGCAGCGCCCCCAGGTAGGCGATGGCGTACTCCAGGTAGTAGAACGGCACCTGGAACACGTGGAAGTACTGCCAGTCGCGGCTCCTCTCGGACTCGAAGCCGCTGATGTCGACACCCACGCTGAAGCGCTCGGCCAGCGAGGCCCACTGCGCGTCGATCTGTGCGGGCGTGGGTCCGCTACCGTCCCGTAACCCCTCATGGGTGTAGATCCAGTGCTGGATGGCGTCCAGGCGGCACGCCCACACCAGCAGCTCGAGGACCCTCACCAGCAGCGTCGACCGGGAGCGCTGCGCGTCCTCCGGGTCGTAGAAGCCGCCCGCCGACTTCTCCAAGTACGGGAGGGAGAGGAGCTCGAGCGCCTGCGAGGCCAGCTCGTCCATCTCCGCCCGCTCCATGTGCTGCACCAGCAGCGGCCAGCGCGCCTGCGTCAGCAGGGTGTGCAGCGCGTGACCCATCTCGTGGCGCATGGTCAGCAGGTCGTCGTCGGTGCCCACCGCGTTCATGTAGATGTAGGGGCGCTGGGAGCGCGGGAAGTACGCCTGGTAGCCGAGGCCCGGCACCTTGCCGGGCCGCGCCTCCAGGTCCATCCAGCCGTCCAGCAGCAGTTCGTACGCGTCGCCCACCTGCGGGCCCACCGCGTGGAAGAGGCCCTTCAGGCCCTCCTCCAACTCCTTCACGGTGGCGAAAGGCTTGAGAGCAGCCCGCCCCCGGGCGTCCGCGTACAGGTCGTAGGGCCTCAGCGACGGCAGTTCCATGATGCGCCGGCGCCTCTCGTACACCTCCCGCAGCCGGGGCACCACCACCTCGGCCACGGTGTCGTGCAGGTCCAGGCAGTCCTGGGGCGTGTACTCGCGGCGGTGGTACGCGCGCCACTGGTACTCGCGGAAGTCCTCCAGCCCGGCGTTGCGCGCCATCCGATGCCGCAGGGCCAGCATCTCCTGGAAGATCTCGTTGGACGCGGCTCTCTGCGCTTCGCGCGCGGCGTCGATGGCGCGGTAGGCCCGCTCGCGTAGAGCGCGGTCGGGCTCCTGCAGCTTGGCCTGGGCCGCGTCGTAGGTCAGGCGTTCGCCGTCCAGCTCGATGACCATGGAGCCCTTCAGTTCGCTGTACTTCTGCCCCAGCTCGTCGAGCTTAGTGATGAGCGGCACGTTCTCCTCACGGAACAGCTCCACGTCTTCTTGCATGTCGGCCCAGGCGCTGCTCAGGTCGGCGGGCGGCTCGTAGCCCTCCACCGCCAGAAGCTTGCGCGCCATGCGGTCGTCCAGCACCTGCATCTCCGGCAGGATGCCCGTCACGAACCCCAGGTAGGCGGCGGCGGCCGCCTCGTCGGTGGTGTCCTCGTCCTTGGCGCGGCTCAATCGCGAGTAGGTTTCGTCTACGTCGCGGTTCAGCTCGTCGTTGGCCGCCAGGAGGGCGGGCACCTCCGCGGCGGTAACGGGCCGCGCCAGCAGCTCCTCGGCGCGCTGAGGGAACAGGTTCGGGTCCGGATACATGGCCATGACAGGATGTTACCGGGCAACCGCCACACTTGCGCGCCGTTCCACGGCCGATGATGATGGAGGAAAGCCGCCGGGCAGCCGCAGGCGGCCATGCGGCGGCAGGGCCGGCGCTTGGCGGTCGGCTTCGGTAGGCCGGCACCGTCCGGACGAGAGAGGAAGCAGATGACCGACTCCGACACGCCCACCACCAACTCCGCTGGTAGCGGCACGCAGGCCGCGAGCGACGGCGCGATGGTCCAGGCCAGCCCCCTGAAGTACCTCGACAAGGCGCTCTCCGGGCTCCGCCACCTGGGCCTGGTGCCCACGGAGACCAGCAGCCATGAGGCGCCCATCGTGGCGCTCCTCGACGAGATCTCCGACCTCGATCAGGAACGCATAGTGGCCATCACTCGCACCCTCTCACAGGCGTCGCTCTTCAACGACGTCGTGAGGGAGCAGGTGCAGGCCATGGAGATCGGCAGCCGTTACGAGGAGATCACCAAGTCGTTCAACTCCATCCGCGACGACGCCAAGATGATGGTGGACCAGCTCGACGACGGCAAGCTCAACACCTTCGAGCGCCTGGCCAACGTATGGATGAAGGTCACGCGCGGCGACATCGCCTCGCGCTTCGACAAGATCAAGGGCACCTACCTGGATGTCACCAAGGACGCCGGCGATCAGATCCGGCGTGAGCAGATCATCCTGGAGGCGTACATGGACTTCCGGGGGGCGCTCAAGGAGTCCGAGGTGCTGGCCTTCGAGGTGCTGAAGAAGGCGGAAGCCGAGCTGGAGGCGGCGAACGCCGAGGTGCAGGCGGCCATGGCCGAGGCGGACGCGTACGACGGGGGCGATGCCGCCACGCAGGCGCGTCTGGAACTGGCCCGCGACGAGCGGGTGCGCGAACTGCAGAGGGTGGACGCCCGCTACCAGATCGCCAAGGACCTCTCGGACAACCTCACCATCAGCTACAACACCTCCGAGGTGGTCATGGCGCGCCTCATGCAGACCAACACCGCCAAGCAGCGCGTGCGGCAACAGGCCATTTCGTTCTTCGGCACCAACGAGACCGTGCTCACGGCTCTCACCGCCTCCTTCACGGGCCTGCACGGCCTGCACGAGGCCACCCAGACCCTCGAGGCCATGAAGGAGGGTGTCAGCCAGTCGCTGGAGACCGTGGCCGAGATCGGCGGCGAGGTGCAGGAGGCCGCGCTGCGGGCCGGTTACGGACCCACCATCCGCGCGGACGCCGTGAAGAAGCTGGTGGACTCGGTGGTCAACTACCAGGAGCGCTCCTACCAGATCATCGACGAGATGCGCGAAGCGTCCACCAAGAACGCCGAGGAGATCAGCGAAGCGGTGGAGGACGGCAAGCGGCGCCTGGCCGACCTGGCGGCGCAGGGGCAGCAGCTCGTGAACCAGAAGGAGGCCTGAAGCGAGCACCCTGGCCGCGGATGCCGCCGGCGCCGAGCGGGCGCCGCTGGACGACGTCATGCTCGCCATGGACGTGGTGGATACCCTGCGCCACCGCGAGTCCCTCATCGAGCGCGAGCTGGCGGGGCCAGCGCGCGACGAGCAGCTGCTGGAGCGCCTGCGGCAGATCTACGCCTCGCAGGGCATAGAGGTCACGGACGACATCCTGAAAGAGGGCATAGTGGCCCTCAAGGAGGACCGCTTCGTCTACGTGCCGCCGCCCCGCAGCTGGGCCACGCGCTGGGCGCACGCCTACGTGGACCGCGGCAAGTGGGGCAGGGCGCTCCTCGCCCTCGCGGTGGTGGCCGCCCTGATCTACGGGGCGTACTTCGCCCTGGTGGTGGCCCCCTACCGCCAGCTCACCAGCGACCTGCAGGCGGTGCACGCGGAGGTGGTGGCCGTGAGTGAGGTGCCGGAGGCCAGCACCCTGGCGGACACCCTCTACAACCAGGCCAGCACGGCCGTGGAGCGCGGCGACCGCGCCGAGGCCCGCACCGCCTACGACTCCCTCACGGAGCTGCGCGATCAGCTGGAGCGCAGCTACACCCTGCGCATCTCCCCCGGCCCTGACACGGGCTTCTGGCGCGTGCCCGACGTCAACTTGGGCGCCCGCAACTACTACATCGTGGTGGACGCAGTAGACGCCAACGGCCGCAACGTGAGCGTGCCGGTGGTGAACGAGGAGACGGGCGACACCGAGCGCGTGTCGCAGTGGGGCATAAGGGTGGACGAGGAGACCTTCGAGAGCGTGCGGCAGGACAAGCTCGACGACGGCATCATCCAGAACTCCTTCTTCGGCGAGAAGCTGCCCGGTTACCTCGAACCCGAGTATTCGTTCGACACCAGCGGCGCCGCCGTCACGGACTGGTCGGAGTGGTAGCGGCGTGCTGACTTCTTACTACAACTTCGCGAGCGGTGACCGCGTGTGCAGGAAGGTGACGCCATGCTGAGCGGACGCCAGGCCCTGCAGGAGATCCACAAGGCGCTGAACCTGGAGCAGCAGCGCCTGCGCGAGATCGACGCGCGCCTCAGCGCCCTGAACGACGAGGTGCTGCAGCTGGATTCCAAGCGCTCGAACGAGCTCCAGCGGCTGGCGCGCCTGCGGCTGCAGTTCCTCTCCAGCGGCGAGTCCACGGGCGTGCCGGAAGACACGGGCCGCGCGGTGCTGGCCCTCATCGAGGCGCGCAACCAGGCGTACCAGCGCGTGCAGCAGCGGCTGAACGAGCTGGAGGCCGAGGCGGCCGAGCTGGAAGCGCGCGCCGCGGAACTGGCGGATCAGCGCGAGAGGCTGGTGGAGGAGCTGGGCGCCGCCGAGCAGGCCACGCAGGAGCGGCTGCGGGAGGATCCCGCCTACCAGGCGCAGCTAGCGCAGGCGCACGAGACGGAGCGCATGGCGGCCCAGGCCGACGCCAAGGCCACCCAGAGCGAAGAGGAGTTGGAGAGCAAGGGCGCCGCCTACCGCGGCGACCGCCTCTTCACCTACCTGTGGGAACGCGGCTACGGCACGTCCGCTTACAGGCCGGGCGGCGGCCCGTTCGCGCCGCTCGTAAGGTGGCTGGACGGCAAGGTGGCGCGCTACATCGGCTACGCCGACGCGCGGCCCAACTTCCACCGCCTGCAGGAGCTGCCGGAGCGCCTGCGGGAGCACGCCGAGCGCGTGAAGCAGCGCGCCGAGGCCGAGTTCGAGAAGCTGCGGCAGCTCGACATGGAGGGCCGCCAGGCGGACGGCATCCCCGAGCTGGAGGCGCGCCTGGAAGAGTCCGAGGCCGCCATGGAGGGCGCCCAGGAGGCCCTCTCCGCGCTGGCGGGGCGCAACCAGGAGGCGCTGGCGGAGCTCGAGACGTTCGCGCAGGGCACCGACCCCGACTACCGTAAGGCGGTGGAGCTCCTCAGGTCCGACCTCGAGGCCGCGCCGCTGCAGGTGCTGAGGGGCGAGGCGCTGGCCACGCCATCACCGGAGGACGACGTCATCGTGGCGCGCCTGCGCGACCTCAACCGCGAGCGGGAGCAGAGGGCCGGCTCGAGCGCGGAGCTGAAGGAGAGCGCCGCGCAGTACCGCAGCCGCCTCGCCCAGCTGGAGAAGCTCCGGGCCGATTACGTGCGCGCCGGCATGGACCAGCCCACCAGCGCATTCCGGGACGAGAAGGTGGTCTCGGGCGGTCTCCAGCAGTTCCTCACGGGCCTGCTCACCGTCGAGGCGCTGTGGCGCCTCCTCAGCAGTCAGCGCGTCCGCCGGCCCACCGGTTACGACCCGGACTTCGGGTCGGGCGGCTTCGGGCGCGGCACGGTGTGGGGCGGCGGCCGGTCGTACCCACGCGGGCAAGGCCGCGGCTGGGGCTCCGGGGCGGACGTGGCGGGCGACGTCATCGGCGAGATCTTGGGCGGCCTGCTGAGCGGTAGGGGGCGCGGCGGCTCGGGTGGCGGCTTCGGGGGCGGTCTCGGGGGCGGTTTCGGCGGCGGGCGCAGCTCGGGTGGCGGCCGCAGTTCCGGCGGCGGACGCCGGTCAGGCGGCGGTTTCCGCACGGGCGGCCGGGTGGGCGGCGGCAAGTTCAAGACCGGCGGCAAGTTCTGACCGCCGGTAAGTATCGACCGGCTTAGGAGCCTAGGTGGAACCGAGCGAACGACAAGGCGACACCGGGGCTGCCACCGTCAGCCTCATCTACTACGACGAAGAGTCGTTCGACGAGGAAGAGCTGGCGGACGTGGACGAGCTGGCCGAGCGGCTGGACCGGCCGGGCGTGAAGTGGCTGAACGTAACCAACTCCGGCACGGACCATGAGCTGCTGCGGCGCATCGCCGATCTGGTTGGCCTACACCCGCTGGCCCTCGACGACGTGCTGCACGAGGGGCAGCGCCCGAGGGCGGAGGAGTACGGCGATCAGCTGTTCCTGCTCATGCGCATGCTGCTGGTGCAGGAGATGGTGGTGCCGCCCAGCGCGGACTCGGCGCGGGACACCCGCTCCGGTCGGGCTGCCAAGGCCGCCCTGGACGAGCGGTCCAAGCCCGACCCCGAGGCCGAGGCCGACGCCGCCGAGGTGGGCGCCGCGCTCCCTTCCGAGCGCCTGGTCCGGGAAGCGGACGACAAGAACGGGCTGCGGACCGGCCAGGTGGCGCTGGTCCTGAAGCAGGGCCTGGTCATCACGTTCCTGGAGACCAAGCAGGATCCGTTCGATGAGCTGCGGGACAGGCTGCGCGATGCGCAGGGGCCGGCGCGTGGACTGGGAGCGGACTTCCTCGCCTACCGCCTGCTGGACGTGGTCATCAGCCAGTACTTCACCGTGGTGGAGCGCTACGGCGACAACCTGGAGGACTTAGAGGACCGGATCCTCCTCAACCCGACGCACGCCGTATTCCGGCAGGTGAACGGTCTGCGGCGCGACCTGCTGCTGGCGCGCCGCGCCATCTGGCCCCTGCGCGACGCCATGCTTGGACTGCAGCAGTACGACTCCGAGCTGATAACCCCCGAGACCCTCACCTACGTGCGAGATGCTCAGAGCCACGTGATGCAGGTGATCGAGACGTTGGAGCTACTGCGGGAGATGGTCACCGGCCTGCATGACGTCTACCTGACGGCGTTGAACACCCGCATGAACGACATCATGCGGGTGCTGACCATCATCTCCACCATCTTCATTCCGCTGACCTTCCTGGCCGGCATCTACGGCATGAACTTCGAGAACCAGCCCGAGTACGGTTTGCGCTGGGCCTACCCGGCTCTCTGGGGAGTGATGACCGTGCTGGTGATCTTCATGCTCTACCTCTTCCGCCGCAAGCGCTGGATCTGAGCTAGCTGAATCAGCTAGCTGGATCTGAGCCAAGGGAGCGCCATGCCGGGCTTCCGGCGGCCCTGAACCACCGTGCTACACTCCGCCGCATGCGCGTGGCCATCGTGGGCGCTACCGGCGCCGTCGGACAGGAACTTCTCAGCCTTCTCTCCGAGCGGGACTTCCCGCTCAGCCATCTGCGGCTCTTCGCCTCCCAGCGCTCCGCCGGACGCGAGGTGCAGTTCCGTGGCGAGACGGTGCAGCTGGAAGCCCTGCCGGCGGACGACGACCTGGGCGCGGACATCGTGTTCTCCAGCGCGGGCGGCGCCCTCTCCAAGGAGCGCGCCTGGCGCTGGGCGGAGCACGGCGCCACCGTGGTGGACAACACCTCCGCCTGGCGCCTGGACCCGCGCGTGCCCCTGGTGGTGCCGGAGGTCAACGCCGCGGCCGCGGACGGCAACGTAGGCATCATCGCCAACCCCAACTGCTCCACCATCATCGCGCTCATGGCGCTGGCGCCCCTGCACCGCGCCTTCGGCCTCCGGCGCGCCACCGTGGCCACGTACCAGGCCGTCTCCGGCGCCGGCGCGGCCGGCATCTGGGAGCTGCGGGAGCAGGCCGCCGCGGCGCTGGCCGCCGAGCAGGCGCCGAGCGGCGAGCCGCGCGGCTACGAGGCCGAGCCCGAGAAGTTCCAGCACCCCATAGCCTTCAACCTCTTCAGTCACGACAGCGAGGTCGGCGAGGACGGCTACAACGAGGAGGAGCGCAAGCTGACCCTCGAGTCGCGCAAGATCCTTGGCGAGCCCGACCTGGCCATCAGCGCCACCTGCGTGCGCGTGCCCGTGTTCCGCGCCCACTCCGAGGCCATCCACGCCGAGTTCGCTCGCCCGGTGAGCGAGGAGGAGGCCCGCGCCGTGCTCGGAGCCGCGCCCGGCGTGCGGCTCGTGGACGACCGCGAGGGCAACACCTTCCCCATGCCGCTAGCGGCCACGGGCCGGGACGACACGCTGGTGGGGCGCATCCGCAACGACGCCAGCCTGCCGGGCGGCCTGGCGCTCTTCGTGGCGGGCGACCAGATCCGCAAGGGCGCCGCCTTGAACGCGGTGCAGATAGCCGAGCTGGTAGCGGCCCGCGCCTAACGGGTCTGCGCTCCTGCCGGGCCTATTCGTCGATTCTGCCCACCGAGCGGTAGACGAGGTAAGCACCCCATTCGCGCACCACACGGTCCAGGGCCGCCAGCCGCTCGCCGATCCTCACCTCGAAGCGCGGGCTCACCCGTTCCGTGGTGCGGTAATCCACCGGGTACGGCACGAGGGTCCAACCCTGGGTCCTGAACGTGAGGTACGCCCGCGGCATGTGCAGCGCGCTCGTTACCAGCAACCAGGTGGAGCGCGGTGCGGGCCGCAACTCCTCTATGGCCAGCAGCGCCTCCTCGTAGGTGCTGCGCGCCTCGCCGAGGTAGCGCACCTCGCGCCCGCGCAGCTCGGGTCCGAAGAGCAGCCCGGCGCCGCTCGGTCCGCGCCACTCCTCCGTCAGTACGTCGCCGAACAGGCCGGTGAACACCAGGCTGGCGTCCGGATAGGCGCGCGCCAGCGCCAGCCCGGCGAACATCCGCTCGCCCGCGGCGTCGAGCGAGAGCTGGCTTCTGTCCTGCGTCACGCGCCACTCCACCGACCCGCCCAGCACGAGGATGCCGTCCACGGAGTCCGGCAGGCGGGCGGGCGCCGGGTAGCGGTTCTCGAGCCCCACCGCCAGGTACTGGTCGAGGGGCAGGAGGAGCAGCGCTAGCAGCAGTAGGACGGGGAGGAACATGAGGCTCGCCGCCAGGCGTCCCGCCCGCGCCCGCGCCGCTACGTACGCGAGTACGAGGAGAACCACCACCAGCGAGCTGGGCGTGAGTAGCCACCAGACGGCTTCGCTCATCTAGCCGCATCATTACCCAGGAGCTGCGCTGGAAGGTGACCCGAGCGGGCGAGGCTTGGTGCGAGTACGCGCGCGCCCCGTGATGGCATGAGGACGGGCGCGCCAGGCAGTTCTGCCCGCCCACCATCGGCAGGACGCAATGTAGGCCGCCCGTCGGCTATCCTTGCTGTCAAACACGCGCAGGTCCGAACCCCGCCCGCCTCGTACCGAGACGGATCAGGAGACACACCACGAGACGGGACCGCTTTCCCGCTCGGCCGGATCAGACGCCAACAGGAGTTCCGATGAAGCTAGCCATCATCACCGATTCGACCAGCGACCTTACGGCCCAGGAGCTGCAGAGCCTGCAGGTCGAAGCCGTGCCGCTCCACGTCAACTTCAAGGGCAAGACCTGGAAGGACTGGGCGGAGATCTCACCCGCCGACATCATCTCGGGAGTGAAGGCCGGCGCCGACCTGCCCTCCACCAGCCAGCCGAGCCCGGCCGAGTTCGCAGACGCGTACGCCAGGGCCGTGGAGGCCGGTGCCGAGGAGATCCTGGTCATCACCATCAGCTCCAAGATCTCCGGCACCTTCCAGTCCGCCAACATCGCGGCCGAGGACGCCGGTGTGCCCGTCACCGTGTTCGACAGCCTCGCCGCCAGCCTGGGCCACGGCTCCATGGTGCGGGTGGCCTCGCGCATGCGCGGCGCGGACGCCTCGCTGGAAGAGATCCTGGCCGCCATCGCCAAGATCCGCGACACCAACTTCCTGGTCTTCACGGTGGGCAACCTGGAGTTCCTCCAGAAGAACGGCCGCATCGGTCGCGCCAGCGCTTTCCTCGGCGGCCTGCTGAGCGTCAAGCCGCTCCTCACACTGGACAACGGTGTGGTCGGCCCGCTCAGCCGCGCGCGCGGCATCAAGAAGGCGCAGCAGGAGATGGTGAACCGCCTCAAGGAGTACGTGAGCTCGCAGGCCGGGCCCGTGGTGCTTCACCTCCTCCACGTGCAGGACCCCGCGGCGGCGGAGGGCCTACGGGAGGCCATCGACGCCGCCGGGATCGAGTACGAGTTCGGCGGCTACCACGAGATCGGCGCCGTCATCGCGAGCCACGCGGGGCCCAACACCTTCGGGTACTACACCCACGTGGCCATCTAGGCCTGGGGCCCCAAGAGACTTAAGGAGGAGCGGCGCCGCGTTAGCAGCACCGCTCCCCTCTCGTTACGCGCCCTTCGTGTGCAGGGCCCACGCTTGTCGCTTTCTTCTACAGACGGATTCTTCTACAGACGAACCGAGCCCTGGCTGGCGTCCAGGATGATGAGCAGCGTGCTACCGGCCAGTTCGTCCTCCTCGGCCACCACTTCCAGCGAGGCCTGACCCTGGTTGGGCGTGGGTGCGTTCGTGGCAACGTTGAGGAGGCTACTCAGTGCGGCGCCTTGGGCCCGCAAGGTGCCGAGGGTGGCGCCCTCGACGTCGTAGTTGCATCCCGTGGCCGTGCAGGCGCCCCTTGTCAGGGTCAGGCTGCCGTTCATGTCGAGAGCGAACTGCGAGCGGTCGGACGGTTCGGCCGAGCCGAAGTCGGCGGCACCCTGCCACACGCGGACG
Organism: uncultured bacterium; assembly: GCA_964590475.1. Lineage (GTDB taxonomy): Bacteria > Deinococcota > Deinococci > Deinococcales > Trueperaceae > JAAYYF01. The sequence goes on along the minus strand of CAZPWN010000070.1, from coordinate 759 downwards.
GTCAGCACGGCGCTCGTCAGCGTGATGGTGGCGGGCCCCTCGGGGTCGTCCAGCACCGCGCTGGCGAAGCGGATCTCGTTCTGGATGGAGCCCGGGCTGACCGGGAGCGAGGCGTCGTAGTCGTCGAACTCGAAATCGCCGCTGGCGCTGCCCGTTACCGCTTGGGGCGCCAGCGAAGCGGTGTCGCCCGGGAAGTGCACCGCCACCGGCGTGCCGTCCAAGCCGAACGGGTTCGAGATCTCCTGCGGCGGCACGAGCCCGCAGGCCGCCAGTAGTGCCGCCAGCAGCACCGCGCCGCCCGCCGCGCCGACGACGCGGCGCAGCCTGGCAGCGCCGCGGGCGGCGGTGACCGCGGAGCGGCCGGCGGTCGTCTCGGGAAGTTGGGACGTCTCACTGCGATTACCGTGATGCATGAACTCCTCGCTTTCATGACCGGCGCACCTGGGAGCCGCTGCGCCACCGGGAAGTAAGGCAGCGAGCGCCACGTACCCCCTGGATGCGACGGCCTACCCGACGAACCCGCACAGCAGCGAAGTCGACGTACTGCAACGCTAACACCGGGGCCGGGTAGTAAGAGTGTGGATAACACCACCAGCACGTGCTCTAGGCGGTTATCGGAGTCCTTGTCCTAAGGACAAAGACGTTCGAGCGGAGCGAGTATGAACGGTACGTCACGGAGACGGACAACGGCTCTGGAATCCGCTCTAGGCGGGGGCCCACATGCTCTGGGCGCGGCTCCCGCAACCCGCTGCAGCGCCC
>CAZPWN010000069.1:0-11020 GCA_964590475.1 uncultured bacterium | reverse complement strand
AGGGCACCACGGTGCGCGCCGCCGTGCCCACCTGAGCCGGGCGTGCCCACCTGAGGTGGGCATGAAGGAACGCCCCCACCCGACCTGAGTCGAGCGGGGGCGCCCAAGCCTGCCGGCCGCTGCTGGGCAGCCAGCCGGCGGCTAGATCACTTGCGGACGTTCTTGCGGTAGCTGTCGCCGAAGCGCTTCTGGAACTTCTCGACGCGACCTTCGGTGTCTATGAAGCGCTGCTCGCCGGTGTAGAACGGGTGGTTACCGGACCATACGTCCACGTGCAGCTCGGGCTTGGTGCTGTAGGTCTCCATGACGACTTCGCCGTCGCAGATGACCTTGCAGGCCACCATCTTTGGGTGAATGTCCTTCTTCATCAGCTTCCTCCACGGGCCAGGGTGCGGCCCGGCCTAACTCAAACCGCTAGATATTAGCATAGGAACGCACCTGGCGCTTGATGCGGCCGACTATCGCTCCCATGCCCCGTAACCGGAGTGGGGAGATGAGCTTCGCCAACCCCATGTCCTGGTAGAAGTCGTCCGGCACTTCAAGGATGTCCTCCGCGGCGAGGCCGTCCAGCCCTTCGCTGATGACGGCAGCGAACCCGCGCGTGGTGGGCGCCTCGGGCGGCGCCTCGAAGTAGAGCTTCACGTTGCCGTCCTGCATCTCGGTCTTCAGGAAGAGCGGGGTCTGACACTCGTGCACGCGCTCGAGCTCGCCGCTCATGCCCTCGGGCAGGGGCGGCAGCCGGTTGGCGTACTCGAGCAGCAGCGGGAGGCGCAGTGCCTCAGGTGCCTGCTTGAACTCGTCGACGATCAACTGAAGCGGTGCCGGGATGCTCACGTGAGAGAGGGTATCAGGTGCAGCAGGGGAGGGGTGTGTCCTCGCCGGCAAGGCGCGGCCGAAGAACCTGCGTTCGGACGCGCCCGGGGCCTCGTTGTATCTTTGAAGCGATGTCGCGCCTCCCCTCCACAGTCAACGTAGGTCCGCAGGTCGCAGCGCAGGGCACCCTGGCGGTGCCCGGCAGCAAGAGCCTCACCAACCGCGCCCTGGTCACGGCCGCTCTGGCCGACGGCATCTCCACCTTGCGGGGGGTACTCGTGGCGGAGGACTCCGAGGTGATGATCTCGGCCCTGGGCCGCCTCGGCGTGCTGGTGGAGTCCCGCGGTTCCGACGTGATCGTGCACGGCGCGGGCGGCCCGGCCCCCGCCACGGCAGCGGAGCTGGACCTGCGCCTGTCGGGCACCAGCATCCGCTTCCTCACCGCTCTGGTGGCGCTTGGAAAGGGCCGCTACGTGCTGGACGGCACGCCCCGCATGCGCGAGCGGCCGATCGCGGAGCTGCTGGACGGCCTTAAGCAGCTGGGGGCCGACGCCACCAGCCAGCATGGCGACGGCTGCCCGCCCGTGATCGTCAACGCCGCGGGGCTGAGGGGCGGCCACGTGAAGGTGCGCGGCAACCGCAGTTCGCAGTTCCTCTCCGGACTGCTGCTGGCCGCGCCCTACGCCTCGGACCGCGTGGTGGTGGAGGTGGACGGCGAGCTGCTCTCCAAACCCTTCATAGACATGACCCTGGGCGTCATGCACGACTTCGGGGTGCGGGTGTCGCGGAGCGGCTACGAGCGCTTCGAGATCGAACCGCAGCGCTACGCCCCCCGCGACTACCGCGTGGAGGGCGACGCCATGTCCGCCGGCTACTTCTGGGCCGCCGCCGCCATCACCGGGGGTCGCGTGACCATCACGAACCTGGGGCGCGGCACGGTGCAGGGCGACGCGCGCCTGACGGCCGTGCTCGAGCGGATGGGCGCCACCGTGCAGTGGAGCGAGGGCCAGGTCACGGTGAGCGGTCCGGCGGGCGGGCGGTTGCGCGGGGGGTTCGAGCTGGACCTGAACGACATGCCGGACCAGGCGCAGACGCTGGCGGTGGTGGCGCTCTTCGCGGACGCGCCCGTGCGGATAGTCAACATCGGCAACCTGCGCATCAAGGAGACGGACCGGCTGGCGGCCATGGCCTCGGAGCTCGGCCGCCTGGGTGCGGAGGTGGAGGAGGGCGACGAGGAGCTGACCGTTCACCCCCTGACGCGCCCGCCCGGGAGCCCGGTGGTGCTGAGCACCTACGGCGACCACCGCATGGCCATGGCGCTGGCCGTGGCGGGGGCGAGGATCCCCAACGTGGTCATCGACGAACCCGACGTGGTGGCCAAGACCTACCCGAACTTCTTCAGGGACTTCCTCAGTCTCCTGGGCGGGAGGCTGGCGTGAGCGCGGTGCCGGAGAACGGCCATACGGTCATAACCATCGACGGGCCGGCGGCTTCCGGCAAGTCCAGCGTGGCGCGCCTGCTGGCCAAGCGCCTGGGCGTGGCTTACGTGTCCAGCGGGCTGCTCTACCGGGCGGCCACGCTGGCGGCGCTCAAGCCCAACGTGGATCTGGCGGACGAGGACGCCGTGGTGGCCATGCTCGGCCGCCACCAGGTCACGCTCCACGCGGACGCGCACGGCAACCGCGTGAGCATCGACGGCGAGGACGTGACCGAGGAGCTGAACACGGACACCATCGACGTGGCCGTCTCCACCGTGGCGCGTCAGCCGCAGGTGCGCGCCTGGGTCACGGACCGCCTGCGTGAGGTGGAGGGCTCCTTCGTCATCGACGGGCGCGACATGGGCACGGCGGTCTTCCCGCACGCCCGGGTGAAGTTCTTCCTAACCGCCGACCCGGAGATAAGGGCGGTGCGAAGGGCGGGCGAGAGGAGCGGTGAGCTCAGGCAGATCGCGGAGCGGCTGCGTAAGCGCGACGAGCAGGACGCCCTGCAGTCCAAGCCGGCGGACGACGCCATATTCATCGACACGGGCGAGCTCACTCTGGGGCAGGTGGTCGACGCGGTGCTGAGCCGGATCCAGGCGGTGCTGCCGTCCGGCCTGGAGCGCAAGTGATCGAGCAGGAGCGCACCTTCACGGTGCCGGTGGCCGGCCTGAAGCGCGCCGTGGTGGCCAGCACCCACTACAAGCCCGAGGCGCACGCGCTGGCCTCGGATCTGGCGGAGACCATGCGCGGCCGCGGGGTCGAGGTGGAGCTCGACTTAGCGGGCACCGCCGACCTGGCGGAGCTGGCCGCCGGTGCCGACCTCATCGTTTCTGTCGGGGGTGACGGCACGCTGCTCTCCGTGGGGCGGCGCCTGGGCGGCACGGACGTGCCCGTCATGGGCGTGAACCTGGGCAAGCTCGGCTTCCTGGCGGAGTTCGGGGCGGACGAGGCGCTGCAGTACGTGGACGGCGGCCTCGACCCGCACTGGCCGGTGCAGGAGAAGATGATGATCAAAGTGCGCCTGGCGGGGCGGCAGACCCGCTACCTGGCCCTGAACGACGTGATGCTCTCCCAGGGCGTCATGACCCGGCTGGTGCGGGTGCGCATGCGCGTGAACGGCGCCTACGCCACCGAGTACCGCGCGGACGGGGTGGTGGTCTCCACGCCCGTCGGCTCCACCGCCTACTCGCTCTCTCTGGGTGGCCCCATCGTGGATCCCCGCATGCGGGCGCTGGTGGTAACGCCGGTGGCGCCGCACTCCCTCACCAACAGGCCGATGGTGCTGCCCGGCAGCTCGAGCATCGGGCTCGAGATCCTCACCCGCTCGGACGAGATAGCCATGGTGATAGACGGTCAGGAGCGGGTGGACCTGAAGGTCGGCGACCGCATAGTGCTCACGTCCGCCCGCAAGGGCCTCTGCCTGCTGTCCACGGGGCGCCGCAGCACCTTCGACGTGCTGCGCCACAAGCTCGGCTGGGGCGAGGGGCCGCTACCGAGCATCCCCGTCGAGGAACCCTGAGTAGACGCACCCCGGTCCGGCGTAACCGGAGTAGAGGCACCCTGAAACGACTCCTGATCATCTCCAACGGGCACGGCGAGGACTTCATCGCCGCGCGCCTGGGTGAGGCGCTGGTGGTGCGTCTGCCTGCCCTGGAGGTGGAGGCGTTCCCGCTGGTGGGTCTGGGCAAGCAGCTCGAGCGCGCGGGTCTGCCGGTGCTGGGCCCCCGGCAGCGCCTGCCGGCGGACGGCTTCACCATGCACGACCCCAGGCTCATCTGGCGCGACGTGCGCGGCGGCCTGGTGCAGCTCACTCTCAGGCAGGCGGCCTACCTCCGGTCACGCAGGCCGGACGCGGTGCTCGTGGTGGGCGACGTCTACGCCCAGATGCACGCCAGCCTGGTGCGGGCGCCCCGCCGCGTGCTGCAACCGCTGGTCTCCGTGCATCACCGCGCCGGCGGGACAGGGTCGCGCTCGCCCCTGCGCTACTTCATGGAGCGCTTCCGCGGCCCGGAGCTGTTCCTGCTGAAGCGCGCGGACAAGGTGTACACCCGCGACTCCGCCACCGCCGCCTACCTGGCGCAGCTAGGCGTACCCCGAACGGCGTTCCTGGGCAACCCGATGATGGACGGGTTGGACGTGCCGCCCCTGTGGGAGGAGCTGCGGAGCACGGTCGACGGCGCCACCGTGGCCCTCATCCCCGGCTCCCGCGAGCAGGCGCGCGCCAGCGTCGCCCTCATGTTGGATGCCCTGTTGCTGACGCAGCCGCCTTCGCTGGGACTAGTGGCGTGGACGCATGCGGAGGTGCCGGAGCCCATACGGGGCTGGCAGCGCGACGAGCGTGCGCCGGACCTGTTGGGCCTGCTGGCGGCGTGGCGCTCGGTGGACGGAACCCGGCGGGTCTGGTGGCTTAGGGGGCGCTTCGCTGCCGTGCTCGCCACGGCGCAGGCCGCCATGGGCACCGCCGGCACGGCCAACGAGCAGGCGGTGGGCCGCGGGCTGCCCGTGGTGGCGTTCGAGGTGCCGCCCTTCTTCGGGCGCGACTACCTGCGCAACCAGGCACGACTGCTGGGCCACGGCCTGCTGCTCAGCCAGCCAGAGCCCGCAGCGGTGGCCGCGCAGTTGGGCAGAGCACTGCACGACGAGAACGTGCGGGCCCTCGCCGGGGTCGCCGGACGCGAGCGCATGGGTGGGCCGGGCGCGAGCGCGGCGCTGGCTGACGATCTGGCTGACTGGTTGGCTGGCTGATCTACGGGCTGCTCGGCCGGCGGGGTGCCTGGCTCCGCGGCCGCTCAGGCCACCGGCTCGCCCTCGGGCGCCGCCTCCGCCAGCATCTCGGATAAGCGCGAGAGACAGCGGTAATGCTTCTTGGCGTACGCCCCGTCGCGGTAGCTGGCGTCGAAGACCTCCACGAGGGGCCCCTCGCCGGACACCCTGACGGCCACCTCCAGGTCGTAGGCCTTGTCCACGAAGTGCACGAACCTGAGTGCGTCGTTGAGGGAGCCGATCTTGCTGGCGCCCGCCAGGTAGATGCTGCCCACCTGCTTCAGGATCCCGCCCACGCGGGTGGGGTGGATGCCGCGCAGCAGTTCGAAGAGCTCGTCCCACTCGAGAGCCAAGCGCGGCGCGGGCGAGGGCTCCGTGCGCTTGAGGTGCTCCAGGTGCTCCGGGTCGAGCCACTCGCCCAGGCTGCTCCTATGCCGGTAGTCGGGCCCGTCCACGCGGATGACCTTGAAGTTGGCCGCCAGCGACTGGATCTCGCGCTGGAAGTCGTCCGCGTTGAACCTGCCCTGCCCCTGCGCCTCGGGCGGCGTGTTGGAGGTGGTGACCACGGCGCCGCCGTTGCCTAGTAGCGCTGCCAGGAACGTCTTCACGATGAGCGTGTTGCCGGGGTCGTCCAGTTCGAACTCGTCTACGCACATGAGCTCCGCCGTGGCTAGCTCCGCCTTGGCGCGCTCCATGCCCATGACGCCGATGAGGTACACGAGCTCCTGGAAGCTGAGGTAGCGCTTCTCGGAGGTGTCCGCGGCGGCGTAGGCCGACGCCAGCAGGTGGGTCTTGCCCACGCCGAAGCCGCCGTCGAGGTAGAGGCCGGCTCCGGCCTGCCGTTCGTTGCCCGCGAAGGGCCACCAGGCCGGCCTGCGGCGTTGGCCCTGCCCACGGCCCGGTCCCGCCTGAGCGCGCCGTCCGGCGGCCGCTGCTGCCTTGGCTGCTCCGCCCCGGTGCCGCCACTGGCGGCTCAGGACGAACTCGTGCACGCTGTCGCGGGCGGCCGTCTGGCTGGGGTGCTGAGGATGGTAGGTCTCGAACGCTACCTCCGCGAACCGGGGTGGGGGGCGGAGGCTGCGCGCGTCCGTAGGGGCCGGCGCTTCTAGGTCGGCCACACTGATGAGGCGCGTCACGGGTGGGAGCGTACCACCCGCTCGGGCGAGCGGCAGCCGCCCAGGGAACTGCCCTGTAGCCGTTTGACGTGCGCCCCGGGCCGCCGTACAGTTGTGGCGTCGCTCCGCGGGGAAGTCGGTGAGAACCCGACGCTGTCCCGCAACGGTAAAGACCCGCTTCATGGGCCTGAGTCCGAACACCGCGTTGCGGCGAGTTCACTGCACCCCTTGCGAGGACGAGGTCAGGGCAGGTTAACGGCAGCGGACCAGCTGCCGGGTACCCCAGCCGCAAGGCGCCCACACTCCATAACTCGCAGGCTGCCAAGGAGAGACCATGAGAGTAGTTCTTTCTTCATTGGCCCTGCTCGTAGCGTTCGCGCTCAGCGCCGCCCTAGCTGCCGACTACCCCGTGACGGTGGTGGACGACCTGGGGCGCGAGATTACGCTGAGCGCCGCCCCGGAACGCATAGTCTCCATGGCCCCGTCGCACACGGAAGCCACGTGCGCCCTGGCGGCCTGTGACCTGCTGGTAGGCGTGGACACCTGGTCCAACTGGCCGGCGAGCGTCAGCCAGCTGCCGCGCCTGGGCGACGCCTTCGCACCGGACATGGAGAGCCTCGTGGCACTCCAGCCCGACCTGGTGCTGGTGGACGAGTACAGCGGTATGCATGAGCCCCTCACGGAGCTCGGCATGACCGTCTACGCCGGCACACCGCAGACCCTGGCGGAGACCTTCGAGTACTTCGAGCTGCTTGGCAGGATGCTGGACCGCGAGACCGAAGCGACCAACCTGGTGGGCCGCCTGCAGGGCGAGCTGGACGGCGTGGCGGCCATCCTGGAAGGCGTGGAGGGCCCCACGGTGTTCCTCGAGCTGGACCCCACCCCCTACTCGGCCGGACCGAACTCCTACATGGGCGAGCTCCTCACGCTGGCCGGGGGCGTGAACGTGTTGGACGAGTCGCTGGGCGACTTCCCGCAGGTCGATCCCGAATACGTGGTGGCCGCCGACCCAGACGTCATCCTGCTGACCGACGCGCCGTTCGGCGTGACCGCCGCCGACGTGGCCGCGAGGCCCGGCTGGTCCAACCTGAGCGCCGTGCGGCACGGGAGGGTGGTGGAGCTGGACACGGTCCTGGTGGACATGCTCAGCCGCGCCGGCCCCCGCCTGGGGCAGGCCGTGGTGGAGCTGGCCCGCATACTTCATCCGGCTCTCTTCTGACCCGTGACGTTCCAGGAAGTGGCGTCCCAGGAAGTGGCGTCCCAGGAAGTGGCGTCCCACAGCCTGAGGCGGGTCTGAAGCGTGGCGCAGGTGGCCCAGCCGACGCCGGCGCGGAGACGTGCACCCGGGGGGAGTAGGCGGGGAGCGTGGCTGGTGCTGGGCTCTCTCGGCGCCGTGCTGGCCGTGATGGTGGTGGCCGTGGGCACCGGCACGGTGCACGTGCCGCCGGGCGAGATCCTCGCCACCCTCGGCGCGGCGCTGCGCGGCGAGACGCTGAGCGGCTCCGAGGTGATCGTCTGGCAGATGCGCTTGCCACGCGTACTAACCGCCGCCCTGGTGGGCGGGGCGCTGGCCCTGGCCGGCGCCATCTATCAGGGCGTGTTCCGCAACCCCCTGGCCGATCCCTATCTGCTCGGCACGGCCAGCGGTGCCGGCTTCGGCGCCACGCTCGTGGCCGCCCTCGCCGGCTCCGCGCCCTTCCTGGCGCAGGTCGGCGGCCCCATCACGGCGTTCGTGTTCGGCCTCGCCACCGTGCTGCTGGTAGCGGCACTGGCGCGCGACGGCGCCTCGCTCCCCACCGTGCGCCTCATCCTGGCAGGAGTGGTGGTGGGCTCCATCTTCACGGCCGCCACCAGCTTCCTCATGGTCGTCTCGCGCGAGCAGGCAGCCGGCATGCTGGCGCGGCTGCTGGGCGGCTTCGGCTTCTCCGGCTGGCCCGACGTGTGGATCATGATCGCCTTCACCCTCCCCGCACTGCTACTGGCGGGAGCCTTCGCGCGGGCGCTCGACCTGCTGCAGCTAGGCGAGGAGGGCGCCGCGCTGCTCGGGCTGCCGGTCGAGGCCGTCAAGTACCTGATGCTGGGGGTGGCCACCCTCACCACCGCCGCCGCCGTCAGCGCCGCCGGCATCATCGGCTTCGTGGGCCTCATCGTGCCTCACGCCGTGCGGCTCGCCGTGGGGCCCGGCCACCGGCGGCTCCTGCCGCTGTCTCTCCTGTGGGGCGCGGGTTTCATGGTGCTGGCGGACCTGCTGGCCCGCAGCGTCACCGGGCCCGTGGAGGTGCCCGTGGGGATCATCACCGCCATCGTGGGCGGACCGTTCTTCCTGATCCTGCTCAAGGGCCGCGGCGGCCCCGGCGGGGCGCCGTGAGCCTCCGTGTGAACGGCGTGGGCGCCGAGTACCGGGCCAACGGCGCGCCGGCCAGGCGCGTGTTGCGGGGCGTGAGCCTCGAGCTGGCTGGCGGCGAGGTGGTCGGCGTGATCGGGCCCAACGGCGCGGGCAAGAGCACCCTACTGAAGCTGCTCACCCGGCGGCTGGCGCCGACCGAGGGCAGCATCACGTTGGCTGGCCGGCCGCTCTCGGAGTTCGGACGCTTCGAGCTGGCGCGGCACCTGGCGCTCGTGGCGCAGGCGCCCGTGCTGCCGGGCGGTTTCAGGGTGCGCGAGGTCGTGGCCATGGGGCGGGCGCCGCACCTGGGGCTCTTCGGCGTTACGGGGCCTGCCGACGCCGCAGCGGTGGCGGCCGCCCTGGACGTCACGGACACGGAGCGCTTCGCGCTGCGCCGGGTGGAGACGCTGTCGGGCGGCGAGCAGCAGCGGGTGGTGTTCGCCCGCGCCCTGGCGCAGCAGCCGCGCTACCTGCTGCTGGACGAGCCCACCAACCACCTGGACCTCAGGTACCAGGTGGAGCTGCTCTCCTACGCCCGGGCGCAGGCCGAAGGTGGCGTGGGGGTGCTGGTGGTGCTGCACGACCTCAACCTGGCCGCCAGGAGCTGCGACCGCCTGCTGGTGCTGAGCGACGGGGAGCTGGTGGCGCAGGGCGCGCCCCGGCAGGTGCTGACCGCGGGGCTGGTGAGGGAAGTGTTCGGCGCCCAGGTACGGGTGATAGACGATGGCGGCACGCCCGTGGTGGTGCCCGACTTCGGACCCTCGGCCTGACTACTCGCTCTTCCGGGAACTACCTGATCAGTAGCGGCTGGGCGGGTCGAAGCGCCCGTGCACCGCCTGCGCCTGCTCGTAGAACTCCACGAGCTTCACCGTGGCCGCGTGCCAGTCGTGCCGCTCCATCTCCGCGCGCGCCGCGGTGGCCAGGCGCGTGCGCTCCGCCTCGTCGAACAGCAGGCGCTTGAGCTTGGCGGTGAGGTCGCCCAAGTCGCCGGGCGTGAACATCAGCCCGTTCACGCCCTCGTCGATGACGTCCGGAATGCCGCCGGCGCGGGCGCCCACCGTCGGGGTGCCGGACGCCATGGCCTCCATGGCCACGAAGCCCAGCGTCTCCGTATCCGAGGGGAAGGCGAAGACGTCCGAGCTGGCGTAGGCGCTGGCCAGCTCCGTGCCCCCCATGTAGCCGGTGAACACGGTGTTGGTGCCCTTGAAACGCTTCTTCAGCTCGGCCTCGGCGGGACCGGAGCCCACCAGGGCCAGGCGCACGTTGGGCAGCTGCGTAACGGGGGCGTACAGCCAGTCGATGCGCTTCTCGTAGCTCAGCCGGCCCACGCAGATCATGAGCGGAGCGTCGGGATGACCGCCGCTGAGCCGCTCGCGCATGGCGCGGGTGGCGCGTTCGGGGCGGAACAGCTCGGTGTCCACGGCCTTGGGCCAGAGGCGCACGCGCTTGATGCCCAGGCCGCGCGCGGAGCGCACCATGGGCTCGCTGGTGCAGAGGTTCACGTGCGCCTGGTTGTGCACGTCGCGCAGGAACGAGCCCGACACGAGTTCCAGCATGGGCAGCTTCAGGTGCCGGGCGTACTGGGTGACGTCGGTGTGGTAGCTCGCCAGCAGCGGCAGGTTGCGCTGTTTGGCCAGGGCCGTGCCCCACAGTCCCAGTACCACGGGGTTCACCACGTGCACCACGTCGGGTTGGAAGGCGTCGAGCTCGCGGCCCAGCCGCGGCCGCGGCAACCCGAGGAACAGCTCGGGGTACCACGGCTTGAACGGCAGGGCCGGAACCCTGATCACCTTGTGCCCCGCGAAGTTGCTCGGCGGGTCGTGCGGCGCGAAGATCAGCGCCTCGTGACCCAGCACCGCCAGTTGCTCGAGCGTGCGCAGGAGCCGCGTGACGATGCCGTCCACCTTCGGGAGGAACGTCTCGGTGAAGATGGCTATCCGCATCGTTTTACGCGGCTCTCCCTACGCGTCCGCCACAGCTTAGACAGGCTCGGCCTTGCGGACCTTGTCGGGGATGCCGGGTTTCTGGGCGCGGGTCCAGGTGCTGGTGGCCGGGATCTTGCTCATGTCGGCGCGGTCCTTGTAGCGGCGCGCCACCTCGGTCACCTCCTGCAGCAGGCCGGCTTCCAGCGTGGTGGGCTCTAGCCCCAAGTCCAGGAAGAGGTCGTTGCGCACGTGCAGGTCGTTCTCGGGGTCCTCACGCCGCGGGTTGGTGACGTACGCCACCTCGGCGCCCGAGAGCTTGGAGATCAGCTCGGCCAGGTCGCGCACGCGGTGCGTCTCGGTCATCTGGTTGAGGATCTTGACCTTGTCGCCGCGCTGGGGCGGGTTGGCCAACGCCAGCTCGATGCACTTGACCGTGTCCGTGATGTGGATGAACGCGCGCGTCTGACCGCCCGTGCCGTGCACGGTCATGGGGTATCCGACCGCCGCCTGCATGAGGAAGCGGTTGAGCACCGTGCC
>CAZPWN010000068.1:0-11141 GCA_964590475.1 uncultured bacterium | reverse complement strand
ACCCTCAACTTGACTAGGCACGTGCCGCACTAGCAGCGGCCACCGACCCTGGTACTGAGACTGCCCTTACCCCATGCTGGGTAAGGGCAGTTCCATATGCTGGGTAAGGGCAGTTCCATGACGTCTACTCACTCGGGTAACCCACCGCTGGGGCGTTCCCCCGCAGCCGCCACCAGGGCTTCGACCCCCAGCCCGTCGCAGCGGCGCGTGCTGGCTTTCGTGGCAGACGGGGCGGGGCACGGAGTGGTCGAAGCCACGGCCGGCAGCGGCAAGACCACCACGCTGGTCCAGGTGGCGCAGCTACTGCCGAGGGAGCGTCCCGCCTGCTTCCTGGCCTTCAACCGCGCCACGGCAGCCGAGCTCAAGGCGCGGCTGCCCACGCACGTGGAGGCCACCACCATCCACGCGCTCGGCCGGCGGATGTTGGTCCACGCGTTCCCGCAGGTGGCTTCGGCCACACCCAACACGGACAAGTACCGCGAGCTCGCGCTCGAGTTGGTGCTCGAGCGGCGGCCGACCACCAGCCAGCCGCACGAGTTGGCCGAGTACCTCGAGCAGTTGGCCGGTTTCACGCGCCTGGCCACCGGGGCGGACCTGCGGGCGCCCGCTCCCTCCGAGGTGGCGGCGCGCCACGGGCTGGAGAGCCCCGTCACCACGGCGGAGACCCCGGCTCTGCAGCAGCTCGTGCCCCCGCTTCTGGAGCTCGGACTGAACCGCCTACGGGACGCGCTCTTCGATTACACGGACATGCTGTACGCGCCGCTCCTACTACGAACGCCGCCGCCCAGCTACCACTTCGTCTGCGTGGACGAGGCCCAGGACCTCAGTCCTCTGACGCTGGCGCTGGTCATGCGGCTCATCGGCGTCGGCGCGAGGGCGCTGTTCGTAGGCGACCCCAAGCAGGCCATCTACGCCTTCGCCGGGGCGGACAGCCGCTCGCTCGAGCGCATAACCACGACCACCGCCTCCACCGTACTGCCGCTGTCGGTCAGTTTCCGCTGCCCCAGCCGGCACGTCGCGCTGGCGCGGCGCTTCTCACCCGATATGGAGGCCGCGCCGGGTGCGCTGGCGGGCAGCGTGAGCCTCATCCCGCTGGAGCGTCTGGCTCGCACGGCCGGACCTGGCGACCTGATCATGAGCCGCGTCAACGCACCGCTCGTGGGTCAGCAGTTGCGTCTGGTCGAGGCGGGCACGCCTACGCGGGTCCTGGGAGCCGGCCTGGCCGAGCCGACCGTGGCCCTGGCGCGCTACCTGTTCGGCGATGGCCCGGTCGGTGAAGGCCTGAACCGGGACGCGCCCAACCGGGTGGCGCAGCACGCGAGGGACGAGACCGAGAAGCTGGAGCGCGAGCTCATAACGAGCCAGGCGCTCGGCGAAGCGCTGCGGATCAGTCAGGAGCGCCATACGGCTCTGAGCCTCATCCTCGAGCGGCTCTTCCTCGAGCGTTCGAGCAGCCAGCCGCCGCCGAGCATGGCGGAGCTGGAGGCTCTGGCGCACCGCCTGCTGGAAGGCGAACCCTCTGCCAAGGGCAGCGCCGGTCCACGAGCCGCCGACTACGCCGGCGCGGATGGCCACGGCGGGCAAGCGGACGCCCACGTCCGGCGCATCCGACCGGTGGTGCTGAGCACCATCCACCGGGCCAAAGGGCGGGAAGCCGACCGCGTGTTCCTGCTCTTCCCGGAGGAACTGGCGCCGCCTGCCCCTGCCACCGCTTCGCCCGCGTCGCCCTCTGTCACCCGCAACGGGGCGGTGCCCGGCGGGGCAGCCTCCGGTGAGTACTCCGCAGCAGCTGCCGCCGGAACGGGGTCAGTCGCCGGGGCCGAAGCAGACACGGAAGTAGAAGCCGAAGCGAACGTGCTGTTCGTTGCCCTCACCCGCGCCAAGCGCGAGCTGGTGCTGGTGGAGCGCACCGAGGGGGCGTTGGCGTCCCGCTTGGCGCGCGCCGCAGCTCGGTCGCGCCGCAGCGGGGCGGCGCCCGTAAGCCCCGAGCAGGCGCTGGCTCTCAAGTGGAACCAGGTCCTCTCCCTTGCGCAGCTCATGGCCGGGGTCCGTCCCCCGCGGCGCTGGTGGGGGCTCACTCGACCCTTACGAGGGGCGCCTCCACGGGTCTGACCTTCCTGATAGGGCCCAGGGGCGTCGCAGGCCTTGACTTAGGTAAACCGAGTGGCGCCCACGGCGGCGCTATCATCGGTGCATGGCACTGCATGGTGAGTACAAGACCCCGGGGGGCAAGCTCGTGGTGGTGGACCTGGAAGTGGTGGACGGCCGCCTGCACCAGGTGGAGGTCAGCGGCGACTTCTTCCTCGAACCGCCAGAGGCGCTGGATGACATCGTGGCGGCGCTGGAGGGCGCCTCCGCCGAGGCGGACGAGGCCGAGCTCGCCAACCTCATGGAGCAGGGCCTGCGCGAGGACGCTGCCCTGATCGGCTTCGACACGCGCTCCGTGGCGGTGGCGGTGCGCCGCGCCGTCACGGACGGCAGCCCCCGGGAGCGCGCATGAACGGCAACGAGTACGAGAAGAGCGCCTGGGAGCTGAGCCCGAGGGCCGAGGAGTTCCGCGCGCGCTGGTTCGACTACGATTGGCAGGTCGTGCGCGAGGGGCCCAGGCCGGCGGAGATGCACATGGCGCTGGACGAGGTCCTCACCTACGAAGTCGGCAGGGGCGAGCGCAAGCCCACGCTCCGCATCTGGGAGTGGAACCAGAACGCGGTCATCCTGGGCCGCTTCCAGTCGGTCAAGAACGAGGTGGACCCCGAAGGCGCCGCCAAGCACCAAGTGAACGTGGTGCGGCGCATAACCGGCGGCGGCGCCATGTTCACGGAGCCGCAGAACGCCATCACCTACTCCATCTACGCGCCCGAGGCGCTGGTGAAGGGCATGTCGTTCATCGACTCCTACGCCTTCATGGACGACTGGGTGCTGCAGTCGCTGCGGGGCATGGGCGTCGAGGCCGTCTACAAACCCATCAACGACATCTCGTCGGCCAAGGGCAAGATCGGCGGCGCAGCGCAGACCCGCCGCGGTGGAGCCGTGCTGCACCACGTCATGGCCGCTTACGACATGAACCCCGGCACCATGCTCGAGGTCCTGCGTATAGGCCGCGAGAAGCTCTCCGACAAGGGCAGCGTCAGCGCCAACAAGCGCGTGACGCCCCTGAGCGAGCAGACCCAGATGACCCGCGAGGCGGTGCTCGACCGGCTGGTCGCCACGTTCGATGATCTGTACGACCTGAGCGAGAGCTCCCTCACCCAGGAGGAGATCGCCGCGGCCGAGAAGCTCGCCCGGGAGAAGTTCAGCTCGGAGGAGTGGCTCTACCTGCTCCCCTGAGGGCCGTTGGCGGGCCGGGTTAGCCTGGCGGCATGGAAAGCCTGGACCACCCCGTTACCCCGCACGCTCCAACGAACGACGATCCCCACGCCTGGCTGGAGGAGGTGGAGGGCCACGCCCAGCTGGAGTGGGTGCGGGGGCGCAACGCGGCCGCCGCAGCTCAGCTCGAGACCGACCGCTTCCAGCGGTTCCAGGACGGCATCCTCGAGGTGCTGGACGCCGACGAGAAGATCCCCGAGCTGACCAAGCACGGGGGCTGGCTCTACGAGCACCGGACGGACGCGGAGCACCCGCGCGGCCTGTGGCGCAGGACCACGCCTGAGTCGTTCGCCACGGGCGAGCCGGAGTGGGAGGTGCTCATCGACCTCGACGCCCTGGGTGAGGCGGAGGGCGTGAACTGGGTGTGGCACGGCGCCTCGCTCCTGCCGCACGACTACCGTTACGCCCTGGTGTGGCTCTCGCGCGGCGGCTCGGACGCGAACACCATGCGCGAGTTCGACCTCGAGACGAAGGCGTTCGTGGAAGGCGGCTTTCAGCTACCCGAATCCAAGGGTTGGGCCAGCTGGGCGGACCCCTCGGGCGACCTACTGATCGTTTCGCGCGACTTCGGTCCGGGCAGCATGACGACCTCCGGCTACCCGCGCTCCGTGCGCCTGTGGCGCCGCGGCACCCCCCTGGAGGAGGCCACGGAAGTCTTCACCGCCGCCCCCACCGACATGGGCGTGTGGGCCCACCACGACTTCACGGAGGGGTACGAACGGACCTTCATCTGGCACAAGTACTCGTTCTACGAGGGCGAGCTGCACCTGCTGGACGACGAGCGCAAGCCCGTGAAGCTGGACCTGCCGCGCCACTGCGAGCCCGGCCTCCACCGGCAGTGGCTCCTAGTGGAACCCCGGCAGGAGTGGCGGGTGGGCGGCCGGCTACACGCGGCGGGCTCCCTCCTGGCCATGGAGCTAGAGCGCTTCCTGGCCGGCGAACGCGACTTCGCCACGCTCTTCGAGCCAACCGATAGCAGCAGCCTCATCCAGACGGCCCCCACCCGCAACCACATCGTTCTGAACGTGCTCGAGGACGTGAAGAACCGCCTGGAGGTCCTCACGCACACGGAGGAGGGCTGGAAGAGGAGCGCTCTCGACCTCGGCGAGCTGAGCGGAGGTACCGGGCCGGACAGCGAACCGCTCACGGTCACCGTACGCGCGGTCGACGCGCAGCACGAGGACGCGCTCTGGGTGAAGGTGGAGGGCTTCCTGACCCCCACCACCCTCGGCCAGGTGGAGGTAGGTGCGGAGGGCGCAACGAGCGCGGAGGTTCTGAGGCGTCTACCCTCTTACTTCGGTTCCGAGGGCCTGCGGGTGCAGCAGCGCTTCGTGACCTCGGCCGACGGCACGCGCGTGCCGTACTTCGAGATAGGTCCCGTGCAGCGCTCCGGCGCGGCTCCCACGCTGCTCTACGGCTACGGCGGCTTCGAGGTTCCGCTCCTGCCCGCCTACTCGGGCTCCATCGGCCGCGCCTGGCTGGCGGATGGAGGCGTCTACGTATTGGCCAACATCCGCGGCGGCGGCGAGTACGGACCGCGGTGGCACCAGGCTGCGCTCAAGGAGGAGCGGCACCGGGCGTACGAGGACTTCGCGGCCGTGGCGCAGGACCTGGTGGACCGGGGAGTTACGACGCGGGAGCAGCTCGGGGTGCAGGGCGGCTCCAACGGCGGGCTGCTGATAGGCAACATGCTGACCCGCTACCCGGAACTCTTCGCGGCCGCCGTCTGTCAGGTACCGCTGCTGGACATGAAGCGCTACTCCCACCTCCTGGCGGGCGCCTCCTGGATGGCCGAGTACGGCGATCCCGACGTGCCGGAGGAGTGGGAGTTCATCCGGACCTTCTCCCCCTACCACCTGCACGAGGAGGGCCGGGAGTACCCGCCCGTGCTCTTCACCACCTCCACGCGCGACGACCGGGTGCATCCCGGCCACGCCCGCAAGATGGCGGCCAAGATGCTGGCGGCCGGCAACGACGTCACCTACTACGAGAACATCGAGGGCGGCCACGGCGGCGCCGCGACCAACCAGCAGAGGGCGCACATGCAGGCCATGAACTGGGAGTTCCTCTGGCAGCGGCTCGGGGCAGCCGACCGCCAGATCTAGCGCTGCGCTAAGGGGCGCCGTCCGTGTCGGGCCGGACCAGCAGGTCGCTCAGGTAGGCGTGAGCGCTGCGGCCGGCCTCCAGCGGATCGTGCAGGTCCGGGTCCTGCTCCGCCTCCACCACGTACCAACCGTCGTAGCCGGCCGCGCGTAGCGCCCCCAGCACGGCTCCGAAGTCCAGGTAACCCTGGCCGGGTGGGCAGAACAGGTGGCGCCTGACGGCGTCCTCGAAGCCCACCCCCAGGGCCGAGAGGCCGGGAACGGCGTCGACATGCGGGCCCGTACCAGCACCGTGGGTGCTCGCCGCACGCCGCGGCACCGAATGGCCGCCGCGCGCGAGCTCCTCACCCGGCCCGCGCAGAGCGGCGAGCACGCCCTGCCGCACGTCCTTCAGATGCACGTACACCACGCGCTCCCCCACCTGCCGGGCGAGCTCCACTGGGTCTCCCCCGCCGTACACCACATGCCCGGTATCCAGGCAGAGCCCCACCAGCGCCGGGTCGGTGAGCTCGAGCAGGGTGAGGATCTCGGCGGGCGTCTCGATGGCCGTCCCGCCGTGCGGGTGCACGGCGACGCTCACGCCCAGCTGTTGCGCGAACTGGCCCACCTCCTCCAGGGCGGCCGCCACGCGCCGCCACTGCGCCCCGCTCAGCGGCGTGACGTGCGCCGCGGGCCCGCGGGCGTCCCACACGGAGTGGGCGGCCTCCGCCAGGTTGGCCACGTCCGCGCCCGCCAGCGCGCAGAACTCCACGTGCCGCTTGGCGGCCTCTATCTCCTCGTGCAGTCGGTCCTCGTAGGCGAAGTTGACCCAGCGGTACGCCCCGGACAGGACCAGACCTCGTCCCTGCAGCTCATCCTGCAGGCGCTGTGGATCCGCCGGGTACACCGCGCTGTTCTCGCTCGCCGCGTAACCGATCCGGGCTATGTCGTCCATCACCTCGGCGCCGCTGGCGTGGCCCCAGCCGAGGAAACCGTTCACCCAACCGATGGGACAGATGGCCGTGCGGCCGCGGCCGTTACGCCAGTACTCAGTGACGACTTCGTCCACGAGCACGAATCTACCTCTATCCTGAGTCAGCGCACGTTCCGGTACCTTCGCGGCAGCGGCCCCCTGCAGGGCCCTGTGCCCTTCCTGAGCCGGTACGCCGCGCTCGGGGTGGCCGTTGTAAAGTCGCCTTAATCACCTTAGGAGGACACGCATGAGACGTCCCGTCATCACCCTAGCTCTTGCCTGCCTACTGTCCACTGCGCTAGCCCAGACGAACGTGGTCATGTTCCTGGACCCGCGCGAGCCCATGGAGCTCTACCAGCAGTACGCCGACAGCTACAACGAGGCCAACCCCGACGTGACCATCACCTTCGAGTCGGGCGGCGCCACGAGCGACCAGCAGCAGCAGTACCTCAACACGGTGCTGAGCGGCCAGTCGGGCGACATAGACATCTTCCAGATCGACGTCATCCGGCCCGCCACCTACGCCGCCGCGGGCTGGGCCGAGCCGCTCGATGCCTACCTCGGCGACGAGATGGACGCGTACCTTGGCGACTTCCTTGAGGGTCCGGTCAACGCCGACACGGTGAACGGCACGCTCTACGCCGTCCCCGCCTACACCGACGCCATGTTCCTCTACTACCGCTCCGACCTGCTCGAGAAGTACGGCTTCGAGCCGCCCGCCACGCTCGAGGAACTCGAGAGCCAGGCGCTGGCCATCATGGAGGGCGAGGGCGACCCCAACCTGCAGGGCTTCAACTACCAGGGCGCGGCCATCGAAGGGGCTGTCTGCACCTTCCTGCAGCCGTTCTGGAGCGCCGGGGGCGACTGGCTGGACGACGAGGGCAACGTGAACGTCGACAGCGAGGCCGGCCGCCGCGCGCTCGAGTGGTACCAGCGCACGCTGGACACGGGCATCACCAAGCCGAACATCGCCGAGACCGCTACGGACAACTCCCGTCAGGAGTTCCAGGCCGGCCACGTGGTCTTCATGATCAACTGGGGTTACGCCTGGGCGCACTTCCAGAACGACGAGGACTCCACCGTGCGCGGCAACGTGGGCGTGGCTCCCATCCCCGCCTTCGATGGTGGCGACAGCTACACCTGCGTCGGCGGCTGGCAGTGGGCGCTCAACCCCTACGGCGAGAACAAGGAGGTGGCGTTCGACGTCATCCGCCACTACTCCAGCCCCGAGTTCCAGCGCGACCTGGCCATCGTGGGGGGCCGCATGCCGGCGCGCAGCGCGCTCTACCAGGACGAGGCCGTGCTGGAGGCCAACCCGCACTTCGGCGCCTTCTACGACGTGATCACCAACGCCCGTCCCCGACCTGTGACGGAGTTCTACACGGAGGTCTCCGAGATCATCCGTAGCAACCTGAACGCCTTCCTGGCAGGCACCCAGGGCATCGACGACACGCTCACCGAGATGCAGATAGGACTCGAAGACGCCATCGAGTGAGAGACGGCCGAACGGGGCTCCGGCCTGCCGGAGCCCCTTCCGACCCTGACGCCCCGTACCGCAGACCGGGGTTCTGGCGACGCCTGAGGAGCGGCAACCCGAGCGAGGGCCAACTCGCCGTGTTGCTGCTCCTCCCGGCGCTCATCACCCTGGCGGTGGTCATGCTCTACCCGGTGCTCAACGTGCTGTGGCAGAGCGTGCACTTCGAGCGTCTCAACCAGCCGCAGCGCGGCACGCCCTTCATCGGCCTCGACAACTTCGTGCGCATGCTGTGGGGTCGCGAGGAGATGGCGTGGAGCGCCAGCAAGCTGTGGCTGCTGCGGGCGGTACTGCTCGCCGCCATCGTGCCCATCTGGTACGCCGTCCGCAACGGCGCCCTCAAGCGCGGTACCGCGGTGCTGGCCACGGTGGGGCTCGTCGTCGTGGCTGGCTGGCTGCTCGGCTACCACCCGGCGGAGGGCACCCGCTGGGGCGACCCCCGCTTCTGGAACAGTTTCAACATCACCCTGCTGCTCATCGTGGTGACGGTGGTGGGCGCCTTCCTGCTTGGCATGCCGCTGGCGCTGCTGGCCAACGTGCGGCATCCGCTCAAGTGGCTCGTGAGGCTGGCGCTGCTGCTGCCGTGGGCCATGCCGCGCGTGTTCAGCGGGCTGGCGTTCGCCTGGCTCTTCCAGAGCGATTACGGCGTGGTGAACGACCTGCTGGGGCGCATGGGCATCAACCACGTGCTGGCGCTCATCCTGCCGCAGGAGTGGATCGGCCCGCGCGGCGTGTACTGGCTGGCGCGCGACGTGCCGGCGGTGGTGGCGGTGTCCATAGCCATCATCTGGAAGACCTCATCTTTCGTTGGACTTATCTTGCTGGCTGGCCTGCAATCCATCGACGAGAGCCTTTACGAAGCTGCCCGCATCGACGGTGCCAACGCCTGGCAGCGCTTCTGGCGCATCACGCTGCCCCTGCTGCGGCCCGCCATCATGGTGGCGCTCATCTTCCGCACCCTCACGGCAGTGCAGACGTTCGACGAGCCGTTCGCCATGACGGGCGGCGGCCCCGGGCGCACGCTGGAGACGCTCGGCATCTACATCTACAAGACCGTCAACGGGCTGGACATCGGCTACGCCGCCGCGCTGGCCGTGGCGCTCTTCGCCATCTCGTTATTCATCACCATCTTCTACCTCCGCTGGGTCTACAGGGACGACTGATGCCCAGGAGCACCATCTCCCACCAAGGCGCAAGGAGGCTGGCATGAGCGCCAACGCACCGCAGAGCGGGCGCGGGCTCACGGGGCGGATCTTCCTCTTCATCGCCCTGTTGCTGGTGATCATCAACGGCCTCTTCCCCTCGGTGTGGCTTCTGCTCACGTCCTTCAAGCGGGACGGCGAGCTCACCCGCCTGCCCATCAGCTACCTGCCGGCGGACCCCACGCTGCAGAACTACGTCGAGGTGTTCGCCAGCAACCCGTTCGCCATCTTCCTGCGCAACTCGTTCGTGGTCTCAATCGCCGCCACGCTCATCACGGTGCTCTTCGCCTCGCTGGCGGGCTATGCCCTCGGCCGCCTGCGCCTAAGGGGGCGCAAGGTGATCCTCACGGGCATCGTCATGACCAGCATGTTCCCCTCGCTGGTGCTGCTCGTGCCCCTCTACCGGCTCTTCCGCGGGGTGGAGGTGACCTGGCTGAGCGGCTTCCTCTTCTTCCCGGAGGGCTTAGGTACACCGAACCTGCTGAACACCTACTGGGCGCTGATCATCCCCTACGTGGCGCTGAGCCTGCCGATAGCCACCATGATCCTCACCAGCTTCTTCCAGCTGATCCCCGACGACCTGGAGGCCGCAGCCACCGTGGACGGCACCAGCCGCTTGGGAGCGCTGTTCCGCGTCATCATGCCGCTGTCGGCGCCGGGCATGGTGACGGCCGCCATCATCGTCTTCGTGAACTCCTGGAACGAGTTCCTCCTGGCGCTCACCTTCAACACCGCGGTGGAGATGCGCACGGTGCCCGTGGGCATAACGTTCTACCAGGGACAGTTCTCGTTCCCTTGGGCCGTGATCTCGGCCGCAGTTACCCTTGGCGTCATCCCGCTGGTGCTACTGATAATCTTCTTCCAGCAGAGGATCATCAGCGGCCTCACCGCGGGTGGCGTGAAAGGGTGAAGTGAAGAGGCGAACGTGCATCACGATCTGAACGAGGGCCCGCTCGGCGTGGTGGTGGTGGGCGCCGGCGATCTGGGCACCCGCCACGCACAGCACTGGTGCGCGGCGGGTGCGCGCGTGGTGGCGGTGTGCGACCCGTGGTTCGAGCGCGCCGCGGAGGTGGCCGCCATGGTGGGCGCCGAGGCAGCCACGCACCCCGCCGACTACCTGAAGCGCAAGGACGTGCACGTGGTCTCGGTCTGCACCCCCACCTTCCTGCACGAGAGCTACACGGTGGACGCGCTGGAGGCCGGCAAGCACGTGCTGTGCGAGAAGCCGGCGGCGCTTGCCGTGCCGGCGGCCCAGCGCATGAAGACGGCGGCGGAGCGCTACGGCTTGCAGTTACGGATAGGCCTCATGCGCCGCTTCGATCCGGCGCACGAGCAGCTGCTCAAGAGCCACGCGCTGCTCGGCAGCCCGACGTTGGCGCAGGCAACCATCGTGGCTGGCCTCAGGCCCAAGCGCCTCATGCACGACGCGCGGGGCAACGGCGGCCCGGTGATCGACATGTGCTGCCACCTGTTCGACCTTTGGAGCGTGATCTTCGGCGGCCAGCCCGAGAGCGTGCACGCGCACGGTTACACCTTCGGCGAGGGCCGTTCGGAGCTCGCCAGCATCGAGGAGAAGGCGCTGGACAGCGCGCTCTTCACCCTCACCTACCCGGGCGGCCGCGTGGGCCAGGTGCAGATCTCCTGGGGCCTGCCCTCCGGGGTGGAGTATCAGGAGCGCCACAGCTACGTGGGTCCGGACGGCCTGCTAGTGGTGAACTGGAACTCCGGCATGACGCTCTACCGCTCGGGCACCGGCGAGTCGTGGCAGGCACCGGAGTTCGACGCTTGGCGGGCGCAGATCGAGCAGTTCTACCGTGAGCTCACGGAAGGCGCCCCGCAGGAGGTGGCAGGCATCGACGCGGGCATCGACGCATTGCGGGTGTCGCTGGCCGTGCTCAAGTCGGTGGCCGAGAAGCGCACCGTCTACCTGGCGGAAGAGGTGCAGCACATGCCGCTCATCCCCGAGGAGGCTCTGCGATGAGGTC
>CAZPWN010000067.1:2808-11472 GCA_964590475.1 uncultured bacterium | reverse complement strand
CTCGACTACCTCAGCCTCGACCGCAGCGCCAACACGCTCTCGGGCGGCGAGGCGCAGCGCATCCGGCTCGCCACGCAGGTCGGCAGCGGCCTCACGGGCGTGCTCTACGTGCTGGACGAGCCGTCCATCGGCCTCCACCCGCGCGACAACGCCCGGCTCCTCAAGACCCTGCTGCACCTGCGCGACCTGGGCAACACCCTGATCGTGGTGGAGCACGACGAGGAGACCATGCGCGCCGCCGATTACATAGTGGACCTGGGGCCCGGCGCCGGTATTCACGGCGGCGAGGTGGTGGCCGCGGCCGAACCCGAGGAGTTCGTCAAGCACCCGAAGTCACTCACCGCCGCCTACCTCAGGGGCGAGAAGCAGATCCCCGTGCCCGAGAAGCGCCGCGAAGGCAACGGCAAGAAACTGGTGGTGCTGGGCGCGCGCGAGCACAACCTCAAGGAGATCGACGTGACGTTCCCGCTGGGAACGCTCACCTGCGTCACCGGCGCCTCCGGCTCGGGCAAGTCGACGCTGGTCAAGGGCATCCTGCACGCCGCCCTCGCCAAGCGCCTCTACCGCGCCAAGGCGCAGCCCGGCGCGCACACGCGCATCAAGGGCGCCGAGCACGTGGACAAGGTCATCGAGATCGACCAGAGCCCCATCGGCCGCACGCCGCGCTCCAACCCCGCCACCTACACGGGCATCTTCACGGACATCCGCGACCTCTTCACCCGCGCGCCGGAATCGCGTAAGCGCGGCTACAAGCCGGGCCGCTTCTCCTTCAACGTCAAGGGCGGCCGCTGCGAGGCGTGCAAGGGCGACGGCACCGTGAAGGTCGAGATGTACTTCCTGCCCGACATCTACGTGCCGTGCGAGGTCTGCAAGGGCGCGCGCTACAACCGCGAGACGCTCGAGGTGAAGATCCGCAGCAAGTCCATCGCGGACGTGCTGGAGATGACTGTTGACGAGGGGCTGGAGTTCTTCGAGAACATCCCCGCCATCGCCCGCAAGCTCCAGCTCATGCAGGACGTGGGCCTCGGGTACATCAAGATCGGCCAGTCCTCCCCCACCCTCTCCGGTGGTGAGGCCCAGCGCGTGAAGCTCGCCAGCGAGCTGGGGCGCCGCAGCACCGGCCAGACCCTCTACATCCTGGACGAGCCCACCACGGGCCTGCACTTCGACGACACCCGCAAGCTGCTGGACGTACTCCACCGCCTGGTGGAGCAGGGCAACACCCTGGTGGTCATCGAGCACAACCTGGACGTCATCAAGACGGCCGACTGGATCATCGACCTGGGTCCGGACGGCGGCGCCCGGGGCGGCACCATCGTGGCCGCAGGCACGCCTGAGGACGTGGCCATGGACGGCTCCAGCTCCACGGGCGAGTTCCTGCGCGCCGTGCCGGAACTCAAGCAGCGGCTACCCGAAGTGGCCGAGGTGGCCTGAGCCCCGCCACCCATGAACGCATGACGAAGTACGATGCCGAGCTAGGGAGGGTAACTCAGTGATCCGCACGGTGGCCATGCCGCAACGCCTCTTCATCGGCCTCTTCTTCTTCCTGGCGGCGGTCGTCTGCGCCGTGGCGCCGATGCCCATCATGTTCCGCAGCCTCGGCATCGTACTGACGGCCTACCTGGGCTTCTCCATGGCCGGCATGCCGGCCGCCTACCTGACCGCGCTGCTGGCGCCGCCGGTGGGCCTCATCGGGGGCGACGCCGACTGGCTGGTCATGCTGCCCATCGTGCTCTCCGGCAACCTGCTCGGCATGATCGGCCTGGACTACGGCTGGCGCCTACTGGCCGTGCCCCTCTCCCCCGTCCTGCTGGTACTGCCCGCCCTGATCGCCTGGCAGCTGCCCCTGCGCATGTCCCTCTTCGAGGTGACCCTGCCCTGGGACGGGCAGCAGGGCACCTGGGTGGCCCTCCACCTGCTGGTGGCGGCCGCCGGGGTCCTCGTCTCGCTCTACCTGCACCGGCGCCGCGAGCGCCTAGCCACCGCCTGACCGGGAATCCGCGGCCGTGACCTTACTCGAACGGATCTTCCACCCCAACTGGTTCATGCCGACCGCCATCTTCCTGGTGCGGGGGTTCGCGCGGCTCTTCTACGGGCTCCATGTCACCGGCCTGGAGAACGTGCCCAGCGAGGGCGGCGCGGTGGTGGCCTGCAACCACGTCAGCACCTGGGATCCACCCATAGTGGGCGTGGCCATCAACCGCAAGCTCGAGTTCATGGCCAAGAAGGAGCTTTTCGAGAAGCCCTTCCTGCGCGCGGTCATGCGCGGCCTGCGCGCCTTCCCGGTGGACCGCGAGGGGCAGGACATCGGCGCCATCAAGGAGGCCATAAGGCGCCTCAAGGCTGGCCGGGCGATCGGGATCTTCGTGCAGGGCACCCGCAACACGGGCGAAGCCGCGGCGCTGGACGGCGCGAGCTTCCTGGCGCAAAGGGCCCAGGTGCCCGTGGTGCCGGCCGCCATCTGGCGCCAGGGCCGCGCCTTCCACGTGGCCTTCGGGCCGCCCATAACGCCCACCGGTCGCACGCGCGACGACGCCGCCGAACTCACGGGCACGGTGATGGAGCGGATCTTCGATCTCATCCCCACCGCCCACCGCCAGGAGGCGTAAACTCCGCCACACCCGCCCGGATTTGCGTCGCTGAGCGGCTTTTCCCTTGTGCGGGGCCCGGGCGTCTGCTACAGTGCCACCAAACACAACTCGAACCAACAGGAGGGCAAGATGGCGAAGCGTACGGCGAAAACCGTCTCCAAGGCCGACCTGGTGAACTCGGTCTCGGAGGACACTACGCTACGGAAGAAGGACGTCAAGGACGTGCTGGACACCGTGCTGGACCACATAAGCACCCAGTTGGGCAAGGGCAACAAGGTGCAGCTAACGGGCTTCGGCACCTTCGAGGTGCGCTCCCGCAAGGCGCGTACCGGCGTGCGCCCCGGCACAACGGAGAAGATCAAGATCCCCGCCAGCAAGTACCCCGCCTTCAAGCCCGGCAAGGGCCTGAAGGACCGGGCTCGCAAGTAACCTCCCTCCAGGCGCGGTGGCTCGCGCCGTAGAGCGCGAGCACTCCGCAAGAAAGTACACCGTTACGTACGCCGCGACGCCGGGGCAGCCCGCGTCGCGGCTACACTTGACGGTATATGGGTCTCTTGGATCAGATCGGCCCCGTGATGGTCGGGCCCTCCAGTTCGCACACCGCCGGCGCCTGCCGGCTCGCCCTGCTGGCGCGCCACGCACTGGGGGGCACCCCTAAGAGCGCCCGGCTCGTGCTGCACGGCTCGTTCGCCAAGACCGCCAAGGGCCACGGCACCGACCTTGCCCTGGCGGGTGGGCTGCTGGGCTTCATGCCCGACGACCCCCGCCTGCGCCGCGCCTTCGAGGAGGCGGAGGCCGCCGGCCTCCAGCTCGAGTACGTGACCGCCGACCTAGGCGACATCCATCCCAACTCGGTGCGGCTGGAACTCACCGGCACCAACGAGGAGAGCGTCTCGGTCCTGGGATCCAGCTTGGGCGCCGGCTTCGTGCGCGTCACGCAGGTCAACGGCTTCGACGTGCACGTGAGCGGGGCGTACCACACGCTCCTGGTGCTGCATACCGACCGCCCGGGCGTCATCGCGCGGGTGGCCAGCGTGGTGGCGGACGACGACGGCAACATCGCCACGGCCTTCTCCGCGCGGCAGAAGCGCGGCGGCGAGGCCATGATGTCCGTCGAGATAGACAAGCCGCTGGCCGACTACGCCACCCGCTACCTGGCGGAACTCCCTTACATCCACTGGCTCAGGCTCCTCCCCGAGGTCATGCGTGGCTCGGAGGAGCGGGTCACCGACGCGGGCGACCCGCCGGTCAGCGCCAACTGGGGCGACGGAAGCGAGGTCCAGTAGATGACCCTCGACGAGCTGTCCAAGAGTCTAGGCAAGGCGTCGGAGACCGTCCTCGAGAACGAGGTCGGCGACGACCCGGTAGCGCGCGAGGAGCTCCTCACGACCATGCGCTCGCGCATCGACGAGATGCGCGACTCCATCCGCCGCGGGCTCGCCAGCATGGAGCCCAGCCGCACCGGCATGGTGGGCTGGAACGCTCGCACCCTGCACGAGGCCGGCGACGCTCTCAACTCGCCCCTCCTCAAGCGCGTGCAGGAGTACGCCATGGCCGTCAACGAGGAGAACGCCCGCATGGGCCGCATAGTGGCCGCGCCCACCGCGGGCAGTGCCGGCACGGTCCCCGGGGCGCTGCTGGGGGTGGCGGACCATCTGGGCATACCCGACGACGAGTTGGTCATGCCCCTGGTGCTGGCCGCCGGCGTGGCGCAGGTCATCAGCAAGAGCATGTTCATAGCGGGCGCCACCGGCGGCTGCCAGGCCGAGATCGGCTCCAGCGCCGCCATGGCGGCGGCCGCCATCACCGAACTCATGGGCGGCAGCGCGCGCGCCAGCGTGCACGCGGCCGCGCAGGCCCTCATGAACACCATAGGCCTGGTGTGCGACCCGGTGGGCGGTTACGTGGAGGTGCCGTGCGTCTCGCGCAACGCCTTCTACGCCGTGCACGCGGTGTCGGCCGCGCAGTTGGCGCTGGCCGGGGTGGAGTCGTTCATCCCGCCCGACGAGGTCATCTACGCCATGGCCTCCGTGGGCCGCATGCTGCCGCCGGAACTGCGCGAGACGGGCGAGGGCGGTGTGGCAGATACCCCCACCGGGCGCCGCGTGGCGCTCAAGATGGCGGGTAGCTGAGCGCGTTCCCTCCCCCTGCGGGGCCCATCCTGACCTTCACTTGCCGTAGGTAACGCGCATCACAGGTCCCTCCCTCCGAGCTTGTACAATATTTCACGAGGGACTTTCGTCCCACCGTTCTTGGGGCCAGGCCCAGGGCCCAGCGCGTTGGCAGTGCGCTTACCAAGGCCTCCCAGCGCCACCGGCACCCGCTTCCAGCGGTCCTACGCTAGCGACCCGCTAGTTCGCCGAGAGGAGATCCAGAGATGAGCCCACGCCCGAGAGTCATCATCATCGGTGCAGGTTTCGGCGGCCTCTACGCTGCCAAGGCGCTCAGGACGGCACCCGTAGACGTCCTGATGCTCGATCAGAACAACTTCCACACCTTCCAACCCCTGCTCTACCAGGTGGCCACGGCCGGCCTCGACGCAGGCGACATCGCCTACCAGATACGCGGCATCTTCCAGCGTCAGAAGAACTTCTCCTTCCGCCAGGCCCAGGTCCTGGACGTCGACAAGGACCGCAACCAGGTGGTCCTGGAGGACGGCGAGCGCCTCGAATTCGACTACCTCATCGCCGCGCCCGGGGCCGTTTACAACGACTTCGGCACGCCCGGCGTACGGGAGCACGCCTTCGTTATCAAGAGCCTCGAGCGCTCCATCGCCCTGCGCGGCCACATCCTCGAGCAGTTCGAACGCGCCGCCGCGGACCCGAGCCTCGTGGACCAGGGTGCGCTCACCTTCGTCATCGTCGGCGCCGGACCCACCGGCGTGGAGATGTCGGGCGCCCTCGTCGAGCTGTTCGAGCGGGTGCTGCAAGCGGACTACCCGGAGCTCGACTTGCGTTTAGCGCGCGTGGTGCTGGTGGAGGCCGCCAAAGCGGTCCTGCCCACCTTCAGCGAGCGCTCCCAGCGCTACGCCGAGAAGGTGCTGCGCCGGCGCGGGGTGGACGTGCGGCTCGGCAGCACCGTGGCGGAAGCCCGGGACGGCGCCGTGGTGCTCCGCTCCGGTGAGTTGATCCCCTCCAAGACCATAGTTTGGGCCGCGGGCGTGAGGAGCAGCCCGCTGGCCGAGCGGTTGGACACGGAGCTGCTGCGCGGCTTCCGGGTGAAGGTGGAGCCGGACCTGAGCCTGCCGGGTCACGCCAACATCTTCGCGGTAGGCGACCTCGTGGGCGCCGGACCCGACCCCGAGGCAGGCAAGCTCTACCCGCAGGTGGCGCAGGTGGCCATCCAGAGCGGCAAGCACGCCGCGCACACCATCGTGCGCAGGATGCAGGGCCGGCCGGGGCAGCCGTTCATCTACGACGACCTTGGCAGCATGGCCATCATCGGCCGCAACGCCGGCATCGCGGAGCTGTCGCCCAAGTTCTTCAACCTCAAGCTGCGCGGCTTCCTCGGTTGGCTCGGGTGGCTCTTCCTCCACCTGATCTACCTCCCCGGCTTCCGCAACCGTTTCTCCGCCGTCTTCAGCTGGGCCTACAACTACTTCACCTTCGACAGGCACGCGCGGCTCATCCTGCAGGCCACCGAGGTGTCGGACTGGCCCACGCTGCCCGAGCCGCCGCTGGCAGCAGCCGAGGCGCGATCCGAGCACGGCGACGCCACCAGCGCTCCACCGCCCTCGGCGGGTGCGGAGCGTGCGCGGGAGCAGGTCTCCGGCTCGGCGTAGAGTGGGCGCATGTTGGACCGCGCCGCCTCCACCTCCCCCACCGGGGTAGCCGTGGACGACTACCTACATACCGCCATCGCGGCCGCCCGCGAGGCCGGCCGCATCCAGATCGCCGAGCTGGGAAGCGACCTGGAGGTCACCACCAAGTCCACCGATTGGGACCTGGTGACCCGCGTCGACCAACTGTGCGAGGAGCGCATCCGCCAGGTCATCCTCTCCGCGCACCCCAGCCACGAGTTCCTGGGTGAGGAAGGCGGCTCGAGCCTGGTGGAGGGCGTCGACCCGGCGGCGAGCCACCGCTGGATCGCGGACCCCATCGACGGCACCGTCAACTACGCGCACGGCTATCCCTACTTCTGCGTCTCGATCGCACTGGAGATAGCGGGCGAGGTGGTTCTGGGCGTGGTGCTGGACCCGACCCGGAACGAGCTCTTCTGCGCCGTGAAGGGGCGCGGCGCCACGCTCAACGGCAAGGAGATGCGGGTCAGCCGCGCCGCTAGCCTGGCGGAGGCCGTGGTGTGCACCGGCTTCGCCTACGACGCGCCCACGCGCCTACTCAACCTGGAGCTGTTCGGCAAGGTTCTGCCGGTGGTGCAGGGCGTCCGGCGCGGCGGAGCGGCCGCCCTGGACATCTGCTACGTGGCCTGCGGCAGGCTCGACGCCTTCTGGGAGCTGAAGCTGCAGCCGTGGGACGTGGCCGCCGCCACGCTCATCCTGCGCGAGGCGGGCGGCTCGACCAGCGGCCAGGACGGCCTGCCACACAAGCTCACGGACCCGGTCCTGGTGGCCACCAACGGATCGCTTCACGTCAAACTGCTCGACCAGCTCGACCTTACCGACCTGAGGGTCTGACCTAAGGGGCGGTAACGGAGTCGCCGCCGCGCGCAGCGGCCGCGTTCGGACCGCACTACGTTCCCGCTCGCCCTCAGGTGCGGCGGGCCCAGCTCTCAGAACTCGTCCGGGAAGTCCAGTCGGCGCTCGGGTTCGGGCAGCGGCGATTTCTTCTGGGCGGGGTCCCCGTTCATCTCCGGTACGTACAGGCGCTCGCTCCCGTCGTCCCGCCGGCGCCGCGGCGCGGGGCCCATATGCTCGCCGGCCAGAACGGCGACCCGCTTCTCCGGCGCGGCGGTGCGGTTGTCCCGCACCTTGCGGGTGAGCTCCTCCGCCCGGCGCCAGGCCGCTTCCGCGAACTCCTTCTGACGCTCCCGCCTCTTGGCCGATTCGTACGAGCGGCGCTCGTGCTTACGCTTCTCCTGGGACGCGATCTTCTTCACAGGCACTACGCGCGACGAGAGGGGGCGGATGCGGAAGCGCTTGTCCCACGGCTCCCACTCCAGCGGCGCGCTGAGCCTGTAGGTGCGGTGACCGCCCCTGTTGCTGTAGAGGAACAGGTCCACCACCCCCACCTCGCCGGGCAGGTCGTAGAGGTCGACCACCACGTCGACGGCGTCGTTGGGCGGCACCACCGACCCAGCCTCCGCCACCACCGGCTGGCGCAAGCCCCGCGTGCGGACGGCCAGCTCCAGCAGCTGGACGGGCCACGGGTTCAGGTTGCTGAGCGTGAGGGACAGCCGATGGCCGGCCTGGGACGGCGCGGCCATGTCGTACATGTAGTCGGTCGTGTCCTCGGCCTCGTCCACCAGCACGATCTCACCGTGCGAGATCATCATCTCCGGTATCCGGCTGGCGGCGCCGCGGCGGCGCCCGCGCACGAGCGCGAGGAGCACCAGGATCACGACCACCGCGCCCAGCACCAGCCATACGGCCGGTGGCCAACCGCTTGGATCGAACGTTCCCACCGCTGCCAAGCCGTTCAACCACTCGACCAGCTGCGTCGCGCTGCCCTTCAGGGCCTCCCAAGCTAGTTCGAGGAACCTCAACATCTACTCCTATTCTGAGGGGTGTACCCCTGATGCGGGACTATATATGCGACCAACGTGAGAACCTTGACCGCCCTCCGGTAACATCTGAACGTGACGTTCACCCACGCATCGGCAACGCCGGACGACACCGAGGTGGTCCTCACCCGCGACGGCTCCCGCACCCTGCGCCTGCCCGGCGGTGAGGGCTACAAATCGCTGGCGGGCGCCCTCACGGAGGCGCGTCACGTCTACCTGGAGGCCAGCGGCGCTGCCGACAGGCTACGCGCGGGCTCGTCCACGCGGGTGCTGGAGATCGGCTTCGGCACCGGCCTCCTCTTCCTCGTCACCGCGGCGCTGGCCGAGGAGACGGGCGCCACCCTGGAGTACGTGGGCATCGAGGGCGCACCGCCCGCCCCCGAACTGCTGGCTC
>CAZPWN010000067.1:0-2708 GCA_964590475.1 uncultured bacterium | reverse complement strand
GAGGTGCTCGTGGCGGCAAGACCCGGGTGATGGGCGCCGACGTCGTGGTCGCCGGGGCCGGCGTTGCCGGCACCACCCTGGCGTACGAGCTGAGCAGGCGCGGTGTGAGCGTGGTGCTGCTCGAGCGCGGCCAGAACGGGCCGGTGGGAGCCTCGACCGTGCCGGCAGCTCTCATCAACCCCCACAGGGGCCGCTCCGGCAGAGCCAAGCCGGCGGACGCTGCGGGGGCGGCAGCGTTCTGGGAGTTGGTGCGCAGCGTGGAAGCCGCCGTGGGCCGGAGCGGCGCCCACCCCACCGGCGTGCTGCGCGTGGCGGACAACGCGCGCCAGGCCCGCCTCTGGCAGAAGCTGGAGGGCACGGATTGGCTCGAGCCGGGCGATGTGCCGCCCGAGTACCACGCGCCCTTCGGCGCCATGCTGGTGCCGAAAAGCGGCTGGCTGCGGAGCGGCGAGTGGCTCTCCGCTCTGGCGGCGGCCGCCAGGTTGGGTTCGGCCGAGATCCTCAACGGCGTGGAGCTGGTGGGGGTCGAGCGCGCTAAGGGTGAGCGCAACGGAGCTGTAACGGGAGCGGTCACGGGAGCGGTCGTCAGGACCACCAGCGCCGGGGACGCAGCTGGACCCTCGTTAACCGAGGGCTCTCTCGGAACCGATGGTTACCGAGCAGCCCGGAGCTCCCTGAGTTCCAACCGCACCTCGGTCATCGCCTGCCGTGCGGTCGTGGTGGCCACGGGCGCCTGGCAACCGGCGGAGCTGCCGCTCCCGCGCTTCGAGCTCGTGTGGGGCGAGGCGCGCGTGCTCGACCTGGGGTCCACGCCTCCCCTGCCCCTCGCCGGCAGCGTGGTGGCGGCGTTCGAGGGAGGCAAGGCGTTCGTGACGGGCGGGCACCGCCACGCTGGCTGGCTGGGCGAGCCGGCCGCGGTGGCAGAGGGCGACGTGGACCTGCAGCGGGCGGTGACGTGGCAGGTGCCGGCCGCCGCCGAAGCGCGGGTCTTAGAGAGCTGGACCGGCGTGCGCGCCAAGCGCCCCTCCGGCGAGCCGGTGGCGCGCCGGCTCCAGCCCGGGGTTCACATGCTGGCCGCGTTCGGGGGGCGGGGGTTCCTGCGGGTGGCGCCTCTGGCCGCCCGCTTGGCCGACGAGTTGGCCGCTCGACTGTCCTAGAAAGCGTCCGTCCACCTCCCCCTGGGGAAGGCGGACGGATCGTTCCGCTAGTCGGATCCTCGGTGAGCCGTATTCAGACGGCGGCCACGGCGAAGAGGTCGTCGGCCAGCTCGAACAGCATCTCCTTGGTGAACTTGCGGGGGCCTTCGGCCAGCCCCTCGCCGTCCTTCGCCAGCTTGAGCTTGCGGTAGACGTGCGACTCGAACGGGTGCAGCACCACTTCCTTGAAGACCGAGGCGCGCTGGCTGGCGCTCACCAGCAGGATGGGGTGGTCTTCCGGATCGGAGAGGCTGGCGGACATGATGGTGGTGGGCAGGTCGTAGGCCCGCTCCATGCGGTAGATGTAATCCGTGAAATCCGCCTGCTTCACGAAATCCACGCCCTCGTTGGCTGCCGCGTACTCGCGCATCCAGTCGAGCAGCTCGGCCCAGGCCCGGTAGAACGCTTGCGACTTCTCGTCCATGCCCCGATTGTAGCGTGATTGCGCTCGGTGCCAGCCTGCTCTCAGTCGCTGAGGAGTTCCCTCAGCAGGAGCCGCAGCTCCGCGATCGAGCGGACCACCCGCACGCCTTCCGGAACCGCGTCAAACTCGGCCTGGCCCCCGTGATCCATCAGCACGGCCTGCAGGCCGTAATCCAGGGCGCCGCCCACGTCGGCGGCTAAGTTGTCGCCCACCATCACGACCTCCTCGGGCACGGTCTGCAGCCCAGCGCAGGCGAGGGAGAAGATGCGAGGCGCCGGCTTGCGCGCTGCCACGTCGCGGTCGCCCGACACGAGCACCACGCGGAAGTAGCGCTCGAGCCCCACCGCCGCCAGGGCGGCCTTCTGCATGTCGTAGGGGCCGTTAGTGAGGAGGGCCATCTTCACGCCCATGGCGTCGAGTTCCTCCAGCAGCTCCCGCGCGCCCGGGTAGGCCTTCACGTCCGCCGCGTACGTGCGGACCGCGTCGCTGGCCACCTGCGCCAGGTCGGCGGGCGGGCGCTGCTCCAGGCGCTCCAACACGCGTGTGAGGACGGTCTCCAACGTGAGGGCGCCGTCGCGGCGCGTCTCGGACTCCAGCGTGTTGGCGAAGGTGTTCATGTCGCACATGTGCAGCATGAGTTCGCTTCTCAGCAGCGCCGCCAGCGCGCCGAAATCGGCAGTGAACCTCGTGAGAGTGCCGTCCAGGTCGAAACAGATGGCCTTGGCCATGCCCGCAGAGTAACGCATGCGGACGTCCAACGTGGCCGAAAACAAGGGGTATGCTTAGTAGCCGTGTCACCTGAAGAACTACTGGCCCCACTCAACCCGGAACAGCGCGCCGCCGTCGAGCATCACGAAGGGCCGGCGCTGGTGCTGGCGGGCGCCGGTTCGGGCAAGACCCGAACCGTGGTCCACCGCATCGCGTACCTACTGGCGGAGCACGACGTTCTGCCGCAACAGATCCTGGCCGTCACCTTCACCAACAAGGCGGCGGGCGAACTCAAGGAGCGCGTCGAGACCCTGGTGGGTCCCACCGGCCGCGACCTGTGGGTCTCCACCTTCCACTCGGCCTGCCTGCGCGTGCTGCGC
>CAZPWN010000066.1:0-11683 GCA_964590475.1 uncultured bacterium | reverse complement strand
TCGACCTCGAGGTCACCTGGGAGCACTTCTCCATCTACCAGTTCAACTACGAGCGCCAGGAGGGCAACGGCCGCTGGCAGCTCTGGAACGAGCGGCTCGACGACACGGACGGCAACGGCTGCAAAGGGCTGCTGCCGTTCATGGCGTCGCAGGCGGCGCGCCGGCAGGGTCCGGACGCCCACAACGCGTTCCGGCTTGGGCTGCAGCGCGCCGTCCACCGCGACTACCAGCCGCTGGACATGAAGACAATCCTGGGCGTGGTGGACAAGGCGGGGCTGCACCGGGCGCGCTTCGACGACGACCTGGCCAACCCCGAGAACCGCACCGTGCTGGCGCAGGACCACGCGCGCGCCGCTGCGCTGGACCTCTTCGGCACACCCACCGTGGTGTTCCCCGGCGGCGGCGCGGCGTACTTCAGGCTGCGCGAACTGCCCCACAGCGCTACCGAAGCGGCTGAGCTGGTGCAGGACACGCGGCGCTTACTGGAACGGTACCCCTACCTTCAGACCGTGAAACGCCCGCGTTCCAAGGAGAACTGAGTAACCGGCCAACGTACTCCCTGAGAAAGTACATACGCCCCACCTTCTCCTCCCCGCGGTAAAGTGACCACGTGCGTCTCGGACAGAACGTGGGGCACGGTTCCGATGTCGGTCGCGTGCGCCCCCTCAACGAGGATTTCCACCGGGTCTGGCAGTTCCCACTTCCCGGCGGTGACCTGACCCTGTTGGCGGTCGCCGACGGCATGGGCGGTGCCGCCGCTGGCGAGGTGGCCAGCAAGCTGGCTACGGAGGTGCTCGACGAGTCGTTCTCGCGCTACGTGGAGGAGGTCCGGGCCGGTCACCCCGTGGTGGGCATAGACAAGCTCATCGACAAGGCGCTGCGACTGGCCAACCGCCGCGTGTACACCGAGGCCTTCAGCAAGCAGAACCGCCGGGGCATGGGCTCCGCCCTCACCTGCGTGGCGATAGTCAAACGCCGCGCCTACATCGGCCACGTGGGCGACTCCCGCGCCTTCCTGGTGCGGGGCAAGAAGATCTACCAGCTGACCAAGGATCACTCCTGGGTGGAGGAGCAGGTGGCGCAGGGCTTCCTCACCGAGGAGGAGGCGGAGAACCACGAGTGGCGCAACCTGGTGACGCGCGTGCTGGGCACGCGGCCCACGGTGGCGCCCGACGTAATAGAGCTCGAGGTGCAGAAGGGCGACGTGTTCGTGCTCTCCACTGACGGCCTCCACGGCCTGGTCAAGCCGGAGGAGATCCTGGCCGAGATAAGACGCACCGAGAACCGCCAGACGAACGTAGAAGTAATGCTTGCCCTAGCCAACGAACGGGGCGGGCCGGATAACATCACCGTAGTGATAGCGGAGATGGACTCGTGATCCTCCTGTTGGTCATGGGTGCCCTGTTGGTGGCCGTGCTCCTGCGGGCGCCGATCTGGTTGCTCGGGGTCCTCATGACCGTGGCGCTGGCGATGGCCATCGGGGTGGTGCTGATGGGCGACCTGCAGCGCGGCTTGGCGCCGCTGCTGCTAACGGTTCTGGGGCTCGGCCTGCTGATGCCGGGCGCCGTGAGGGCAACCCGCAGTTCGCGGGTGGCGCCCGCCAGGCGCAAGGGCAAGCGCGCCCCGGCGGAGCAGAAGGGGGCCAAGGGTTCCAAGGTCTCCAACTTCGACGTGGCCGACGTGCCAGGTTACGAGCTGCTGGAGAAGGTGGGCTCGGGCGGCATGGCCAGCGTGTTCAGGGCCAGGCGCCTGTCGGACGGCGCCGTGGTGGCGCTCAAGATCCCCATGGAGCAGTACGTGGCGGACGCCAAGTTCATCAGGCGCTTCCACCGCGAGGCGGAGGTGGCGCAGCGCCTCAACCACACCAACATCGTGCGCACCTACGAGCACGGCGCCAGCGGTGTGCAGCACTACATGGTCATGGAGTTCGTGGACGGCCGCTCGCTCGAGAGCTACATCGAGAGCGACGAGCTGGACATCGAGCTCTCCGTGGAGATCATGCAGCGCGTGGTGAGCGCGCTGCAGCACATCCACTCCGCAGGGATAATCCACCGCGACATCAAGCCGGCCAACGTGATGATCACGCGCGGCGGCGTGGCGCAGACGGACGGCGGCGGGCACCGCCTCAAGGCCGACGCCGTGAAGCTGATGGACTTCGGTATAGCCGGCGGCAAGGTCATGTCGCGCCTCACCATGACCGGCGCGCGTGTGGGCACGCCCGTGTACATGTCGCCCGAGCAGGCGCGCGGGCTCAAGATCGATCATCGCTCCGACATCTACAGCCTCGGACTGGTGTTCTACGAGATGCTCACGGGCCAGACCGCCTTCAAGGGCGGCTACGAGGCCATAGTGCACCAGCAGATCTTCCAGACCCCACCGCCGCCGCGGCAGGTGGACCTGCGCCTGCCCAAGTCGCTCGACCAGCTGGTCATGCGCATGATCGCCAAGGACCCGGACGAGCGGCCCACGCTGGAAGAGGTCATCGACACGCTGGAGAACGTGGACTTCGACTCCGAGGAAGAGGCCAACCTCCCCACCCGCCTGCTGCTCACCGTGAGCGCGCGCCAGGGCGTACTCCGCATCCTCGACCCGGAGGGCAACCTGCACACCTCCATCGGCGACATCGGGGTGGGCGGGGGCGACTTCTCCGCTGCGCCGCTCTCCGTGGCGGTGGACTCGAAAGGCGACATCTTCGCCGCCATCTTCGAGTACCGCGTGGGCGAGCAGGATCACCGCATGATCCACAAGCTGGGGCCGGACGGCGCACCCAAGATGTCGTTCGGCAGCTACGGCATGCAGCCGGGCGAGTTCCTCTACCCGGTCTCGCTGGCCGTGGCGCCCGACGATTCCGTGTACGTGCTGGACGGCGAGACGCACCTCATCTCGCGCTTCACGAACGACGGCCGCTACCTCACCAGCTTCGGCGGGCGCGGCAAGGGCCACGGGCAGTTCAACGACCCGCGCAGCATCTGCGTGGACCCGCGCGGCCTGATCTACGTGCTGGATTACGGCAACCGGCAGGTGCAGCGCCTGGACTCGGACGGCAACTACCAGACGCGCTGGGCGTTCAAGCTGGCGGCGGACCGGTCCGAACTGCGTCCGCTGGACGGTATGACGGTTGATTTCGGTGGCAACGTCTACATCAGCGACGTTACGGCCGGCAAGATCCGCAAGGTCACCGCCGACGGCAAGGTGGGCATGTCGTTCGCGCTGGAGGCGCGGCAGGGCGAGTCCACCGACGCGCTGGTGGACCTGGGCGTGGACGACGCCGGGCACCTCTACGCGGCCCGCCGCAGCGGCCACCTCATCCGCAAGTTCGATCCCGCCGGCAGGCTGCTCGAGACGTTCGAGACCTACGCGCCAGTTGTGCAGATGGTGGTCGACGTGCGCGACAGGCACGACCTGCCGAGCGCGCCTACCTCGTCGGCCGCCGCGTTCAACTAGGTTTCAGGTCAGCGGCCCTGGGTCAGAGCCCAGGTATGAGGCTGATGATGCGCAGGAACACGCCCGCGAAGAAGTTCATGATGCGGCTGATGACGCCGGTGGCGCTGAGCACGAAGAAGAACACCATGAACCCGAGCACGCCGAACTGAGCGATCTGCATGATGAAGCGCTTGACGTCGGCGTTGCCCCAGGCGAGGGCGGCGCGCGCCATGTCCAGCGGCAGGATGGGGAAGAGGTTGATTACGGCGTGCAGTAGGGCCGTCTGAGCGGCGAGCCAGAAGGCGGTGAAGAGCGGCTGGCTGCCCATGGAGAGGAAGACTGCGGCTACCAGCAGGCACAGGAACGCCACCAGCAGGTAGGCGCCGATGCCCGAAAGCCACACCCAGCCCTCCGCGCGGCCGCGGTTGCGGTAGTTGCGGGAGTTGACCGGAACGGTGCGGGGCCAGCCGAAGCCGAGTAGGAGCAGGAAGATCACGCCGAACAGGTCGAGCTGCCGCTGCGGGTCGAACGCCATGAAGCCAGCCAGCCTGGGGCTCGGGTCTCCGAGTCTGTTGGCCACGAAGGCCTGCAGGATGTTGTGGAAGATCAGCGCCATCACCATGACGATGAAGGCGATGATCACGGTGGTAAAGTCGGCCTGCGCTCTTAGCAGCATGGGGTCACTCCGGGTTTCCTGACGTTTGCATGTCGGCCACTAGCTTCCTGGCCAGCTCGAGTTCTTGTGCGAACGTGCTCACCCGCCCGTCGGCGCGAGCTTCCGCTACTTCGTCCAGCACGCGGCCTATGGCCGGTCCGGGGAGCAGTCCCAAAGCTACCACATCACTTCCGCGCAGCCTTCTGGGGGGCGGCTGCCGTTCCAGCCGGTCGAGCCGGCCCGCCAGGGTGGGCTCCGCGGCGCGCAGCAGGTGGCGGGCCGGCACCTCCAGCGCCTCTAGGTCCTCGTCCCTGATGGCGCCGCCGCGCCGACCATCCGAGCGCGGTTCCCTACCCAGGATGACCAGCAGGCGGGAGCGGGTCTGCAGATGGCGCCTGGGCCAGTTGAACCGCTCCACGTGGCGCTCGGCCGCGGCCTCGTCCACCCCCAGCAGCAGCGCCAGCAGGTACGACTCGGGCGGCAGCGGACTCTCCTGACCCAGGGCGTCCAGCGCCCGGGCGAGTTCCAGCGCGTCGAACGGTCCACCTTGCGCCTGCAGGCCGAAGGTGGCCTCGAGCGCTCCCAGGTCGGCCAGCACCTGCAGGGCCGGCGCCACCCGTGGCTCTTCGAAGACGAGTTCCAGCTCGGCCCGGGAGCGGCTGTTGCTCACGCGGAAGGGGGAGGCGGGTCTCCGCTCGGTTGGGGAGTCCGCGTTGGTCGTTCCGGTGGCGGCGCGTCGCTGCCGGGCCAGGACCGCGCGCGCCCGCTCGGCGGTGTCGGCCTCGAAGTCGAAGCCCAGGCGCCCGGCGAGCCGCGCGCCGCGCAGGATGCGGGTGGGGTCCTCCACGAACGAGAGCGGGTGGAGGATGCGCAGCTGACGGGCGTTCAGATCGGCCTCGCCGTGGAACGGATCGAGCAGTTCGGGCGGCGACGGGTTGAGGCGCAGCGCCATGGCGTTGACGGTGAAGTCGCGGCGCGACATGTCCTTGTGGATGCTGCTGGGGAAAACGTCGGGCAGCGCCCCGGGGCGCGCGTACGTCTCCTCCCGGGCGGCGGCGAGGTCGAGCTCCAGGCCGCTCGGCAGCACCAGCGTGGCGGTACCGAATTCCACGTGCGCGGAGAGCGTGCCGCCCAGCGCCGCCTGCAGCTTGGTGCCGAGGCGGGCCGCGTTGCCGACCACCACCAGGTCGATGTCCTTCACGCCGGCGCCTAGCAGCAGGTCGCGCACGGTGCCACCCACCAGGTAGAGGGCGGCGCCCTCCGCGAGGAGGCGGGCGTGATCCAGCAGCTCGCGCACGCTGGGCGGCAGGCGCTCCAGCAGCTGGCTGGCGCGGTCGTCGTGCTGCCGGTGATGGCGCGCGCCGATGATGTCGGTGCGCGTGACGATGCCGACCAACCGGCCGTCGTCGACGATGGGGATGCGCCCGATGTTGTTCTCCAACACCAGCCCCTCCAGTTGCGTGAGCGTGGCCGTGGACGGGGCGCTCACCACGTTGCGGCTCATGAAACCGGTGACGCGGCTGGCGCCCAGGCCGTGCCGAAGGGCGCGGTCCAGGTCGCGGCGCGAAACGACGCCGACCACACGCCCGGCGCCGTCGACCACCGGCATGCCGTTGTGCCCGAAGAGGAGGAGCTTCTCCACCGCGCCTTCGACGGTGGCGCTCTGCGGCAGGCTCTTCACGGGCGAACTCATCAGGTCGCGCGCGACGACCGTGGGCGCCGCGTGGCGCGCCAGAGCGGTGAGCACCTTGCCTAAGGTCGGCTCCGGTAGTTCGTCGCTCTTGCCGAACGCGGCGCCCGCGTGCCCGCCTCCGCCGATGCTCTCGGAGAGCGCCGCGGCGCAGTCGAAGCGCTCGTTGCTTCGCGCGAACACCAGGGTGGAGCCGTCCATGCCCACGGCCGCCACGGCGGCGTCCACGGCGTAGAGGTCAAGCAGGTCGTTCACCAGGCCGCTCACGGCGGGGACGTACTCGGGGTAGCTGAAGGCGGCCGTTACCACCTGCCGCCCCGCCACCTCGGTGGTGGTGGCGTGCTGCAACAGCGCCTCGCGGAAGGCGAGTTGATCCGCCCCCAGGTGGTCGTGAGCGAAGCGGCGAACCATGCCTAGGTTGGCGCCGCTGGCCAACAGGTGGGCGGCAGCCAGGTAGTCGTCGGGCGTGGTGAGGTCGAAAGTGAGGTTGCCGGAGTCCTCGTGGATGCCGAGGAGCGCGAGGGTGGCCACGGGGGGCGGGATATTCACGCTGGTGGCATGGAGCTCCCGTGTGAGGAGCGTGGCGGTGGCGCCCAGCTGTTCCACCATGCCCCGCGCCGCTGCGATGGCGTTGCTGGGGGTGGGGTGGTGGTCGTAGACGGTTACGGGCACCCGGCCGATGAGCTGGTCGAAGGGCCTGATGCGGCCCGGGTCGGCGGTGTCCACCACCACCAGCTCCGTAACGGCGTTAAGGTCGATGGTGTCGTGCGGCACCAGGTCGAGCTCGTCGCGGTAGAGGCTCAGGAACGCCCTGATCTGGCGGCTGAGCGAACCCTGAGTGGTGGCCACGGAGCCGGGGAACAGCAGCTTGGCGAGCGCCAGGCTGGCCAGCGCGTCGAAGTCGGGCTGTTCGTGCGTGACGATGAGGCGCAACTGAGAGGCCGCCTACTTGAAGGTGATGCTGCCCGAGCCGGCGTCCACCACGGTGATGTTGATGACGCGGCCTCCACGCTGGAACGACTCGGTCTGCCACACGCCGGTGTCGCCGCTGCCGCTACGGCGCTCGAGGCGGCCCGGCATGCGCACGCGTCCGGAGCCGTCGTCCCTGATTTCCACGCGGATGGGCGCATCGTCGGGCAGCTCGATGTTGACGGCGCCGCTGCCGCTCACGAGGTTGAGCAGCACGTCCGAGCCCTCGTCTATGCGCAGGTCGGTCCTGCCCGAGCGCGTCCTGAGGGCCAGGTCGACGGAGGCGCCGCTCATGACCTCCACCTCAAGCCTGCCGCTGCCGCCTTCGATGTCGGCGCCGTAGTAGCGGCCGCCGCCCGGCAGCGTGAGCTCCGTGCGGCCGCTGCCGGCGTCCAGGGTCAACTGGGTCAGGTCGAACTCGGCCAGGTCGAGCCGGGCGCGGCCCGATCCCGCGCGCACGTCGAGCACCGTTGACAGGTCGGGGTTGAGCTCTATCTGCCACTTGGCGCGGCCGAACTGGAAGGTGGGCCTGCCACGCCGCAGTTCGAACTGCAGGTCGGTGGTGCCGGTCAGCTCTACCTTGCCGGGCGCCTGGCCGTCGAACTCGGCCTCCACCGCCACATCCGATCCTGCTGGTCCCAGGGTGCTGGTCACGGAGCCGAGTTCCAGTAGGGCCCTCATGCTGCGAGCTTCCGGCGGCAAGGGCCTCTCGAACTCGCTATCCGCCGCTCGGGTGGGGGCCGAGATGCCGAACAGCGCTATCACCAGTAGGGCGGCGGCCGCGTAGACGGTTACGGGCAGTGGCCCTCGTCTGTCCGCGGGCAGCACGAAGTCGAGCCCGAGGCCCACGAGGAGGAGCGGCCACCACTCCAGCAGTGCCTGGGTGAGGCTGGGCGGTACGAACCCGATCTCTATCAGCAGCCAGAGAGCACCGAGTGCGACGAGGGCGTAGGCGATGACCTGGCGGGTGCTGACCACGTTCAGCGAGGCCCACCTTCGCCGGGTTCGACCTTGGGAGGCGGGGGCGTGGTGGGGGGCGGCACCTGCGGCGCGGTGCCTTGCGCCTGCGGGGGTGGTGGGGGCGGTGTGGTCGGCCTAGGCGCGGGTCTGTTTGAGCCTCGGTAGAGGATGAGCCCGCCGATTATGAGGAGGGCGAAGGGGATGACCCAGCGGAGCACCGCGCTCAGTGTGCCGAAGATGAAGAGCTCGAACACCAGCCCGAACACGAGGAAGAGGGCCAGGCCGGCGAGGAAACCGCGGCGGCCGGCTCGCTTGAGGCTCTCCGAGTTGGAAATATGTCCGTACATGTACGTGCCGGCACCGGCACCCGCCATGACGAGCGCCCAGGCGTACGCCCAGGCGTCCATGCGGCCGGTGATGTTGAGGACGAGCAGGATGAGGCCGGTGACGGTGACGATGGAGCCGGGTACAGCTAGGGAGCCGTTGCCCATCCGGCTGGTGAAGGCGATGAACAGGAGGATGATGCCGGGGATGATGACGAAGAACGGCCACCCGAAGGCCTGCAGGTTGAGTGCGGGACCGATGAGGAACACCAACCCCAGTAGCACTAGGCCGATGCCGATGCCCATGTCGCGTTGTTTCATTCGCCCGTACCTCCTATACAGGAGTGTAACGGTGTGGCGCGGTTGGCGCTCAGGGGTCGTACGTGACCCGCGTGAGAAACGGGTCAGCGGGCCAGGTCGCTCATCTCCGGTGCGCGGCGGTTGCGGGCCACGAGCGAGTTCATGGCGGCCTGGGCGTGCAGGAGTCCGTTCTCGATGAAGACGTCGGATGTCCGGTTGCCGAAGCCGGCGGAGCCGATGACGTAGAGGCCGGGCACGTTGCTCTCGAAGGTGACCGGATCCAACTGAGCGG
Source organism: uncultured bacterium (assembly GCA_964590475.1). GTDB lineage: Bacteria > Deinococcota > Deinococci > Deinococcales > Trueperaceae > JAAYYF01. The sequence goes on along the minus strand of CAZPWN010000066.1, from coordinate 3,071 downwards.
CCTGGGTGGCGGCGTCTATCTTGACGCCGGCGGAGGCGAGGAGCTGGGTGCCGGCGCTGTAGCCGGTTAGGGCGAAGACGCGGTCAGCGGGGATGTGGAACGGGTGGCCCAGCTTGCTGACGGAGACGTGCTCCGTGGTGATGCCGGTGACCACGGTCTGGAAGTGTGCGGTGATGGACCCCTCCTTGATGCGGTTCTCGAGGTTGGGTTTGATCCAGTACTTGAGGCTGTGACGCAGCGTCTCGCCGCGGTGCACCAGCGTGACCTTGGCGCCGCCGCGGTACAGGTCCAGCGCGGCGTCCGCGGCGCTGGAGCCGGCGCCGATGATGACCACGTTGCGGCCCATGTAGGGGTGCGCCTCGTCGTAGTAGTGCGTTACGTGGGGTAGCTCCTCCCCTGGTACCCCCAGCGGCTTGGGGTTGTCGAAGTAGCCCGTGGCGACCACCACGTGGCGCGCTTCTATGACTTCCGTGCGTTGCTGCGCACCCGCGGGCGGGGTTGGCCGCGTGATGACCCGGAAGCCGCCCTTGGGGTTGGGCTCAATGGCCGTGACCTGCGTGTAGGTGCGGAGGGGGAGAGCCTCGTTCTGGACGACCTTGCGGTAGTAATCGAGTGCTTCCTTGCGCGTGGGCTTATCCGTGGCGGAGACCAGCGGATGGCCCCCGACCTCGAGGCGCTCGGACGAGGTGAAGAACGTCATGTAGACCGGGTAGCGGCGGATGGCGTCCACGACCGCGCCCTTCTCGAGGAGGAGTGAATCTAGACCAGCGCGCTTAGCGAGGATGGCCGCCTCGATGCCTATAGGCCCCGCGCCGACGATGACGACATCTTTCATGCCCCAACGCTACCAAGGGCCACCAGGCGCCGGTGTCCGCCCCGGTTACCCGTGCCCAGAACCCTTAGGCTCGGGCCGGCTTCCCGAACGTGTGGGGTCACGCCGTCCCGCACGATGGGCACATGACGCACAGCGAGCAGACGGCGCAGTTGGGTTTCCTAGCGTGGCACACGCGGCGGCCGTGGAGGATCAGGGAGTGGTGCAGGAAGATCCATTCGGTTGGTTCGAACAGCGAGCGCAGGTCGGCCTCCACCTTGTCCGGGTCCTTCTCCTTACTGAACCCTAAGCGGCGCGCCACGCGGCCCACGTGCGTGTCGACGGCGAAGGTGGGCACGCCGAAGGCGTTGGCCAGCACCACGTTGGCGGTCTTCCTACCCACGCCCGGCAGGCTTATCAGTTCGTCCATGGTGCCCGGCACCTCGCCCCCGTGGCGCTCCACCAGGAGGCGCGCCGTGGCCACGGAGTTCCGCGCTTTCGTGCGGAACAGACCGATGGTCCTTATGTGAGGCTCCACCTCTTCCGGAGTGGCGGAGCTGAGCGCATGAGCATCGGGGTACGCCGAGAAGAGTGCGGGTGTGGCGAGGTTGACGCTCACGTCCGTGGCTTGGGCGGAGAGGAGGGTGGCTATGAGGCATTGGAACGGCGTAGCGAAATCTAGCTCGGTCCTCGCGTCGGGATAGAGGATCTTGAGTTCGGCAAGGACATGCGCGGCGCGCTCCCGTTTACGCGCCTTCGACTCTCGGCGGAACGTCATGTTCGGCATGCTAACGCCGTTACATGACCCCGTCCGTCAGGTACTCTGAGAGCCCGCGAGACCGCGCGACGAAGTGAACCATTTGCCAGCCGACACCGAACAGGTTTAGGTAGGCTGACGTGCAGTCTGGACGGAGGTCTCGGGCATAGACCGGGTCCTTACTGGAGTGCAAGGAGGCAGGATGGCGGTTTTCGAGTACAAGGTGCGCGATCGCAGCGGCAAGGTCATCACGGGTACGACCGAGGCCGCGTCGCAGCGTGATGTTGCCAACGCACTGCGCCAGAAGGGTTACTTCGTAACCGAGATCAAGGCGCCGAAGTCCGGCCTCCAGGCCGATATCAAGCTGCCCAAGTGGCTCGATTTCGGCAGCATGCCCAACGTCCGGGACATCACTATCTTCTCGCGCCAGTTCGCCACGGTCATCAACGCCGGCTTGCCGGTGGTCCAGAGCCTCGCCATCCTCCAGCGGCAGTCCGACAAGCAGGGCTTGCGCGACGCCCTGAAGAACGTCCGCGAGGACGTGGAGACGGGCCTGCAGCTCTCCGACGCCCTGGCGAAGCACCCGCGACTCTTCAACAAGCTCTACATCTACCTGGTCCGCGCCGGTGAGGTGTCCGGTAACCTCGACGGCATCCTCGACCGCATAGCGGCGTACATGGAGAAGCAAGCCGCGCTGCGGGGCAAGATCAAGACCGCGCTGACCTACCCGACGGTGGTGCTCGTGATCGCGCTGGCGGTCACCTGGTTCCTCCTTACGGGCATCGTGCCGCAGTTCGCGTCGATCCTCGACCAGCTCGGTGGCGACCTGCCCGTCATCACGCGCGCGCTCATCGTCATCTCCGACTTCCTGCGCTTCCAGTGGTACTTCCTGATAGGCATCATCGTTCTGCTGATCGTGGGCATAACGCTCTTCTACCGAACACCGCAGGGCCGACGAACGATAGACGGCCTGATGCTCCGCACGCCCGTGCTGGGCACCCTGGTGCAGAAGAGCGCAATCGCCAGCTTCTCGAACACCTTCGGTTTGCTGCTGCGCTCCGGGGTGAACATCATGGAGTCCATCGAGATCACCAAGGGCACCGCCGGCAACGCCATCGTGGAGGACATCCTCGACGAGACGAAGGACAACGTGCAGCGCGGTGAGCAGATCAGCACCACGCTGATCAAGTACCCGCACGTGTTCCCGCCCATGGTGTCGTCGATGATCGCCATCGGTGAAGAGACCGGCGCCGTGGACAGCATGCTCCAGAAGGTTGCGGAGTTCTACGAACGCGAAGTGGACGAGGCCGTGGACAGCCTTACCGCCGCGCTCGAGCCCATGCTCATCGTGTTCCTGGGGGTCATCGTCGGGTTCATCGTGGCCGGGATGTTCCTGCCTATGTTCTCGATCATTGGGCAGCTGTCTGGGTAGGGAGTGTAGGTTCTCGATTGAGAGCCGAAATCGTCTCACTGTCTCAAATGAGAAACCTCGTGTCTCAGAAT
>CAZPWN010000065.1:0-12274 GCA_964590475.1 uncultured bacterium | reverse complement strand
GCCAGTACTCCTGCAGCACGGGCGCCTCCTGGTAGCAGGGCAGGCACCACGAGGCCCAGAAGTTCACCACCATCGGCCTGCCCGCGAACGAAGCGAAGTCGAAGGTGGCGCCGTAATCGGGGTGGTAGCGCTCGTAGAGGGTCATGGTGAAGCCCGGAGCGCTCTCGCCCAGGTAGACGGACTCGATGTCCTTGTCGGGCGCGCCGCGCAGCAGCCCGAACACCAGCAGCGCACCTATGCCCCCGACCACGATCAGGATGATGAGCAGCCGCTGCAACCTCACGCGGAGGCTCCCTCCTCGCCTCTCGCCTCGGCTCCCACCGAAGCGCGGGCGGGCACCGTGCGGCCGCTGCCGCTCAGCGAGTAGAGGGTGCCGAGCGCCAGGATGAAGCCGCCGATCCAGATCCAGGTGACGAGCGGGCTCTTGACCGCGCGCAGCACGGCGAAGGTGGTGGTGGGGGTGACCTGGCTGTTGAGGTTCAGGTAGAGGTCGTGGGAGGGCCGGTACATGACGGCCGGGGTGGGCACGGCGCGCCTGTCGCCGAACTGGTTGAGCTGGGGGCGCATGGTGCGGACGAGGCGGCCGTTCCGGCTCACGTCGATGACCACGCCGGCGCTGATGCGCTGCGGGGTGCGCTCCACGTAGCGGTCGACCGCGGTGAGGGTGTAGCCCTCGAACTCCACGCTCTCGCCGAAGTCGATGCGCACCTGCTGGTCCACCCGGTAGCCGGCGCTGAACGCCACGCCGAGCGCGATGATCACCACGCCGAAGTGCGTGATCATGCTGCCCACGCGCCTGCGGCTCTCGTGGGCGTAGGAGCGGATGACCTGCAGCGCCGGACGGCGCGCCAGGCGCAGCCGCGGCACGAGGGCGCCCGAGAGGAGCAGCCCCAGGCTGACCAGGTTGTAGCCGGCTAGCGCCACCGTGAGGGCGGGGTACACCTTGTGAACGCCGAACAGTACGGCCAGGCCCCCGGCCACCACGAAGCCGCCGCTAAGCCAGAGCAGGTTGTGCCTGAGGCGCTGGTGCTCGGCGCGGCGCCAGGGCAGCAGCGGGCCGATGCCCATGAGCAGCAGCACCAGCATCCAGAGCGGCAGGGTGACCTGATCGAAGAACGGGGCGCCGATGGTGACCTTGTCGCCCGAGACGGCCTCCACCAGCAGCGGGAAGAGCGTGCCGAGCAGCACCGCGAAGGTGAGCGCGATGAAGAGGATGTTGACCCCGAGGAAGCTACCCTCGCGGCTGACCACCGAGTCCAGGTCGGCGCGGTCACGCACGTCGTCCCAGCGGAGGGCGAGCAGACCGAACGACAGCAGCGTGACCACCAGGAAGAAGACCAGGAAGGCGGGACCCACGGGCCCCGAACCGAAGGCGTGCACGGAGGAGACCACGCCCGAGCGGATGAGGAAGGTGCCGAGGATGGAGAGCGAGAAGGTGGTGATGACGAGGATCAGGTTCCACGGCTTGAGCATGCGGCGCCGCTCCTGCACCTGCACGCTGTGGATCAGCGCCGTGGCCGTGAGCCACGGCATGAGGCTCACGTTCTCCACCGGGTCCCAGGCCCAGTAACCGCCCCAGCCGAGCACCTCGTAGCTCCACCAGCCGCCGGCCACGATGGCGGCGCTGAGGAAGCCCCAGCCCGTGAGCATCCAGCTGCGCGTCTGGGTCATCCACTCCGTGCCGGGCCGGCGCGTGATGAGCGCCGCCATGGCGTACGCGAAGGGCACGGTCAGGCCCACGAAGCCCAGGTACATGAGCAGCGGGTGCACGGCCATCATCCAGTGGTTCTGCAGCAGCTCGTTGGGGCCCGGCCCGTCCAGGGGCGGGAAGTGCACCAGCTCGAACGGGTTGGCGACGAACGCCACCACGCCGAAGAAGAAGACCTGCACCCACTGCATGATGGAGAGCGCCCAGGGCCTCAGCGGGGTGAGGGGGGCGGTCACCGCCAGCAGCGCCGTGTAGGCGCTGAGGAGCCAGGCCCACAGGAGGATGGAGCCCTCCAGCGCGGCCCACATGGTGACGACCTTCACCCAGGTGGGCGAGGCGATGCGCGAGGTGTTGGCCACGTACGAGACGCTGAAGTCGTCGGTGAGCAGCGCCACCTGCATGACCACCAGCGCGGCCGTGGCCACGATGAAGCCGGCCACCGCCGAGAGCCGGGCGGAGGTCTGAAGCCGCGCGTCGCGCCTACTCGCGCCGACCATGCCGGCGATGGCGCCGTAGATGGCTAGGCCGAATGCGAGGAACGCCGCGGCGCTACCCAGGGGGGCGAGTTGCAGATCCATAGGAAGCTAGCCTCTCAGCGCAGCGACTCTTTGAGCTCGTCGATGTCGATGGGCTCACCGTCTTCGGGTGGGTGGTAATCCTCGCTGTGCTTCACGAGCAGGTTGTCGCCCACGAAGACGCCGTCGTTGAAGCGGCCTTCGATGACCACCCCGCCGTTCTCCGTGAACAGGTCGGGCGGCGCCCCATCGTACTGCACGGGGTAACCGGCGATGCCGTCGGTGATGTGGAAGGTGAGGTGCAGCTGCTCCTCGTTGAACTCCACGCTACCGGGTTCCACCAACCCACCGAGGCGCACGCGGCGCTCGTCGAACGACGCGCTGTCGCGGGCGTACTCGCTGGGCAGGATGAAGTAGACCAGCGAGCTGGACAGCGCCTGCGATATCAGGAAGCCGGCGACTCCGAGGACCGCCACGCCCAGGACGGCGTAGAGCGCCTTCTTGTTCTTCATCTATCGTCAGCTCCTTCATGTTCTTGGATGCGTCGCTCGAGCCTCCGCAGGTAGAGGAGGTAGATGACGTAGGCGAGCGCGACCTGACCCCAAGCTATGACTATCCAGGTCCAGTGGCCAAGGTTATCGAACACGGACGACCTCCCCGGTAGCCGCGGGCGCAGCCTGCTCGAAGCCGCTGCGGGCGTGTGCGTCCGATAGGGCCAGCTTGCCGATGCGGATGCGTTCCGAGAGGAAGTAGACGAACACCAGCCCGGCGGCCGCCACGTTGATGAGCAGCACGCGCAGCATCTCGGGCGCCATGGTGACCCCGCTGCCGTCCAGGTTGACGCTCTTGGCGGGGTGCAGGGTGCGGAACCACTCGGCGGCCAGGTAGTTGAAGGGCAGGCTGGCCAGCACGATGATCATGATCACGGCGCTCACGCGGGCGCGGCGCTGCGGCTCGTCGATGAGGCCGCGCACGATGTAGTAGCCGACCACCAGCGCCACCATCAGCGCGGTGAGGGTGAGCTTGGCGTCCCACGTCCAGAAGGTGTTGAGGGTGGGCTTGCTGTAAGTCATGCCGCCGATGACCGTGAGGAGCGAGAAGAGCAGCGCACCGTCGGCGGCGCTCACGGCCCGGACGTCGTCGACCGGGCGCCCACGCCACAGGTAGAGCATGCCCCAGATGGCGGAGATGCCGATGGCCGCGAAGCCGATCCACGCCACCGGCACGTGGGCGTACATGATGCGGATCAGGTCGCCTTGGTTCACGTCGGGCGGGCTGGCGAAGAGTGCCAGGTAAGCCCCCACGATGGTGAGAACCAGAGCGGCTAGACCGAGCAGCGTGAGCCAGAGCGGCCGCCTGCTGCCTTGTGCGGATTGGATCATGCGTTCACTCCTCCGGAGTCGAACTCCCCTTGGCGATAGTTTACGTTCTGCAGCCGCAGGTCCGGGTCTCGGCCGGACGCAGTGATGCCCGTGGGCGAGGCGGCCTTCGCTCCCCTGCGAAGGCCGTTCCACGGGCCCCTCATTCGTCCACCACGAAGTGGAACAGCGCCGTGCAGACGACGAAGTAGACGAGGTCGAAGCCGGCCAGCATCTGCAGCCAGCCGCCCGCTAGGTCCAGCTCGGAGCGGCCGAGGACCGCCTCCGTGGTCCTGACCGCGCCGAGCAGCACCGGCACGATGATCGGGAACATGAGCACCGGCAGGAGCGCCTCACGCGCCTGCAGGTTGGCGGTCAGGCCGGCGTAGAACGTGGCGATGGTGGCCAGGCCCAGCGTGCCCAGCACCAGTGCCGCCGGGATGACGTACCAGGCGCCGGCCCCCGCCTGGGCGCCGTACAGCATGATGGCCACGGGCGTGAGCAGCAGCCCCAGCACGGTGAGGTAGAGCCAGTTGGCCAGCAACTTGCCGAGGAAGATGGCGGCGCGGGGCACGGGGTAGAGGAGCAACTGCTCGAAGGCGCCCTCCTCCAAGTCCGCTTGGAAGTTCTGCGCCGCGGCTATGACCCCCGCGAACGTCAGGGCCACCCACAGCACGCCCGGCGCCGCGGATGTCAACACGTGCTGCTCGCGGCCCAGGGCGAACGCCATCATCACCAGCGTCACGGCGGAGAAGAAGAGCGTGGCTACCGTGGCCGCCCGGCTGCGCAGCTCGTGCAGAAGGTCCTTGCGCGCCACGGCGAGCACCACACGAACGTCGTTCACGCCCGCACCTCCGGCGTCAGCTTCACGCGTCCGTCGTCCAGTTGCAGCACGGCGTCGGGCTTCAGCGCCTCGCGGTCGGACTCGTGCGACGCCATGAGCAGCGTGCGGCCGCGCTGGCGCGCGCCGCTCACCACCTCGTCCACCAGCCGCTTGCCGGCGTCGTCCAGTGCGGCGTACGGCTCGTCCAGCAGCCACAGGTCCGGGTCGAGGAGCATGAGGCGCGCCAGGCCGAGCCGTTTCTTCATGCCGCTGGAGAACGTGCGCACGTACTTATCTGCGGCGTTCGCCAGGCCCACCACCTCGAGCAGCGCGTCCAGCCCCTGGCGCTCCTTGCCGCCCAGGTCGGCGGCGATGCTCAGGTTCTCCCGGGCGCTCAGCACCGGGTAGCTGCCGCCCATGACGCTGAGTAGGCCTATGTGGCTCCGCACCTCGGCCGCCTCCTTGAGCACGTCGTGGCCGAACAGGTGGGCGCTGCCGGCCGTGGGCCTCAGCCTCGTGGCCAGCACCTTGAGCAGGGTGGTCTTGCCTGCGCCGTTGCCGCCGCGAAGCACCACCAGGCGCCCCGCGGCCACCTCCAGGTCCACGCCGCGCAGCACCAACTGGTTGCCCATGCGGCGTGTGAGCCCGCTAAGTCGTATGGCCGGCACGTCGTTCATGTCGGTCTGCTCAGGAAAGCCTCCTGGCTCATAGTCTGTCGATGAGCCAACTCGGCGTGATGTTGATCAGGTAGCTGTTGAGCGTCTCGTACGTGCCCGTGAGCATGAGCACGCCCGCCACGATGAGGATGACGCCCGCCACCCGCTCCACCCAGGGGAGCCAGCGGCGGAACCCCTTGGAGAAGCGCATGAAGGGATCGAGCAGCAGGGCGGCGAGTAGGAACGGGATGCCGAGGCCTATGGCGTAGGCGCCAAGCAGGCCGACGCCCGCAGCCAGGGTGCCCGCGGCGCCCGCCATGGTGAGTATGGCGCCGAGTATGGGCCCGATGCAGGGTGTCCAGCCAGCGGCGAAGGCCATGCCGAGGAGCAGGGCGCCCCAGGGGGTGCGGGTCTCGCCTTCGTAACGCACGCGCGTGTCGCGGTAGAGCCAGGGCAGCTTTATGACGCCGAGCATCACCAGCCCGAAGAAGATGACGAGCGCGCCGCCCACCATCATCAGCACCTGCTGGTTGGCGCGTAGCACGGACCCCAGAGCGCTGGCGGAGGCGCCGAGCGCCACGAAGACCAGCGAGAAGCCCAGGATGAACGAGAGGGCGTTCAGGATCAGTACGCGGCGCTTGGCCTCCGCGCTGCCGCCCACGTAAGCCAGGTACGTAGGCACCAGGGGCAGCACGCAGGGTGAGAGGAACGACAGGATGCCGCCTATGAAGGCGGCGGATATGGTCGGCGTCACCACGGGGCGCTCCCGGCGCGGCGCCGCGGGTGCGGGACCGTGCCGATCAGCTCACTTCTGTTGGAGTGCGGTTCGCGGACCATCCCGAGCATGATACCGAGACGACCGCTACGGACGCGTTGGACGAAAGTCCCAGTCGTGGCGCGCGCGGTCCTCGGGGCGCGGCCACTCGTCCACGGCTAACGGGCCCGCGCTCGGTCCGGCACTCAGAGCTCCTCTGCGGCTTCGGTACGTGCCCGGCGGTCGCTGAAGAGGCTGCGCACGGAGGTCAGCACGGGCGCGCCGATGATGGGTCCCACCACGATCCGCAGGTAGTAGGTGAGGAGGCGCCAGGCGAGGATGGCCGCCGCCGTGTGCTCGCCCCGGATGAGGCTCGCCGCCACCAGCTCCAGCAGCCCGGCGCCGCCCGGAGTGGGGAAGAAGGAGGAGGCCACCATCGGCACCTGCGCGGCCGCCATAGTGGCGAACAGCGGCACGTTGGGCCTGAGCGACGCCACCACCACGTAGAAGGTCAGGAACGTGCCCACGTAGATGACGAAGGTGCAGAGGTGCACCAGCAGCTGCGCGGAGAGGGGCGCCTGCCAGAGCGACTTCCCGGCTTGCTCTATGCGGCCGATGAAGCGCACGGAGCTCTCGCGCCAGCGCCGCGCGAAAGGCAGCTTCATGATCTGGTTCACGGCCGCGCCGATCCAGCGCATGCGGAAGATCAGGATGAACACGAGCGCCAGGGAGGCCAGGAACACCACCGCGGCGATGACGCCCGGATAGAACCCTCTGAACAGGCGGACGGACCTGGCGAGCAGCAGCAGGCTGAGAGGCACGGTCAGGGCTACGAAGATCAGGTCGACGATCCACACCCGCACCGCCATGGACCAGGAGCGCTTGGCGCTGATGCCGTCCGCCACGAGCGACACCACCATCGCAGGCGCCTGACCCGCGCTGCCGGGCGTGATGGCCGCGCTGAAGAGCCCCAGTGCGTAGCCGCGCAGCGCCTTCCAGAAAGGCAACTGTTCGCCGTCGACCCTCGAGAGGAGCATCAGGCGCCACGCGCCCGCCAGGTAGTTGAGGGCGGCCAGCCCCAGGCCGATGGCGTAGGCCCAGAGGGGCACGCTCAGCGCGGACGACAGGTCCTCGCCCAGCCACCAGAGCACCAGCCCCAGGCCGGCGAGGCCGAGTGCGACCGAGAGCGCTACGGCGCGGAACATGCCGGGCTCAGGCCCACGCGCGGTTCTTGCCGGCGCGCTTGGCCTCGTACAGGTTGGCGTCGGCGCGAGCCACCAGGGACTCTTCGTCGTCCTCGGGCTCCAGGGTGGCTACCCCAACGCTGGCGGTCACGTCCACGCCGCGCAGCTGCTTGTTGAGCTCGTTCACCCGCTCCACGATCTTGTGGCCCACCACCAGGGCCCCTTCCACGTCCGTCTCCGGCAGCAGGACCACGAACTCCTCCCCGCCGATGCGGGCGCAGAGGTCCACCTCGCGCATGCAGTCGGCCAGGGCCTGGCCGGTGGTCCTCAACACGGCGTCGCCCACCACGTGGCTGTAGTTGTCGTTGATGAGCTTGAAGTCGTCCAGGTCCACCATCAGCACGCTCACGGAGGTGTCCGTGCGGTGAGCCCGCTGCAGCTCGATCTCCAGGCGCTCCTCGAACGAGCGGCGGTTCGGCAGCCCCGTCAGTTCGTCCGTGCGCGAGAGGCGCTCCAGCCGCGCCGCCTGCTGCTCCAGCTTCTGATGCAGCTCGGCCAGCTCGGCGTAGGCGCGCGCCAGCTCGACGTTGTGGAGCCGGTCGATCTCGCGGTCGCGCTCCAGGCGCTCTACCTCCAGCTGCACCGTGAGTATCTGGGTTCGGCGGTCCGACAGCTGCCTGAGGGTGCGCTCGTTCAGCTCGTGGAAGGCCTCGAAGTGCGTGAGGGCCTCCTTGTAGCGGCCGAGCTTCTTAAGCGCCTGCGCCATGGTGCCGTGCGCCTTGGCGGCCTCCACCGGTGCGCCGCTGGAGACGCCGCGCGCGATGGCCTCCGTCAGCGGACCGAGGGCGCGCTCGGCGTCGCCCCGCGCCAGGTAGACCTTGCCCAGGCCCAGCATGGCCTCGCACAGCACCATCTCCCGCATCTGGGGGCTCAGGAGCTCGATGCACTGCTGGTAGCGCGCGATGGCCTCGTCGTAGCGCTCCTGCTCCAGGTAGACCTCTGCCAGGCTCAGGAGGGCAAGCGACCGGCCGTAATCGTCGGCGTCCGAGTCGTTCTCCAGGAACGCCTGCTCGGCCGCCGCCAGGTCGCCCTGTGCGTGATGCGCCTGGCCGATGATCCGCAGCGCGGTCGAGCGGTCGCGGCGCTTCTGCGGTGAGATGGTGCTGGCCTCGAGCGCCCGGCGGCCGTACTCCAGCGCCTTCCGGGGCTGGCCCAGGTCGAGGTACACGCGCCCGATGCCGTTCAGCGGTCCCGCCACCGCTTCGGGCCTCAGCTGCTCGAGCATGGCGAGCGCGCTGAAGGCGCTGGAGAGACCCTGCTGGTAGAGGCCCACCGTCTGGTAGCACCAGGCCAGGCCCACCAGGGCGTTGGCTGCCCCCAGCTCGTCGCCGGCGTGCCGGCGCACCTGGTGCTCGAACTGCGAGTAGCGCAGTGCGTTCAGGTAGTCGCCGCTGCGGAAGGTGCTGATGGCCAGGGCGGTCAGCACATCGCCGGCAGCCTGCAGGGCTACCGGCGCCAGCTGCTCCAGCCTGGCGTCGGTGACCTCCACCTCGGCCGAGGGGTCCAGCCGTAACTCCGCCAGCGCCTCGCGACCCAGCGTGATGGCCTCTTCGTAGCGGGCGTCCTTCAGTGCCTGGGCGGTCTCACCGGCCAGGGCGAGTAGCGTAGATTCCAACTCCTGCTCCGAGTTCATGATCCGAGACCGATCCCGGCGTCTGCCGACTTCCGTCTGTGACACACATTATGACTTGCGCTGCATGGGGAGAGTGTGAACCGGATGTGCGCTCACTCGGGCGGAGAGAAGCGGTCCGCGTACTCCGGGCTGGCCGTCACGGGCAGGCGGCCCCGCAGGAAGTCGCGTTCCGACTCCAGCCACTCGGGCAGCTTGAACGAGAGACCCAGCTCGTCCGGCGCTTCGTCCGCCGTGAAGCTCGGGCCGTCGGTGGCCAGCTCGAAGATGGCGCCACCCGGCTCCTTGAAGTACACGGACTTGAAGTAGGTGCGGTTCTTCACCTTGGTGGGGCTGAGGTCGGCCTGGGCCAGGAACTCCTGAGCCTCGGCCAACGCCTCCTCGTCCTTGAGCCTGAAGGCGATGTGGTGGATGGAGCCCGCCCCCAGGCGGCCGGGCTGCGCGCCGTCTACCTCCAGCAGGTCCACCTTCGTCTCCGCGCCGTGCTCCCCAGCCGAGAGCCTCACGCGGCGACGGCGCCCACCGTCCTCGTCGGCCTCCGGCGCCTCGGACACGAGGTGCATGCCGAGTTGCTCCAGTATCAGGGCCGTGTCGTCCAGGGCCGGCGCCAGCACGGTGGCGGAGTGCAGCCCCTGCACGGCCATGGCCGCCGGCACGGGCGCGCCCGGCCACGTCTCCGGCGCCGCGCCCTTGAGGGGAGCTTCGACGAGCTCGAGCGGCACGCCGTCGGGGTCGGTGAAGGCGATGATCTCCTCGCCGAAACGGTCCTCGAAGCGGTGGGCCAGGTCGTGCTGCTGCAGGCGGTCGGCCCACAGGGCGAGCGAGCCGGGCGGTACCCGGAAGGCCGCCGCCACGCTCTCGCCGGCTCCCCTCACGGCGGGACCGGCGCCGGCCCAGGGGAAGAAGCTCACGACGCTGCCCGGCCGGCCGAGCGCGTCGCCGAAGTAGAGGTGATACGTCTGGGGGTCGTCGTAGTTGACGGTACGCTTGACGAGCCGCAGGCCCAGGAAGCGCACGTAGAATTCGATGTTGCCCTGGGGCCTGGTGGCGATGGCCGTCATGTGATGGAGTCCGGATGTGGCGAACGACATGTGGACCAGCGTAGCGCGCCGGTATTGAACCTGGGGCACCACATGCGCTACTATGTCAAGGCTTGACGCTCGGAGGCGGCGAGCGGCTTCCGCATGCACCTACGCATCTGGGAGCCCCGCGACTGACGAGGCGTTTCTTAGGGTGCAAGAAGCCCCACTGGAGATATGAGATGAACTACAACAAAGGCGCGATCTTGCGCTCTATCGAGCAGCCCTTCCTACGCGACGACCACCCGGACTTCGATACGGGCGACACCATCCGCGTTGACTACAAGGTGGTCGAAGGCAACCGGAGCCGCATCCAGGCCTTCGAAGGCGTCGTCATCGCCCGCAAGAACGGCAAGGGTGCCCGCAGCACCATCACCGTGCGCAAGGTTTCGTTCGGTGAGGGCGTGGAGCGCGTGTTCCCCGTCAACTCCCCGCTGATCGACAGCATCACGGTGGTAAGGCGCGGCCGCAGCCGGCGCGCCAAGCTCTACTACCTGCGCGACCTCCGCGGTAAGGCCTCCCGCCTCAAGACCGACGTGGGCCGTCAGGAGCGCGACCGCGCCGTGGCTCGCTCCGCCAAGGAAGGCTCCAGCAAGAAGACCGAAGAGTAAAGCTAGAACTAGTACCAAAATGAAGTTAGACGAACCGAGGCTCCTAAGCCTCGGTTCGTCTGTATGGTCAGTCGACCACCACGAGGGTAGCTGGGTCGAACTTGCGTGGCATCAGCAGGCTCGCCGCGGACGGGCTAGCCACGAACGCCTCCAGCGCCCCCAGTGCCAGGACCCAGGGGTCCACGTCGGCGTTCGCCGGCAACCAGCCCTGCTCCCTACGGGCCTCGCGGCTCTCGTCCACGTCGCGCCTGAGCACCTCCAGCGCCTCGGCCACGCTGACGCCGACGCGCTGCGGGCGGGGAGCCATGAGCGCCTCGAGCCTGCCCGCCAGGCTGACGAGCGCCGTCATCAGGCCGCTCTCCATCTGCGGATCCAACGAGTGGGCGTTCGCGTCGTCGTGGGCGCGTACTTCCGACACCACGAAGGTCTCGGTGACCAACGCCGCGTCCGCTAAGTCCAGCACGCGCGGCAGCACCCGTTCCGCCAGCCCCACGTCGCCCTGGAGCGTCCTGAGCTGATGCGCCTCGAGGGCGGCCGGCTTGTCGTGCAGCGCCACCGGGGTGGACACCTTGCCAATGTCGTGCAGCAGCGAGGCGCGCGCGAGGCGGCGCCGGGCCATGACGCTCAGCCGGTAGGGCTGGGGCAGCTGCAGCGCCGCGCCCTGGGCCAGCTGCCGCACGCGTTCGGAGTGATGCGCGCGCCACGAGGAGCGGGAGTCTATGAGCCTGCCCACGCCGGACAGGAGCCTGTCCACGCGGCCGGCCAGGGCCACGTGCCGGCGCTGTATGGGTTCCTGGATCAGCGCCTCTCGTTCCAGGTCCTCCTCGGCCAGCTGCTCCAGCAGCCTGCCGCGCGTCACCAGTCTGTCGGCGAGCTTCACCACCGCCGGGTCGAAGCGCCGCCCGGCCTCGCCCGCCAGCTTGGCCGCGGCGGTGGCGGGAGCGTGGGAGGCGAGCAGCCTGTCGAGTTCGTCCGCCACGGCCACGATGCGCGCGGCCAACGGTATGGCCTCGCCCGACAGGCCGTCGGGCCGGCCGCGCCCGTCCCAGCGTTCGCTCCGGCTCCTTAGCGCCGCCGCCGTGCCATGCGAGAAGCCCATGTCCAGAGCGAAGCTCGCCGCCACGCGGGAACTGGCGCGAACCACTGCGGCCGGCTGCCGACGGGAGCCTACGAGCAGGTCGGCAACGTTGCGCAGCCGGCGACGGAGCGGGGCGCGGCTGCCGAGCATGGCCCGCGCCAGCTGTAGGGTCTGCGCCAGGTCCGTCAGGTCCGCGTGATCCAGCAGCCGGGCGGCGTGCTCGTCCAGTTCGCCGTAAGAGTGGAAGCGCTGCGCCGCGGCGGCCGCCGCTCCGATGTCCTTGAGAAGTAGTGCGTAGAAGAGGTCGCTGGCAGCCAGCTGCCCGAGGTCCAGCAGGCCGCCCATCTGCATGCCGATGATGGTGGTGCGAAGTACGTGCCCGTCGTCGTTGCCCCCGAGCGCGTCGAGCGCCGGCGCCAAGGCCACCACCACCTCCGAGTAGTTCGGAGAGTGCGGCGTGAGGCTCTTGGGGGTGGCTGCAACCGTCAGGGGGGGCCAGCTCACGCTGCGAGCGGGCTCCTTGTCGACCGTCTGGGTGAACCGTCCCTCTTTACCCAGCGTTATGGACACACGCAGATTGTGGGCGCGGCGCTATGACGGAACTCTTACAAGGTTCTTACTTCGCTCCGTTCACGCCCCCACGTACGTGGCCAGATGCTGGCCCGTGAGCGTGCTCTTGGCCTTGACCAGCTCGGCCGGCCGGCCCTCGAACACCACCCGGCCGCCGTCATGACCCGCTCCCGGGCCCAGATCGATGATCCAGTCGGCGTGCGCCATCACGGCCTGGTGATGCTCGATCACTATGACGGACCTGCCGG
>CAZPWN010000064.1:0-12379 GCA_964590475.1 uncultured bacterium | reverse complement strand
CAGGTGCGCCCGCACGTCCACGATGATCTTCATGAGCACGAAGAGCAGTAGAACAGCTTGCGACTGGCCCAGGCGCACCACCAGAAAGGCGCCGGCGATGATGGTGAGGTGCAGGACGAAGACGCGGCCGTAGGGCTGCGTCATCACCTCTTGCACCGTACTCCGGCGGTATTCGCCGTTCGCCAGGTGGCCGGTCACGAAGTCCACGCCGTGCGAGATCAGCATGAGGACCAGGGGCCAGGCGAGCACGTCGGCCTGCTGCGCGCTGGAGCCGACGGGCATGAACAGCAGTCCGTCGAGTCCGTTACCCACCGGTCTAGGGCCGCGTCCGAAGAGGATTAGCAGGAATACGCCGTGCACCAGCCAGAAGAGCCCGTAATGGACGATGAAGAACGGCACCGACGTAAGTTTCGTGCCCACGTGGGTCCACAGCGGTTGACCTTCGAGGCGCAGGGACACCATCCTCAGGACCGTGAAGATGCCGATCACGGCGCTCTCGAGCCAGTAGAGCATCAGCAGCTCCGTGAGGCTCCAGCCCCAGAGGTAGACGCCCGCCACGGGCACCAGGTTGGCGACCAGCAAGGAGAGCAGGGCCCAGATCGCCGGCGGCTTGCGGTTCGTCGCTGTCATCTCCCGCGCATGCTATTTCGGTACCTGCCGGCGCCGGCGTGGGGTACTCCTCACCGCGGCGTACTGCAGGTGACTCCTGCCGTGAACGTGCCGGCCGCTCACGAAACGGCGGTTTCCAAGCTCTCGATCACCCTGTTGCGCGGGTCGATCCGTACGCGGCACCCCAGCGGGGCCACCACGTGCGGGCTCGTGTGCCCCACGTCGAGGCCCGCCACCACTGGGAGGGCACCGCGTCCGAACTCCATCAGCACAGCGAGGATCAGCTCGTCCAGTTCCTGTGACTGGGCGGCGGTGTAACCCATCGGCCGGGCGAAGAGCAGGGCGCTGGCCCGCTCCAGCACGCCCTGGTGCCCGTAGTTCCGCAGCATGCGCTCCACGGCCTGCGGCGGCGGCACCTCCTCGCTGGTCTCGAACAGCAGCACCGCCCCGTGCCACAGGTGCGCCGCCGGCCACCACCCGGTTCCCTTGATGAACTCGAGCACCTCGATGTTGCCGCCCAGCAGGCGCCCCTCGACCGGCCGCTCGCCTTGGAGCCAGCGCCAGCCTGGGTTGGGCACGAACTTGCGGGCGCGATCCTGGTTGCTGGGGTCGCTCCAGTCGAGGAACTCTTCCGTCCAGCCGGGCGCGGCCTGCCACGGCGCGGGCTGGGCGCCGAAGAGGGTGGCGCGGATACTGCGCTCCACCGCAGGCACTATGCCGCCGTTCTCCGCTAGGTCCGTCATGAACGCGGGGCCGTGGAACGCCACGACCCCGGCGTTGAGGAACGCCGTGAGGGTGATGGTGGTGTCCGAGAAGCCCATCAGCACTTTGGGGTTAGCGCGGATGAGGTCGGCGTCCAGGTGGGGGAGAATCCGCACGGAGTCGTCCCCGCCGATGGTGCTGATCATCCCCTTCACGTCTTGGTTCGTGAGCGCCCAGTGCAGGTCGTCGGCGCGCGCCTCCGGGTTGCGGCGCAGCCAGTCGTCGCTCCTGAGCGCGTTGGGAGCCTCGATGACGTTCACGCCGAAGGTCCGTTCGAACTGCTCCTTGCCCGCCCGGTAGCGGTGGGGGAACTCCGCCGCCAGCCCGCTCGAGAGCGAGATGGCGGCGACGGTGTCACCGGTGCGGAGCCGGGGAGGCTTGAGGAGGGTGGGCGCGGCGCTCGGCTGGGTCATGCCGCGATGATGCCACGGTTGCGGCTCCGGGCGGTTCAGTCGTGGGTGACGGGCACCACCTTGCCGGCGGTGCAGAGCACCAACAGCCCTTCCCGTGCGCCGGTGAGGTGAAGGTAGGCGCGGATCTGGTGGCGGTAATGCTCGAGTACCTCTTCGCTGGGGTTCCGGTCGCTCTTCCAGTCGATGACCGTCTCCACCGCGCCCTTCTCGTCCAGGGCCACGGCGTCCGCGATGCCGCCCCAGTAGATCCGGGCCGCGGGGTCTGCGGGGTCCGTGTCCACGCCGGCTACTTCCACCTCCGCGTGAAGGCGCGCCTGCAGCGCGGCGATCTCGGGCAGGTGCCAGGTGCGGTGCGCCAGCTCGCCCACCTCCGCGGCGTCGAATTCCACGGCGTCTATGTCCAGGTAGCCGGCCAGTTCGGAGGCGCGGGCCGCCAACACCTCGGCGGCCGCCGCCGTCTCGCCGTTGATGAGCTCCTCCATCAGCTTGTGCAGCAGGATGCCGCGCGCCGTGCCTATACGGAGGCGGTGCTCCGTGCGGGGGTCGGCGTCCCCATGTTCGTCGAGTGCCGAGAGGAGGAGCGCGGCGCCCTCCTCGTCTAGGAGGTACCGCTCCGGCTCCTCCTGAGGCTCGCCGCCGTCGGCCGCGAGTGCGCTCAGGGTCTGGTCGTCGCGACGGCTGGGCGCGCGGCGCTCGATCCGCACGGCGCTCCGCTCGATCTGCTCAAGCTCCTGCAGGAACCGTTCGCGCGACTGGGCGGTGCGCACCGCGGCGCCCGTCGCGCGGCGGCCGCGCTCCCTGGCCTCAACTTCCACCAGGGGCGCGTCGCCTGGCAGCCACTGAACCAGGTTGCACCAGGCCCGCGCGCTCTGCTCGGCGGCGTACTGGGGCACGACGAGGAGTTCGCTCGCGCGCGTGGCCGCCACGTACCAGAGGCGCAGGCGCTCGGCAGCCCGCTCCTGCTCCTCCAGCTCCTTCAGCTCCTGGTAGCCCGAGCAGGCGTGGCCCAGGACGGTCATCGCCAGTGCGCCGGTGCGGCGGCTGTGGATAACGCCGGAGACGCCCTTGGGGGCGGAGGCGGTGTTGATGGGGATGACCACGGGCCACTCGAGGCCCTTGGCCGAGTGGATGGTGATCAGGGTGACGGCCTCGGCGCTGGAGTCGGCGCGCCCTTCCAGTTCGCTCTCGCCGTCCGCCCACGCGGCCCACACGTGGCGCGCGAAGGCGGTGAGGCCGCGCTGGTCGAAGGGGCGGCTCTGCTCGACGAACCGGTCCACGTTAGCCAGCGCCCGGTCGGCGTGCTCGCCGTGCCTGTGCTGCAGCACCGCGCGCACGTCCATGACCTCCAGGGCGCGCGCGAGGAGCTTGTGCGGCGTGGTGGTGAAGCGCTCACGCACCAGCGGGCTCAGCCTCTCGAGGGTTCTGCGGATGGCTCCGGCCGGCAGGAGCTGCGTGTCCGTGAGGACGTTCAGGAAGCGGTCGTCGTTCTCCAGGTGGCTGAGCAGCTCGGTGGCGTCCAGCAGCTCCTCGTCGGTGGCGCCCACCAGGGGGCCCTTTAGGAGCGCCCCCAGCGCCAGGCGGTCGCGCGGATCGGCCAGGGCGCGCGCGAGCGCCACCAGGTCCTGCACCTCCTGCCGGCGGTAGAAGCCCTTGCCAGCCTGGCTGGCCACGTTCAGCCCGAGAGCGTCCAACGCCCGCTCGTACACGTCGAGACCCGTGCCCGAGGGCGCGAGGAGCGCGATGTCGCCCGCCGAGATGGGTGCGGGAAGCAGGTCGCTCACTCCGTCGACGAGGTCGCGAACCAGCGCGGCTACCGCTTCGGCCTCCACCGTGCGGACCGCATCTATGGACGAGTCGCCCAGCGTCTCCATGGGGTCGGGCACCAGCAGGCGCGCCACACCGGGCGATTCCGTGGCCTCGTGCCAGGCGTTCAGGGGGCGGTAGCCGGGCTGGTCGTCGGCCTGGAGCGGCTCCGCGAACGTCTCGTTCACGGCGTCCAGGATGGGTGCGCGCGACCTGAAGTTGGTGTTGAGTTCCAGGGTGCGGGAGGCCGCGTCAGAGCGCAGGCTCTCGGTCAGCGCGGCGTACGTGCCGGCGTCCGCTCCGCGGAAGCGGTAGATGGACTGTTTCGGGTCGCCCACCACGAAGCGCGAACCGGTCCTGGAGGGCCAGGTGCGCCAGTCGTCGTCGCTCGGCACGCCGGTAAGGCGCCAGTAGATCTCGGCCTGCAGCGGGTCCGTGTCCTGGAACTCGTCTATCAGGACGTGAGGGTACTTGCTGGCCAGCTGCTCGCGCACGTCCGGCTCGTTCCTTAGGAGCTCGAGCGCCGTTCTTATCAGGTCGTCGAAATCGAGCACGGCCGCTGCGCGTTTGCGCTCCCTGTAGCGCTCGCCGATCTGCTTGAGCTCCTCGCACAGTCCGTGCAGCACGGCGTCGGCGGCAGCCGTGGTGGCTGCTTGCAGCAGCTCGTCGAGTTCGTAGTACATGCTCTCGGCGCCCAGGAAGGCGCCCTCCGCCTCGCTTTTCGTCAGCCCCGCCGCGCGGCCGGCGGCTAGCCAGCCGGTCTTGACCTGGAACCTGCGGAAGGCGCCGCTCTGGGTGAACAGGGGGGTGGGCCGCTCGAGGGTCAGCAGACCCATCGCGTCCTCGGTGCCCGCGTTCAGGGCCCGAAGCGCCTGCGCCAGGTCCTGCACCTGCTGTAAGCGTGGGCCCACCGCTGCGGCTGCTCCGGGTTGAGCGTGAATGTACTCGTGGAGGTCGTCGCAGAGCGACATGATCTGCTGCGCCAGTGAGCGTACGTCTGCGGGTGGCGCCGGCGCCGCGCCGGGGTGCTCGTGCAGCAGCTTGGCGAGCGTCTCCAGTGTCTCACGCTTGTTCTTGTCGTCCGCGATCACGAACCGCGCCACGCTGCCGACGTGCTCAGGGGCGGCGTCCCCGCTCTCGCCTTGGCCCGCGTTTTTGGCGGCCCCGCGCCTCTCGCCGAGCGCCTCGCGCAGCCAGCCCTCGAAGACGTCGGCGAACAGCAGCGCCTGCTCCGCGGGGTCCATGACGGCGGCGCCCGGGTCGATGTCGGCCTCCACGGGGTAGGGGCGCACCAGTTCGCGCGCGAAGCCGTGGATGGTGGAGCAGGTGAGCTCGTCGAGGGACACGCGGGCGGCCAGGAGGTTGCGGCGCTGCTCCTCCGTGGGCCCGCCCGGGCCGAAGGCGGCCGTCATCGTGACCGGCACCGTGCCCGCGGCCAGGGCGTCCACGTACTCGCCTATGCGGGTGGCCAGTTCGGCGGCGGCCAGCTCGGTGAAGGTGATGGCCGCGATGGAGCCGGGCGCTACCCCGTCGGCCAGTAGCAGAGCCACGCGGCCGGCGAGGATGGCGGTCTTACCGGAGCCGGCTCCCGCTTCGACCACCAGCCCGAGGTGCCGCTCCGTGAGGGCTGACCTGCGCGCCTCCTGGTCCAGGAGTTGCCCGGTGGTGGACCCGGACGTGAGCGTCACGCCCGCACCCCCTCGTCCTGCGGCTCGCCGGATAAGAGCATGTCGAGCGTGCGGCGCGGCGCCTCCAGGGCGGCGCGCTTGATCTGGTAGTAGTAGCCCGGCCCCACCGCGGGGTAGGCGAGCACCGCTTCCTCGTAACCGCCGGTGATGGCGGGTCCGGGCGCCACCATGCCGTCTTCCAGGAGCCGGGCGGCTTCCTGCACCGCCCTGGTGAGCTGCTGCACGCTGGCGTCCGGATCGTCCAGCGCCTTGACCTCGGTGGCGCCGGCGTAAAGCAGGCCCGCCAGCACGGTGTACTCCTCGCCCAGGAGCTGCTTGACGGCCACCGTATAAAGGGTGCGCTGCAGCTCCTCACCCGCGTCGAGGCCGCCGCCCACCCTCTTCGGCTTGCCGGTCTTGTAGTCGATCACCCGCACCAGCTTGCGCCCCGCGTCCAGGTCGAGCCGGTCGATGATGCCCCGCAGGCGCAGCTCGGTGCCGGGCAGCTTCACCTCGGCGCCCGCCCACCAGGGGTAGGCGCCGGGCGGTCCTGCTTCTTCTTCCGCGTAGCCGAACTTCACCTCCGCGTAGCTGCGCACCTCTCCGGCCTCGTCACCGGAGAACGACAGCATGTCGAGGGCCATGTCCGCCGCGCGGCGCAGTTCGAACTGCCACGCGAGCCTAGGAGGTACCGGGCGCGTCATCTCCCACTCCGTCGCCAGGTCCTCCACCGCTTGCGTGACGATCCGCTCGAGATCCTCGCTGCCGACTGCGGAGAAGCCGCCGCTCTCCTGCACGGCCCTGAGGCTGGCTTCCAGTACCTCGTGGATGAGGGAGCCGCGGCTGGCGGCGTCCAGATCCAGTACCTCCACTTCGGGCTGGGGCTCTGCCCAGCCGAGGCCGTACTTGGCGATGAAGCCGTGGGGGTTCAGCAGCAGCTTCTTGAGCGACGTCGCCGAGTGCCGGCGCCCGAGCGCGCGCCTGACCACCGGGTGCCCGGCGCGCACCACGCCGTCGTGAGGCGTGAGGCTGGGGTCGTGATAGTGCGCGCGGAACGCTCCATACGCCCGGCGCAGCGCGGGGTCCTGCTGGAGTTCGGCCATGTTCGAGGCTCTGCGGTCCGCCTCCGTGAGCGCGTGGTCCGTGCCCTCACGTGGGAGTTGCTCGCGCGTCGGCGTCTCCTTCGGGAGTTCCCTGAGGAGGGGGCTGATGCTCTGCTTGCGCCCGTCGCTGCCGCGGCGCGGGCGGCTGAGCACCGCCTCGGTGCTCGTCTGGGAGAGCAGGGCCCTGAAGTGGTCGGTGTCGCGCCGGGCGGTGGTCCTCTCACGCAGCGCCTGTGAGCCCAGCAGCCGCTGCGGGAGCAGGGGATCTTCGTCGCTCGTGCGCCGCGGCCAGGAGCGCGCGGATAACCCGAGTAGCCGAACGTGGGCGCGCGGCCAGGCGAGGAGCGAAGCTGCCGGGGCCCAGATGACGCTCCTGGCGGGATCCTCATCGTCCGAGAGGCGCAGGCGCTGCAGCGAGCTGGGCAGGGCTTCGGCTGGCCCCTCGGCCAGAGCGCCGCGCCATGCCTGCTGCGCTTTGCCCGTCAGCCACCTTTCGCCGATGGCGGCGGCGTTACCGGGCCCCATGGATAGATCGGTCACGAGTCGCAACATCAGCTCGCCCGTGCGGGGCGCCTTCTCGCGGAGCTTCTCCAGCGCCCGGGACCAGTGGCCCACGCTGCCCAGGGAGGCGTCGGGCGCGATGTCGGCGCACCACTCGGGCGGCAGGGCGCCGATCTGTTGGTCCTGCGCGTCGCCCGCGCACGACCAGAGGCGCCGTATGCGTTGCTGGTCCGGGCCGTTGAGGAGCGCGTCAGCCATGGCCGCGCAGAACTGGCCAGCGGGCGTGCTGACGAACGCGGTCCCGTTGGCGAAGTGGATGGGCAGCTGGGAACTGGCGGCGAGGTTCTGCATGTGATCGTCGTACGCACGGACGTCTACGGCGGTAACGGCGATCTGTTCGGCGGGCACGCCTGCGACCAGCAGGCGCCGCACCCACCTGAGCGCCACCAGCGCTTCGTGCGCGGGATCGGCGCACGACTCCACGGAGAGCTGAGGCTGCGCTGCTTCGGCTTGGATTATCTCGATGGGAGTTCCTGCCGCCCACTCCGCTCGCGCGCCGAAGGGCAGCCGCCAACTGGTCGGCACCACCTCGGCCAGCCGCGCGAGGAGCGGCCGATACAGGGGCGCCACCTCGTCGACCCGCTCGAGCCTCACGTCGCCTACCAGGCTGGGCGCCAGGTGCGCGCGCTGCATGGCGGCCGCCACCAGCTCCGGCGGCAACAGCGCCCCGGCCGGCGCTGCGGCGCGCACGTGATCCTGAAGCGCCGCCAGCTCCACCCACCGCACATCGGCGTCAGGGGCTGCTGCCCTTGCGCTCACGTCGATGCCCGCGTTCCATACCGCGTTGAGTGTGGCGCTTGCCGCCCGCCCGAAGCCGGGCAGGTCGGCGATGCGCGCCAGGTTCGCCAGCCGCTCCAGGGGCGGCTCCCTCAGAGCTTGACGCACCTGGCCCGCGCTGACGCTACCGACGAAGCCTCCTGCCAGACGTGCGGCCAGGCCGGGAAGGGTGAGAACCCGGTGGCCCAACTGGCGTTCCTGTGCGATCTGGTCGCGGATGCGGCGGACCGCCAAGCGGTCCGAGACGACGTATGTAGTGCGGCGCATGCAGGCCCCCAAAGGCGAAGTGTGATGCGAGTTTACGACCTGCCTGCGGCGTTAGGTGACGTAGGTCGGCGGTAGCCTACTGTATGTGGGCTATTCATATGCCATGTGCTGTAAGTATCGGTCACCCCCGCTACACTTCCGCCATGAAGTACGCGGTTCCGCCGTCCGCATGTGGACACCCTCACATTCGTACCTTATTATCTAAGGTATGGTGCCTTCATGATGATCACGGCGCTCAGCATCACGCTCCTCTTCGCAGGCTTGGGTCTCCTCACGGCTCTGCTCGTGGCCGTTCACGACGCGTTGGAGGCCTGGCTCGAGCGCCGCTCACTCAGGTCCATACACAACGCGGGAGGGGGCGGCATTCCCCTGACCTCCAGCTCACCGCGCCCCGCTGGCAGGCGCTCGCGCCCCGCTCCGCTACCAGTGATGAGCAAGCAGGTGCCGGTCACGGACCCCGTCGCCCGGCCCGCCTGGCTGGAGAACGCCCAGCGCGACATCGCCCGCCGCTGACCCCCAGCGGTACCGCCCGGGCGGCGCATCAATCACCCACGCAATCTAGGCCCGGTCCGCGGTGCACTCCGCGTACTATTACGTCATGAGCAAGTCGCAAGGCGTAGTCGACCAGATCGAGCAGTTGCGCGAGCAGCTCCACCATCACAACTACCGCTACCACGTCCTCGACAGTCCCGAGATCTCGGACGCCGAGTACGACGACCTCATGCGGCAACTCCGCAAGCTCGAGGAAGACCACCCGGAGCTGATCACGCCCGACTCTCCGTCGCAGAGGGTGGGCGGTGCCCCGCTCGAGGGCTTCGAGACCGCGCGGCACCTGAGGCCCATGCTCAGCCTCGACTCGAGCGCGCGCGAGGAGGACCTCCGCGCGTTCGACCAGCGCCTGAGGCGCGCCGTGGCCGCCGTCGACGAGGACGCCACCGTCGGTTACTCACTGGAACCCAAGATCGACGGCCTGAGCGTGGAGCTCGTGTACGAGGACGGCCTCCTGGTCAGGGCCGTCACCCGCGGCAACGGCGAGGAGGGCGAGGTCATCACCGCCAACGTGCGCACCATCCGCGCCGTGCCGCTCAGGTTGAGGACAACAGGCGCCCCGGTCCCGCCACTACTGGCCGTCCGCGGCGAGATCTTCCTGCCCATCCACTCCTTCGACGACGTCAACGCAGAACTCATCAACCAGGGCAAGCAGCCGTTCGCCAACCCCCGTAACGCGGCGGCCGGCAGCGTGCGGCAACTCGACCCCAGCCTCACCGCCTCCCGCCCCCTCACCCTCTACTGCTACGACGTCCTGGCAGGCGGCGTCTTCGCCACCCAGTCCGAGATGCTGCAGGGCATGGCCGACTGGGGCTTGCCCATCAACCCCGACAACGACGAAGCCGACGACGTGGAAGGCATCCTGGCCTACTTCAACAAGATGGTCGAGGAGCGCGACGAGCTCTGGTACGAGGTCGACGGCGTGGTGGTCAACCTGCAGGACCTGGCCATCCGCCAGCGGCTGGGCAGCACCGCCCACCACCCGCGCTGGGCGTACGCCGTCAAGTTCCAGCCCCGCAAGGAAGTCAGCGAGCTCCTCAGCATCGTCCCCAGCGTTGGCCGCACCGGCGTCGTCACGCCCATCGCCATGCTTAGGCCCGTGAACATCGGCGGCGTCACCGTCAGCCGCGCCAACCTGCACAACATCGACGACATCCAGCGCAAAGACATCCGGGAAGGCGACACCGTGCGCGTGGAGCGCGCCGGCGACGTCATACCCCAGGTGGTCGAGGTGGTGGAGACAGGTGCGGAGCGCGGAGAGCCGTTCGCCATGCCCACCCACTGCCCCAGCTGCGGCACCGAACTCGGCCGGCGCGGACCCTACACGGTCTGCCCCAACTCGTTCGACTGCCCCGCCCAGCTCGTCGCACGGCTCACGCACTACGGCAGCCGCGGCGGTCTCGACATCGAAGGCCTGGGGGAGCGCACGGTCCACCAGCTGGTCGAGCGCGAGCTCGTCAAGCGCTTCCACGAACTCTACGACCTGACGCCCGAGCAGATAGAACCGCTCGAGGGTTTCGCGGAGCGCTCCGCCCGCAAGCTCTGGGAAGCCATCGAAGCCTCGCGAACTCCCGCCTTACCCCGCTTCCTGTACGGCCTGGGCATACCCGAGGTCGGCGCCTCCGTTGCCAGGCTGCTGGCCAGCACGTACGGCAGCTTCGAGAAGCTGCGCGGCAGTAGCGTCGATCAGCTGCAGAGCATCGACGGCATCGGCCAGGTGATGGCCGAACAGATACACGGCTTCTTCAACGAACCACACAACGTGGAGGTACTGGACGAACTGCTCGCACGAGTAGCGCCCCAGGAGGAGGCCGTGCAGCAGTCGCCCCAGTCGGACGTGCTGGACGGCCTCACCTTCGTCTTCACCGGCAGCCTGGAGCGCATGACCAGGCAGGACGCGGAAGCGCTGGTGCAGAGCCTCGGCGGTAAGGCCTCGGGGTCGATCAGCAAGAAGACCGCCTACCTCGTGGCGGGAGAGAACGCCGGCAGCAAGCTGACCCGAGCGCAGGAGCTCGGCGTAACCGTACTAAGCGAGAACGACTTCCACGCCATGCTGGAAGAGAAGGGCGTTGCGCTCCCGCAGGACGACGCTGGGCCAAGTGCGGCAGACGGCGCCGAGGTCGCCGCGAAGGAAGGGTAGGTGGCAACGTGACGAACGCCGAACTGGCCAGGCACCTCGACCTGTTCGCGGACATGCAGGAGCTGGAAGGCGAGAACCGCTTCCGCATCCGCGCCTACCGCAACGCCGCCGCCAACATCCTCGAGCTCTCCGATCAGGTGGAGGCGCTCATCGCTCAAGGCGCCGACCTCGAGACGATCCCCGGGGTCGGTAAGGAGATCGCCGAGAAGCTCAAGGTGATGGTGGAGACCGGCGAGCTACCGCAGCTCACGGAGCTGAGCCAGAAGATGCCGCTCGGGCTCACCGAAGTCATGCGGGTGAAGGGCATCGGACCCAAGCTCGCTTCGGCCGCCTGGACCGAACTCGGCGTGGACAGCGTCGACGCACTCGAGAAGGCCGCCAAGGAAGGGCGCCTCAGCGAACTCCCGGGCTTCGGTCCGAAACGACAAGCCTCCATCCTCAAGAGCATCGAAGCGCACCGCCGTAACGTCGAACGCGCCCGCCTGGGCGAGATCGACCCGATAGTCAGACCGCTCATCGAGACGCTACGGCAGGTGCCCGGCGCCACGCGGGTTGAGGTGGCGGGCTCCTACCGCCGCCGGCGCGAGACGGTCGGCGACATCGACCTGCTGGCCATCGCCAAGAACGACAAGGCCGCCGCGGCCATCAGCGAAGCGTTCACCGGTTACCCGGACGTGGACGAGGTGCTCGGGAGCGGCGACACCCGCTCCAGCGTGCGCCTCAAGAACGGCCTCGACGTCGACCTGCGCGTCATGGAGGCCGAGTCGTTCGGCGCCGCCCTGCTCTACTTCACGGGCTCCAAATCCCACAACGTGGAACTGCGGCAGCTGGCGCTGGACAAGGGCTGGCACCTCACCGAGTACGGCCTATTCGAGGGCACGGGAGAGGAGGGCGAATCCCCGCTCTCCAGCGGCAAGCGCCTGGCGAGTAAGACCGAGGAGGAGATCTACGAGAAGCTCGGCCTGCCCTACATCGAGCCCGAGATGAGGGAGGGGAGGGGCGAGATCAAGGCCGCCCTGGAGGGCGAGCTACCGAAGCTGGTGGAGCCGGAGGACATCCGCGGCGACCTGCACATGCACAGCACCTGGTCGGACGGCCGGGTCTCGACCCAGGGCATGATGCGCGCCTGCACCGAGCGCGGCTACGAGTACATGGCCTTGACCGACCACTCGAAAGCGTTGGCCATGACGGGCGGGCTCGACGAGGAGAAGCTCGCCCGGCAATGGGAGGAGCTTGACGCCGTCACCGCCGCCAACCCCGAGATCACCCTCCTGCGCGGGCTGGAGGTCGACATCCTCAAGGACGGCACCCTCGACCTGTCGGACGAGTGGCTGCAGAAGCTCGACATCGTGCTGGTCAGCGTGCACTCCCACTTCTCGCTCAGCATCGAGGAGCAGACCGCCCGCATCGTGAAGGCCGTCTCGCATCCGCAGGTCAACATCCTGTGCCACCCCACTGGCCGCGTGCTCGGCGCCCGCGAAGGGTACGCCGTGAACCTGCAGGAGGTCTTCGAGGCCTGCAAGGAGAACCAGGTCGCCGTGGAGCTCAACGCCTCCTACCAGCGCCTCGACCTTTCCGACGTCAACCTGATGGCGGCCCGCAAGCGCGGCCTGATGGTCAGCATCGCCACGGACGCCCACAACGAGAAGGAACTCGGCGGCATGGAGCTCGGCGTCCAGCAGGCGCGGAGGGCCTGGCTCAGCAAGGAACAGGTGCTCAACACCCTGC
>CAZPWN010000063.1:0-12417 GCA_964590475.1 uncultured bacterium | reverse complement strand
CAGCGGGTAGCCGTCGGCCTCGAACACCATCTGGGCGGCCTCACGCCGCAGCTCGATGAGGTCCTGCCCGTGCTCCGCCAGGTACGCCTGCAGGCGCGGCAGCGCTTCCTTGCCGCGCGGGATGCGCCTCAGCGCCTCGGTGCCGAGGTCGCGGGCGCGGTCCACCGCCTTGAAGGTGTAGAGGTTAGCCAGCAGCGCGGCGGCGTCGGCCCTGCGGGTGTCCACCAGGCGCTCGGCGCGCAGCAGGGCGCTCTCGGCGAAGTAAACGAGGCCAACCATGTCGGCCGCGCGCGCCATGAGCTCCTGCTCCTTCTCCAGCCCCTGCATGTAGGCCATGGCGCCCATGCCCGCCACCATCAGCGTGGCCCGCTTGAGGTTGGCGAGGGCCAGGTTGGCGGCGGCCAGGGCCTCGGGCCCCTCCGCCTCGGTGAGCGGCTCGCCGGTCATGGCGTCCTGCGCCGGGCCCAGCAGGTCGAGCTGACCGCGCATGGCGCGCTTGAGCAGCTGGTCCACGGTGAGCATGCGGTTGATCTCGTTGGTGCCCTCGAAGATGCGGTTGATGCGGCTGTTGCGGTACGGCAGCTCGATGGGGTACTCGGCGGAGAAGCCGTAGCCGCCGTAGATCTGCAGCGCCTCGTCCACCACGAAGTCGAGGATCTCCGACCCGAAGACCTTTATGAACGAGAACTCCACCGCGTAGTCGTTGAGGGCCTTCAGCTCGGCCGCGCTGTTCTCGGCGCCCTCCGACGCGGCCTGCATGGTGCCGGCCAGGCGGTAGGAAGCGCTCTCCAGCGCGTAGGCCTCGGCGGCCATGGCGCCGACCTTCTCCTGCATGAGGCCGAAGGTAGCGATGGGCACGCCGAACTGCTGCCGCTCCTTGGCGTAACCCTGAGCCAGGTCCAGCAGGTTCTTCACCCCGCCGGAGCCGCCGGCGGCGAGCTTGAAGCGGCCGATGTTGAGGATGCCGAAGGCGATGTGGTGGCCCTTGCCTATCTCGCCCAGCAGGTTCTCCTTGGGGATGCGCGCGCCCTCCAGGATGACCTGGCGGGTGGATGAGCCCTTGATGCCCATCTTCTTCTCCTCGGCGCCTAAGCTGAGGCCCGGCGTGTCGCGCTCCACAAGGAAGCCGGTGAACTTGTCGCCGTCCACCTGCGCGAACACCGTGAACAGGTCGGCGAAGCCCGCGTTGCTGATCCACATCTTGGTGCCGTCGAGCACCCACTCGTCGCCGTCCAGCACGGCGCGGGTCTTGGCGGCCAGCGAGTCGGAGCCCGAGCCGGGCTCCGTGAGGCAGTACGCCGCGATCCACTCGCCCGTGGCCAGCTTGGGGAGGTACTTCTGTTTCTGCTCCTCGGTGCCGAAGTAGACGATGGGCAGCGTGCCGATGCCCGAGTGGGCGCTGAACGTCACGTTGAACGAGCCCGCGCCCGCTATGGCCTCGGTGATGACCGCGGCCGCCGCCTTGCCGGCGCCCAGGCCGCCGTACTCCTCGGGGATCTCCACGCCCAGCAGCCCGAGTTCGCCCGCCTTGGCCATCTTCTGGCGGCTGAGGTCGTAGTCGAGCGCCTCCAGGGCCTCGAAGTCGGGCATGATCTCGCGCTCCACGAACGTCTCCGCCGTGCTCGCGAACATCCTGAGCTCCTCGTCGAACGCCTCGGGGATGAGCACGCTGTCCGCGCTCTGCCGCTCGGTGAGGAACGCTCCCCCCACGGGGGCCGTCAGTTTGGCTTGCTTCTCGTCTATGGCCATGTGTCCTCCGGTCGCTGTAACTCCGCTACTGTCGGCTGGGGCGACCGCGGATGCGCGAGCGGGCCGCCGTGCTCTCTAAGCCGAGTATAGGCAGAGACTTGTACTCAGTACAAGATTCACATCTGTACCGCTCCGCGCCCACACTCCACCGTATGCTTGCACGGTGAAGTCACCCCACAACTACGAGCGAGGGAGCGCGGTACTCGGACGCGGCGAGCGCCGCTGGCTCCGTGCGCCCTACCTCGCTTTGCTACTGGCAGCCACTCTACTGCTCGGCGCCTGCTCCTCTCCGCCGGTGCTCTCCACCAGCGCGGACGACGTGCAGGGCTCCGCGTACGAGTCGCAGGCCATCACCGTGAGTAACGCCGGCGGCGGCGTGCTGCACTGGAACGTGAGCACGGACAACCCCCACGTGATGCTGCGCACCCAGTTCGGTGAGACCATCACGGGCGGCAGCCTCCCGGCGGGCCGAAGCTCCAACCTCTACATAACGGTCCAGGGCAGGGTGGTGGACCCCGCGGTGGGCCTCAACGCCACCATCTACTTCGAGTCCAACGGCGGCGCCAGCCAGGTGCGGTTCAGCACGGGCTCCTCGGGCGTCTGCGCCGTCGGTCCGGCCTCGGTTGCCGCCGCCTCCGGCCCGGTGCCCGTGGGCAACGAGATATTGGTGAGCTACGTACTGCCCCGGGGCGTGATCGGCCCCGCCGCGGCGGGCACGTCCGCCACCATCACCCAGCAGGCCAGCGCCGCCCGTACGGAGCTGATCGGCACGTACGGTCTACGCACGCTCGAGGCCGCCAACGGCGCGGGGCCGGACGTGCTGGCCGCTCCCGCGGGTGAGGACGTGGACGCTCTCGTGGCCCGCCTCGCCTCGGACCCGCGCGTCGCCGCGGTGCAGCGCAACTACTACGTGGAACTGCAGTGGAACGGCGGGGCGCCCAGCGACCCGCTCTACACCGCCCAGTGGTCGCTCTCCGATTTCGGAGTCCCGGAGGCGTGGGCCGCGCTCGACGGTCCGCCTAACCACAGGGTCGTGCTGGCGGTGCTCGATTCCGGCATCGACACGCGGCATCCTGACCTGGCCGACAAGATGCTCGCGGGCTTCGACTTCTTCCGCAACGCCCCGGTGGTCGATCCCACCTTCGTGGAGCAGGGCTCCATCTCGTTCAGCAACGTAGCGCACGGCACCCACGTGGCGGGCATCGCGGCGGCCATGGGCGACGACGTGGGCGTGATCGGCGTTGCCTTCCACGCAGACGTGCAGGTCCTGCCGGTGAAGCTCTTCGACGACTGCGGCGGCAGCGGCAAGCTCGACACGCTGGTCAAGGCCATCCGCTGGGCCAGCGGCCTGCCGGTGGCGGGCGCCCCGGCGAACGAGAACCCCGCCGACATCATCAACATGAGCCTGGGGCTGCAGGGCCGCCACCCGGTGCTGGACGAAGCCGCGGCCGACGCCTGGAACAGCGGCGTGCTGCTCGTGGCCGCCGCGGGCAACTACTCCAACGGCGTGCTCAGCCCGGCGAGCCACCCCAACGTGCTCGCGGTAGGGTCGGTCGACCAGGACAGGCAGCGCTCGGAGTTCTCCAATTACGGGCCGGAGCTCGACGTGATGGCGCCCGGCGGTTACGGCACCGGCGGCGAAGCCGAGCATGCCTGCGCCCTCAGCGGCTCCACCACCGTCCTCAGCACCGTGCCCGGCCGGCAGGACGACCCGCCGGAGCAGCAATACGCCTGCTTCGCCGGCACGTCCATGGCCGCACCGTTCGTGTCCGGAGTGGCCGCGCTCCTCATGGCGCAGGACGCCACCCTCTCCGCGGCCGAGGTCAGGCAGCGCATACTGGACACCGCACGCCTGGAGCCTCACATGAACACCGGAGAGTACGGCGCGGGGCTGGTGTGCGCCGACGCGGCGGTGGGCGCCGCCACCCAGTGCGGCGCGCTCTGACCTGGTGAACCGCTGCGTAACCGCCCGGATGGGTTTCTAGGGCAGTAGCGGCAGCACGGTGGTGAGCGAGGCGAACACGGCCAGCGCCAGCAGCGAAGCCGAGAGCAGGCCCGCCGCCTGCGCGAAGCGCTGCCCGACCGGCAGCCTCAGGCGCGCGATGCCGTACACGAAGCCGCCCACCACACCGCCCACGTGACCCCAGAGCGAAACGCCCGGCACCGCCAACGAGAAGAGCAACAGGATGACCATCCACTGCATGAGGCTCCGCAGCAGCAGCCTGTCCGACTGGCTGCGGCCCAGCAGCGCCTCAGCCAGCAGGGCTCCGGCCACGCCGAGGATGCCGCCCGACGCTCCGACGAGGATCAGCTGCTGACCCGCCTGGAAGATGCTCGTCAGCCAGGCGCCCGCCGCGGTGCCGAGCGTGAACGCCGCCAGCATGTCGCCCCAGCCGCGGCGCTGCTCGTAATGCCTGCCGATGTCGTAGAGCACCCACAGGTTGAAGCCCAGGTGAACGAAGTTGCCGTGCAGGAAGGCGTAGCTGAGGTAGCGCCACCAGGCGTCGGCCGCGGGCAGCGCGGGCAGGCCCTGCAGGAAGGCGGCCACGACGCTGCTCGGCTCGAAGAGCGTGCCGAGCGCCCGCACCAGGCCGTAGCTGTTATCGAAGAAGACCTGCGCGGCGTAGGCCAGGGCCAGCACCCCGGCAAGGCCGAAGGTGACGTACGCGCGGGGCCGCCTCTCCACCGCCTCGGTGGGCTGTACGTTCAGGCGGGCCAGGTCCTCACGGGCGCGTTCCCGCTGGCTACCCTTGCCGCTCGCGAACGCCGCCGAGTACGCCCTCACCGCCACGTCGTGCCGGCCGGCGCGCTCCGCTGCCTCACCCAGTATCCGGTAGAGCACCTCCGGCCTCGCCCCCACGAGGGGCTGCTCGAGCAGCTGCCGCACGCCCTCGAAGTCGCCGCCCTGGGCCCTCAGCCGGGCCTCGGACAGGACAACCGCACGGTGCCCCAGCGGTCCTTGCCGCCCGGCGCCGTAGCGCGTCTTCAAGGAGCCGAACTCGGCCTGCGCCTCATCCACCCGGCCCAGCTCCAGCAGAGCCTCCACCCGCGCGGCCGCCACCAGGTGCGCGTTGTCCGCCAGCGGACCCACGGCCGAGGGCGTCTCCACCGCCAGCACCGCCTCGTAATCGCCTTCTAGCAGGTGCGCCTGGGCCAGCAGGAGCGAGTCGCGCTGCTGCGAGAGCGCCAGCGCGGCCTCCGGCTGGCCCTCCTGCAACGCGGCCTGAGCGAGGAGCCTGCCCAGGGCGCCCCGGCCCTCGGGCGTCCAGTAGAGCAGGCGCAGTAGTAGCCGCGCCGGGCGCCAGCCTCCGTTGCGCACGAGGGCCACCAGCAGCAGGGGGCCGAACACGAACAGCGGGCCCAAGACCGTGGCGGCGAGGATGACCCAGTCGGGCGCGCTCATCACGCCGTACTCCGCGGCCGCCGCTAGCCCCGCCAGCAGCGTGGCGCAGAGCGTCTTGGCGGGGAACTCGGACCAGAGCGGCGCCATCCGGGCGGCCCACCTGGTGGCGGACAGGCCCGCCACCACGACGACCACGAGGAGGAGGAACACGGAACTCACCCTCCGATGCTACCCCTGCCGCGGCCGGTGGCGCCCATGCGTCTTCAAGCTCCTTTCATCCAGCTAGGTATCATCGCTATGTCCGCAGCCGCGGAGTCGTCCTGGAGGATCGCTTGCTAGACGTGACGCTGACGGTCGTGACCATGGTCATCGGTTACTTCCTAGGCACCATCCCATCCGGCTACCTGGTCGCCAAACTGCACGGAGTGAACATCCAGCAGGTTGGCTCCGGCAACATCGGGGCCACCAACGTGCTCCGGGCGCTCGGGGTCGTGCCGGCCGTCATCGTGGTCATACTCGACCCCCTGAAGGGCGCCCTGGCGGCGCTCCTGCCCCTGCTGCTGGGCGTGGGCCCCTGGGGCGTGGCCCTGACGGGCCTGGCCGTGGTGCTGGGCAACAACTTCAACGTGCTGCTGGGACTGCGGGGCGGCAAGGGCATCGCTACCAGCATCGGCGTCTTCCTGGTCGTCAGCCCGCTCGTGAGCCTCTTCTGCATACTGCTGGGCGTCTTCACGATCCTGGTGAGCCGCTACGTGAGCCTCGGTTCGCTGGTGGGCATGGTGGCTCTACCGCTCTTCCTCATCGTGAGCGGCGCACCCACCGCCTACCTGCTGCTGGGGCTGGCGCTGGCGGCGCTGGCGGTGGTGCGGCACCGCACCAACATCCAGCGCATGCTGGCCGGCACGGAGAGCCGACTGGGTCAGAAGGTGGACGTGGAGCGGCGCCCGCGCTGAGGCGGTTCTCGGAGTCCTTGTCCGAAGGACAAGGACGTTCGAGCGGAGCGAGTAAGAACCGTGACGTCACGGAGACGGACAACGGCTCTGGAATCCGCTTTAGGTCGGGGCCACGGCGCTCCGGCGCGCCGCCCGCTGCTTGGCGAGGTTCACCAGCACGATGCCGCCGATGGCCACCGCCCCACCGAGAACGGTGAGCGGGCCCGGCACCTCCCCCACGAGTAGCCACGAGGCTATGAGGCTGAAGACCGGCACCATGTAGAGCGCCGCCGCCACCATGGTGACGGGCGCACGCGACAGAGCTATGGCGAAGATGGTGTACGCCACCGCCGAGGGGAACACCCCGATGTAGAGCGTAGCGAGGAGCGAAGCGGGCGCCGCGGTCGCCACGTCGCTCACCAGACCGGACGCGAACGCCAGCATGGGCACGGTGCCCGCCCAGGTGGCGAAGGCGGCCACTTCGATGGGCCGGTAGCGGTCGAACAGGCGGCGCTGCAGGATGGCGTAGAAGGACGTGGACACCGCGCCCAGCACGATGAGCCAGGCGTAGGCGTTGAACTGCAGGCCCTGGCCCGTGTCGCCCACCACGATCAGCACGACCCCGGTGAACGAGATGGCCGAACCCACCCAGCCGGCGGCCGGCAGGCGCTCGCGGAGCATGAACACGGCCAGGAGCGCGGTGATGGCGGGAGCCGTGGCGATGATGAGGCTGGCGGCGCCGGCGGAGACCTGCGTCTGGCCGAAGTTGAGCGCCAGGTGGTAGACCGTGTACCCCACCACGCCTAGCAGCATGAAGAAGGGCACGTCGGCGCGCTTCGGCGCGAGCCGGGCGCGGAAGGCGAGCAGCAGCGGCACGAAGGCGGCCGAGGCCACCAGGTGGCGCAGCAGCGTCAGGTGCGGCGGACTGAGGTCCGTGAGCGCGATCTTGATCATCGGGAACGCGGTGCCCCACAGGATCATCTGCACGACCAACAAGAGGGCCACGCCAACTGTCACGGTTCGGCTCCTGTCCGCCTAACGGGCCTGGTTCAGTTAGGGAGTTCTATGGGACGGCCGCAGGCGCAGCGCTGTCCTTCGCGCACCATGCGGGCCTGTCCTTCACGGTGCCACAGAGTACCGCAGTCGGGGCAGCGGATCTCGTCCCCGTCGAGGGACTCGATGAGTGCGGGGCCGATCCAGCGCTTCTCGCCGCACCAGTGGCACACCACTTCGGCGCCGCCGTCCTCCACTATCATCGAGCGGCGCTCCTCCGGGCTGAAGTACGCCAGGGCGTCCAGCGCCTTCTCGTCGGAGCAGCGGCACTCGAAGCGCAGCGGCAGCGGCTCGGGCGTCAGGTTCTCGAACCCCAGGCCCCAGGCGAGCTCCTCCCTGACGAGCTCGGTGAGGGGCGCCCGCTGCATGGCGGAGGTGAGCCCGCCGAACTCCTTCACGTTGGCTTCCAGCACCGTCAGCGCCGCGTCGTTGGCGTCCGGCAGCGCCTGGAGGATCACGCCCCCGGCCTGCGCCACGCGTCCGTCGGGGCCGAAGTACACGCCCAGCAGCACCGCCGAGGCGATCTGCTCGGAGCGGGCCAGGAAGGTGGCCACGTCCTCCCCTATCTCGCCAGTTACCAGGTCGATGGTGCTGGAGTACGGGTCGCCGTAGGGAGCGTGGGAGCGTATGACGAGCATCTCGCCCTCGCCGATACCGCCGCCCACGTCTATCTTGCCGTCGTCGCGCAGCGGCATGTCCGCGTCGGCATGTTGTACGTAGCCGCGCACGCTGCCGTCGAGGCCCGCGTCCGCGATCACGCCGCCCAAGGGGCCGTCGCCCCGCACGCGGACGGTGACGCGGTCCCGGTGATCCTTGAGGAGCACGTGGGCCAGCAGGAGGCCCGCCGTGAGCGTGCGCCCGAGAGCGGCGCCCGCCGTGCGCGTGGCGTCGTGCCGCTCCACGGCGTTCCGGACCAGTTCGGTAGTATCGGCGGCCACCACACGCACGCCACCGTCGGCCACGAGGCCGCGAATCAGATAAGACGACATCAGAGGTTCCTTCCGCATGACGCTGCCGGATCAACCGGCGCAGGCATCCGCCAAGTATAGGGGAGTGCGGCGCTCCTCAAGCGTGCCCAGGATGCGTTCTAAGGGGGTCAGTCGGCCGCGGCGGCTAGCTTCTCTTTCAGTCGCTTGAGCGTGGCCTTCGGCACGAGCTTGCCCACGTCGGCGCCGTAGCGCGCGATCTCCTTGACGCGCGTGCTGGAGACGTACGACCAGCGCGTGGCGGTCATGATGAAGGTGGTCTCCGCGTCGGGGTTCAGCTGCCGGTTGAGGTGCGCCATCTGCAGCTCGTACTCGAAGTCCGAGATGGCCCTGAGGCCCTTGACTATCACGGTGGCGCCGATGCTGCGCGTGTAGTCGGCCAGCAGCCCGTCGAAGGAGTCCACCTCCACGCCGCTCATGCCGCGCGTGGCTTCCCGGATGATGGCTACCCGCTCCTCGGCGTCGAACATGCCGGAGGTCTTCAGCGGGTTCTCCAGCACCGCCACGGTGAGCCTCCCGTAGATGCGGGAGGCGCGTCTGATGAGGTCGACATGACCGTTGTGAAGGGGATCGAACGATCCCGGATAGACGGCGTGGATCATTATGCGCTCAGTGTAAGCCCGGCAAGCGGCGTCCATGCACCGTCCGGCCGTGCCCTCGCGGGTACACGGCGGCTCAGCAGGCCCTATCCGCTACCTTGCCCAGCAGCCGCTGCACGACCTCGGCGGGCGTGGCCGACCCCGCCAGCACCGCGTCCACGGCCTCCGCCTCGCCCTCGGCCAGCACACGCCTCAACATCTCGCCGAGCGTGGCCACCACCTCGGCGCGCACGCGGGCGCGGCGGCTCTTCTCGAGCCCCTCCTCCCCCACGTGCGCCTGGTGCTCGCTGATCTTCGCCATAAGCTCGGCCACGCCCTCACCCTTCGTGGCCACCGTGCCGACGATGGGAGCGAACCAGGTCTGGCCGTCGTACATGCCCAGCTCGAGCGCCCCGGCGATCTCGCGGCGCAGCCGGTCCGCGCCGGGCTGGTCGTACTTGTTGATGCAGAACACGTCCGCGATCTCCATGATGCCGGCCTTGAAAGCCTGCACCCCGTCGCCCTGACCGGGCGTGAGCACCACCACCGTGGTGTCCGCGGCCTGCACCACGTCGACCTCGGACTGGCCCACTCCCACCGTCTCCAGCAGGACGTAGTCGAAGCCCGCCGCGTCGAGCAGCGCCACCACCTGCAGCGTGGCCGCGGCCAGGCCGCCCAGGTGCCCGCGGGTGGCCATGGAGCGGATGAACACCTCCGGGTCGGAGTGCCAGCGCGTCATGCGGATGCGGTCACCCAGGATGGCTCCGCCGCTGAAGGGACTGGTGGGGTCGATGGCCACCACGGCCACCCGCTTGTCCGCCCCCCGGAGTTCACCAATGAGGGCGTCGGTCAGGGTGCTCTTCCCCGCTCCCGGCGAGCCGGTGATGCCCACCACGCGCGCGCGGCCGGTGGCGTCGCGTACGCTCCTGAGCAGTTCCTGGCCGGCATCGGTGCCGGATTCCACCAGCGATATCGCCCGGGCGATGGCGCGCTCGTCGCCCGCGAGTAGCGAGGTGCGTAAGGCTTCCACGGCCCGAGGCTAACCCATGCCCGCCGCCCTTACCCGTCGGTTACGGTGGTGTAGCAGCGGCGAGCTGACGCCGCGATGGAGGTACGGCAACGTGGCATCGCAGTTGAGAGACGACGGTAAGGCCGCGCCCCTCAGGTTGGGCATGGTGGGTGGCGGCAACGATGCGTTCATCGGAGGCGTGCACCGCATGGCCGCGCGCTTGGACGACGCCTGGCAGCTGGTGGCCGGAGCGCTCTCCTCCACCCCCGAGCGCTCGCTCGCCAGCGCCCGGGCCATCGGCGTGGAGCGCGGCTACGGCACCTGGCAGGAGATGCTCGAGGGCGAGCTGGCGCTGCCCGAGGACCAGCGTATAGACGCGGTCAGCATAGTCACGCCCAACCACCTTCACTTCCCCGTGGCGAAGGCGTTCGTGGAGGCCGGCTTCAACGTGGTCTGCGACAAACCCATGACCCTCAACACGGCCGAGGCGGCCGAGCTGGTGCGCGCGGTCGACGAGGCGGGCGTGGTGTTCGCGGTCACCTACAACTACACGGGTTACCCGCTGGTGAAGGAGGCCCGCCGACTGGTGCAGTCGGGCGAGCTGGGCGAGCTCCGCAAGGTGGTCGTGCAGTACCGGCAGGGGTGGCTGGCCACCCGCGCGGAGGACGAGGGCTCAAAGCAGGCCGAGTGGCGCCTCGACCCGAGCCGCTCGGGCAGCGGCGGCGCCATCGGCGACATCGGCACGCACGCCGAGAACATGGCCGCCACCGTCACGGGGCTAAAGCTGGTGGCCATCTCCGCCGATCTGACCCCCCTGGTGGAGGGCCGCAGCCTCGACGACGACGCCGGCATCCTGGTGCGCTACAGGGGTGGGGCCAAGGGCGTGTTCGTCATCAGCCAGGTTGAGGTGGGCGAGGAGAACGGCCTCTCCATCAGCGTGTACGGCTCTAAGGGTGGGCTGACGTGGCGGCAGGAGGAGCCGAACCGGCTGGAGCTGACCAGCCTGGACGGCCCGCGCCGCATCTACACGCGGGCGGGCGGCGCCTACCTGGGCGCGGCCGCGCAGCAGGCCTCACGCCTGCCGTCCGGCCACCCGGAGGGCTTCATCGAGGCGTTCGCCAACATCTACCGCAACGTGGCGGCGGACATACGGCGCAGGCGTGGCGAGCGTACCTGGCTAGACGACGCCGGCCTCGAGCCCGACTATCCCACCGTGATCGACGGCGCCCGCGGCGTGGCGTTCATCGAGGCGGCGGTCAAGTCGAGCGCCTCCACGGAGAAGTGGACCGAGTTCGACTTCGACCTCTGAGGCCGTTTGGGTCAGTGGGCCCTGCCTGACGCTCCGAACTGCCACGGGTACGGCTTCAGCGGCTGGCACGGAAGCGCTGCGCCAGCGAGACGATGACGCTCTCCAGCGCCAGCTCCGGGTCGGAGCCGCTCTTGGCCCTCACGTCTGCCTCCAGCAGCCCGCCCAGCAGCGGCAGCAGATCGGTCTCCCGCAGGCCGCGCGCCAGGCCCAGCGCCCGCTGAGCCACGAACGGCTTGCACTTGAGCGCCTGGGCGGCCTGCCCGGCGCTCGGGGCGCGCCCGCCGCTGGCGCCGATGAGGGCCACCGCCCGCGCCACCAGCATGAACTGCCACACGAGCGCCCCGAATATCTTGGGCACTGATTCGCCCTCGTTCACCAGCTGCCGCGCCACGCCCAGCGCCTCGCCGGCGTCGCCCCGCCCCACCGCCTCGATGATGTCGAACGAGTCGCGCGTGGCGGGTCGGTTGACTATCTGCATCACGCGCTCCACGTCGTAGCGCTCGCCGAGCACGGAGAGCTTGGTCACCTCGGAGGCTATGGCGGCCGGGTCCTCCCCGAAGGCGTCGGCGAGGT
Source organism: uncultured bacterium (assembly GCA_964590475.1). Classification (GTDB taxonomy): domain Bacteria; phylum Deinococcota; class Deinococci; order Deinococcales; family Trueperaceae; genus JAAYYF01. Next base: position 885 of record CAZPWN010000063.1, on the reverse strand, counting down.
ACTGCGGCACGTCCCGGTCGAACTGCACCCCGGCCCGCTCGAGCTCGCTGGCCACCCACTTGGGGAGCCGCTCGAAGCGCGGCGCCGGCAGGTGGCGGTGCGGCCCGAGCTCGCCAAGCGTCTTCTGCCGCGCCGGGGTGGCATCGGGATCGATGATGACGATCAGGCCGGAGGCGCCCAGGCTCTTCAGCGCCTTGATGGTGTCGTTGCGCGGCTTGACCCCGGCCTGACCGGTGAACGCCTCCCCGAAATCTAGCAGCACCGCGGCCTGACCGAAGAGGCCGCCCTGGGAAGCGGCGTCCACCACGTCCTGGGGGGTCATGCCCTCCCCCAGATGGGTGGCGCTGGCCGGCTGCACGCCCTGCTCCGCCAGGGCTTCGCGCGCGGCGCGCCTGGCGAGGAAGGGGTCGCCCGAGAACGACAGGATCATCCGGCGCGCTCCAGGCGCCGGCGCCAAGTTCCGGTGGAGGGAGTGCTAAGCACCGCTCAGTTGCTCTCGGCTACCGCCAGTATGGCCGCGCGCATCTCCGCCGCGTCCGCGAAGCGCTCCTCCGGGTCGCGTGCCAGCGCGCGCATTACGGCCGCCTGGTACGGCTCGGCGGAGCCGCTCAGCGGTCCCAGGGGAACGCGGTCGTCGCCGGCCAGGTAGCGCACCACCTGGTTGCCGTAGGGCGGCTCGCCCGTGAGCATGTGGTACATCACGGCGCCGGCCGCGTAGAGGTCGGAACGGTGGTCGGTCCTCACGCCCTTGAACTGCTCGGGCGCCATGTAACTGGGCGTACCGAGGAGCATGTCCTGCGCGGTGATGGCAGTCAGCCCCAGGTCCTTGGCGAAGCCGAAGTCGGTGAGCAGGGCGCTCTCGCCCTTCACGAGCACGTTGCCCGG
>CAZPWN010000062.1:0-12430 GCA_964590475.1 uncultured bacterium | reverse complement strand
TAACAAGGTAACTGTACCGGAAGGTGCGGTTGGATCACCTCCTTTCTAAGGAGTTACGCGCAACGTCTTCGGACGTAGCGCCACAGTACAGGGTTCTGCAACCAGGTCTTTTCTTGGACTCACCAGCGGTCGCCTTTCGGGGCGACCGCTATTTTTTTGTCTCGATATTCTGTCCCTTGGAACGGCGCTGCTGGGGCTGCCAGCAGGGCGCCGGCGCAGGATCGCCGGTTCCCTTCCTCGGGCGCGGTCGTCGAGGTGCCTGCTCGCCTCCGGCCGGCCGTTCGACATGCAAGCTGGAGCGCCGCCGGCGCACAGCACAGTAGGTAGAAGCGCGCCCTAGCGTAAGGCCTGACATGCAGGATACGGAACATAAAGCGAATAAGCGGTAAACCGTACTATGCTGAATAAGTAAAGGCGTAGGCAGAACTGTATTTGTGCGCTTCCGGTGGGGCGCTTACATTAAGAATCGACCAACTGTGCGGAGCACAACGGCGATTCCTTCTGTTACACTTCAGGGCGATGCTAACTCCTACAAGGAGGACCAGGGCCGGACAAGCCGTCGGTCATCGAGGTCCCAAGATCTCGTGACATCGCGCGCTGATCTGCCCGGCTTTCCGTAGGAGAGCGGCTCACGAATCACAAGGAGGAACGAATGAAGAGGATCTTGGTACTACTGGCTGTGGCCACGCTGCTACTCGGCAGCGCGTTCGCGCAGCGCCTCGTAGTCGGTCAGGGCTCCGACGCCGTTAGCTTGAGCCCCCACGCCGTCAACGACCAGCCGTCCGCCCGCGTCATGCGTCAGATCTACGACACGCTCATCGTGCAGACCGAATCGCTCGAACTCGAGCCCGGCCTGGCCGAGAGCTGGGAACAGGTCGACGACACCACCTGGCTCTTCAACATCCGCCAGGGCGTCACCTTCCACGACGGCTCGGATCTCACCGCTTCCGACGTCGTCTACACCCTGAACCGCCTGCGCGACCCGGCCACCGGTGCCCCCGCCGCCTTCATCGTGGGCTTCATCGAGGACCTGCAGGCCGTCGATGACTACACCGTGCAGCTCACCACCAACGCGCCCTTCGCGCCGCTGCTCGTGCACCTCTCCCACACCGCCACCTCCATCCTCAGCGAAGACGTGGTCGAGGCCGCTGGTGAGGACTACGGCACCAGCGTCGTGGTCGGCACCGGTCCGTTCAAGTTCGTGAGCTGGCAGACCGCCTCCCAGATCGTGCTCGAGCGCAACGACAACTGGTGGGGTGGCGACGTGCTCCCCGAGGAAGTCGTCTTCCGCCCGATCATCGAGGGCTCCGTGCGCGCCATCGAACTCGAAGCCGGCGGCATCGACATCGCCTACGCTCTCGAGCCGCGCGACTACCTGCGCCTCCAGCAGGAGAACAACCCCAGCGTCATCGTCGACGAGATCGAGACGCTCTCCACCAACTACATCGGCTTCAACGCCACCAAGGAGCCCTTCGACGACGTTCGCGTCCGTCAGGCCATCAACCATGCCCTTGACGTAGAGGCCATCATCGACGCCATCTACGAGGGCCTCGGCAGCCCGGCCGCCGGCCCCATCTCCCCGCAGGTGTTCGGCGCCAACCTCGAGCTCGAAGGCTACGACTACGACCCCGAGCGCGCCAAGGCCCTCCTCGCGGAGGCTGGCCTCGAGAACGGCTTCAGTACCACCATCTGGACCAACGACAACCCGCTGCGCATCCAGATCGCCGAGATCGTCCAGGCCTTCCTGGCCGACATCGGCGTGACCGTCGACATCCAGGTCCTCGAGTGGGGCGCCTACCTCGACGGCACCGCCGCCGGCAACCACGACATGTTCATCCTCGGTTGGGTGACCGTGACCGCCGACGCCGACTACGGCCTGTACGCCCTCTTCCACAGCAGCCAGTTCGGTGCTGCCGGTAACCGCACCTACTGGTCGAACGACCGCGTGGACGAGCTGCTGGACCTCGGCCGCCAGGAAGCCGACCCCGCCGCGCGCGAGGCCTACTACGCCGAAGCGCAGGAGATCATCGCCGAAGAGGCGCCCTGGATCTTCCTCAACGTCACGCTGGAGATGAACGGCTGGCGCGACAACGTGTCGGGCTTCACCCCGCACCCCGCTGGGCACCACCGCCTCGCGAACGTCCAGAAGAACTGATCCTAGGATCATAGGCTTAGCAGCGCGTGGAGCGAGAACGTCTTTCGCTCCACGCGCTGTACCTGACTACGAGACTCCGGTGGGGCCAGGCGCCCTCAGCCGGAGCCGACACTATCTAGGCAGAAATGTCTGAGACTATCTGAATGTTCAAGTACATCCTCAGAAGACTGTTGCTCATGATCCCGGTGCTCCTCGGAGTCACCGTGATCGTGTTCGGCATCATGTTCCTCACTCCGGGCGATCCGGCCGTGATGATGATGGGCGAGGCCGCCCCGGCAGCTGAAGTCGAAGCCCTACGCGAGCGACTCGGGCTCGACCAGCCAGCCCACGTCCAGTACGTGAGGTGGCTCGGGCGCCTCGTGCAGCTCGACCTGGGCCGCTCCATCCGCTCCTCGCGGCCCGTGACGGCCGAGATCGGTCAGCGTATCGGACCGACGATAGAACTGGCGGTGCTGGCCACCATATTGGCCGTCATCGTCGGTGTGCCTCTAGGGGTCATGTCCGCCACCAGGCGCGACTCCATAGCCGACCACGTGGCTACCGTGCTCGCCTTCGTGGGCCTGGCCATGCCCGTGTTCTGGCAGGGGTTGATGATGATCATCCTCTTCACGCTGATGCTCGACTGGCTACCGGCCTCGGGCCGGTTCGGGGGCTGGCAGTACTACGTCATGCCCGTCTTCACCCTGGGCACCAGCGCTATAGCCTCCATCACGAGGATGACGCGCAGCACCATGTTGGAAACGCTGAGCCAGGATTACGTCAGGACGGCGCGCTCCAAGGGGCTGCAGAGGCGCAACGTCGTCTATTCTCACGCGCTCAGGAACGCGCTCATCCCCGTCGTGACGGTGATTGGCCTGCAGTTCGGCGGGCTGCTGTCGGGCGCGGTCATCACCGAGACCATCTTCAACTGGCCCGGCGTGGGCCGCCTGGCGGTCGAGGCCATCAACGCACGCGACATGCCCGTCATACAGGGGGTGGTGATGGTCTTCGCCGTCATGTACGCCCTGGTGAACCTGTTCACCGACGTCCTATACGCCTACTTGGATCCGCGCCTTCGTACGAGGTACAGCTGATGTCCACACAGCCCGCAGGTTCCCTCAACGAGTCCCAGCCCAAGCGGAAACGCGGGGGGCTCGGCCGGTTCGTATCACGTAACCAGCGTGCGGTCATCGGCGGCGTCGTCCTCGTTCTGATCTTCGCCTCCGCCATCTTCGCCGACTGGTTGGCGCCCTATCCGCCCAACCGGCAGAACCTCCGCAACCGGTTGCAGCCCCCCTCCGCCGAGCACGTGCTCGGCACGGACAACTTCGGACGCGACGTCATGTCGCGCATCATCCACGGTGGCCGGGTCTCGCTCAGCATCGGCTTCATCTCCGTCGGCATCGCCCTCGGTATCGGGGGTCTGATGGGGCTCATGGCCGGCTTCTACGGCGGCTGGCTCGACAGTCTGATCTCCGGCATCGTGGACGTGCTTCTCGCGTTACCGGCGTTCCTGCTGGCACTCGCCATCGTGGCCGCGCTGGGTCCCAGCATCGTCAACGTGATGATCGCCGTGGGCATAGCCACCGTGCCCGCCTTCGCCCGCATCATGCGGAGCGCGGTGCTCACGGTCCGCGAGATGGACTACGTGACCGCCGCGGAAGCGGTGGGCTCGAGGGACGCCCGGGTCATGCTGAAGCACATCATCCCCAACTCGCTCGGTCCCGTGATCGTGCAGGTCAGCCTCTCGCTGGCGGGCGCCATCCTCTCCGCCGCGGGCCTCTCGTTCCTGGGGATGGGGGCGCAGCCGCCCACTCCGGAGTGGGGCAGCATGCTGAACGCGGCGCGGCCCTACATCAGGGACGCGCAGTGGACGGTCACCTTCCCCGGTCTGGCCATCGTCATCACCGTGCTGGCCCTCAACCTGGTAGGCGACGGCCTTCGCGACGCCCTCGACCCGAGGCGCCTGCAGACCGAATAGGAGAAGCGGGGCGTCAGCGCCCCAGCAACACCTCACCCGTATCCAGCTCGCTGAAGTCGGCGCCTTCCCCCAAGAAGGCGCCGATCAAGCTTTCGGGCAGCGAGCCGCTGAGGTTCAGCGTGAACAGAGTGACCTCGCGCGCCTCCGCTGCCGTCAACTTGCCCGGATCCCAGCGTGGCATGGCTGCCTGAACGTAGTTCTCCAGCGCCGCCAGCGTGGGGAACTTGCTGAGGTACGAGCCGTCCGCCAGCACGGTGGGCTGGCCCAGAGAGAAGACCGCCAGGTCGTTGGGCGCCTTGTGCTCATGCAGCGTGGGCGGGTTGAGCGGGTTGTGACAGCGGGTGCACTGCTGATGGTCCGCGGGGAAACGCGCCCGCGACTCGTCTAGCCCCTGACCCGTGGGGCCGTGACACGCCAGGCAGTGCGCTGCGTAGAGGGCGGAACCCGGCAGGGTGGTGTCCACGCCCGGCAGGTAGCGCGAGATGGACTGGGCGCCGCCGAAGGAGCCGGCCAGCAGTACGGCGAGCCAGGATGCGCCCAGGACGGTCAGCAAGCAGTGATGAAGCCGCGACGCGTGTCGGAGGCGAGGCATGTTCCGATCCGGCCCGCTTAGAACGCCAGCCGGGCCAGGGCGAGCATGCGCGGCATGGGCAGACGCCTGAGCATGGCGAACGAACTCGGCGTGCGGTTCGCCAGGGCCTCCACCCGGTCGAACATCTCGCTCAGCAGCTCCTGAGGCATGTTCAGTGCCGGGGTCAGGCGCATGGTGCGGTGCGCGTTGTTGCTGTAGCAGCCGTGTACGCCGGCGCCATGCAGCTCGCGCAGCATGAGCGCGGCTGCCAAGGTCTGAACGTCCTCCTCCGAAACGCCGGGTACCCTGAAGCCGACTACCGGCTTGAGGGAGATGGCGAACAGCATGCCGGACGCGCGCACGCCCTCGATCAGGTTGGGGTTGGCGCGCGCGATGGCCTCGAGGCGCTTACGGCCGTACCTGCCGGCCTCTAAAGCCCGCTGGTCGTAACGACCCTCCACCAGAAGCTCGAGGGACTTGAGCCCTACCGCCATGGCGAGCGTGCCGCCCGAGAAGGTGGAGGAGTGGCGTTTCGACGCGAGCCCGGGCAGCAGGGCCTGGAAGACGTCCTTCCGGGCGATGGTGGCGCTGACCGGCAGCAGCCCGCCGCCGAGCGGCTTGGCCAGAGTGATGATGTCGGGTTCCAGGCCCGCGGCCACGCTGGCGAACCAGTGGCCGGTGCGCCCCAGGCCGGTCTGGATCTCGTCCGCTATCACCAGAACGCCGCTGGCCGCGGCCGCCTTGCCTAGCCCCGCCAGGAAGCCGGGGGGAGGCTCGATGACCCCGCCCTCGCCCAGCACGGGCTCCACCACGATGGCGCAGGCCTTGTTGCCGAGCTGCTTCAGGGTGCGCTCAAGGGCGGCCAGGTCACCGTAAGGCAGGGTCACTACGTCAGGCGCCAGTGGGCGGAACGGTCCCTGGTACTCCTCGTTGGGAGTCAGCGCCAGGGCGCCCGTGGTCTTGCCGTGGTACGCGCGCTCGAAGTTGATGAAGGTGCTGCCCTGCGGCCGCGCTACGCGCGCCATCTTGATGGCCGTCTCGATGGCCTCGGCGCCCGAGTTGCCGAAGAAGACCTTGCTGTCGGCATGAGCCGGCGCGACCGATGCCAGCAGGCCGACCAGGTTGGTCTCCAGCGCCGCCCGCCACTCGCTGAGCGACTGCTGGGGTAGGCCGAGCTGGCGGTTGGCGCGGAGGAACTCCTGCACGAACTCCACCAGAGGGGGGTACGACTCGCCGAAGGGCACCGCGGCGTAGCCGCCGGCGTGGATCAGGTGGGTTCCGTCCGGGTCGCGCAGTTCCCACGGGCTCTCCACCGTGAACGGCCCCGCCAGGCCCAGATGGTCGAGCAGCTTCAGGAGGTCGGTGTTACCGAACGAGGTCTCGAGCTCGTAGGTCTTCACGCCACTCGGAGAGTCGAGGAGCTCGCGGGTGCTGATCTTCAGTGGACTGGGGCCAAGCGTGCTGATCACTGCAGCGACCTCGAGATGACGTTACCCGCGCTGTCCTCCACCACGACCTGTCCGCCCTCCACGTTATCCACCAGAACGGAGAAGGCGAACTCGGTGCCGGGCGTGAAAGCCAGCGGCACGTCGTTGATGCGGATGCTCGAGAGGCGCATGTTGTCCCTTGCCACGCCCTCGACCAGGATGCGGCCACCGCTCTGGGGTGCCACCTGGGTGAGCTCGACGGTGGGCGGCGTGGCGTCCAGGGTCAGCACGTACCGCTCCGTAGTGGTGCGGCCGGACACGTCGGTGACCTCCAGCAGCAGCGTGAGCTCGCCGTCCGCCAGGTTGGGCTTGGTGAACGCGAACTGCACGAGGCCCTTGCCGCGCTCCGAGGCGTAGAACTCGCTGGCCAGCAGATCCGAGCCGTCGACCCTGATGGAGTCGATGCCGGAATCGTCCATGGCGTAGCCGCTGATGCGGAGGTCGTCGGTGTTGCGCGTGGTGCCGCTACGGGGCTCCGTGATGGCGATGACGGGCGCTAGCGAGTCGGAACGCCCCAGGCAAGCGGTGAGGGGGAGCAGCAGTAGGAGCCCGAGGGAGAGGACGAGTAGCCTCTTCGGGCCGTGTCTCGGACTGGTCATTAGCACGGAGCAATGCTACCACCGGGCGCACCGGAGCCTGGAAGCCAGGCTGCGGACGGCCGCTCGGCGGCCATGCGTCGTTCGCTTGCCGGGGGACCGAGGTGGCCGGGTCCTCCGGGTGATGGACGCCTATGCGGGTAAGAGTAGCGATGCCGTGCTGCAACCGTAGCAGGGCATAGCGCAAACATGTTATGCCTTGGGATAAGCCGAGTCTGTCGTGTCCAGGGAGCGAGTAAGGTGTAAGGCGAGTCATACCGTGCGCCGCTGCTGGGCATGCGGAAAGGGGTTCGGTAATCAGTCCGAGGCCGACCATCTCACACCCCTTACACCTCGTTCCATACGGTCGATCCGGTGGATGAGGAAACGCAGCAGAAGAGAGAAGGAGCGAGTCGATGAAGAAAAGCATCACCATCCTGTTCGCAGGCCTGCTACTGATCGTCGGAACGGCGTTCGCGCAGGCTCCGGCGGACACCTACGTATTCCAGACGTTCGGTGAACCAGTCACCCTCGACCCGGCCCGCGGCTACGACACCGGCTCCGGCGCCATCATCGAGAACGTGTACGAGACGCTGTTCCTCTACGACGGCGAGGCCATCGACGAGTTCGAGCCGGCCCTGGCCACGGACTACAGCGCTTCGGAGGACGGTCTCACCTGGACCTTCAACCTGCGCGAGGGCGTCCAGTTCCATAGCGGCAACACCATGACCTGCAAGGACGTGGAGTGGTCGTTCGAGTACGGCGCCACCACCGCCAACGCCGACGGCGCCACCGCCTACCTCATGGGCCACTACTGGCTCGGCACCCAGGTCGCCGGTGACGACAAAGAGGCGTACCTCGCCGAGGTCACCTACGAGATGGTCGACGCCATCGTCGAGTGCCCCGAGGGCCCCGACGGTCTCGTGGCCCAGGTGAACCTGGTGAACCCGACCCCGGCGCTCATCCCCATCCTCACCTACACCGCCTTCAGCATCGTCGACAGCCAGTGGGCCATCGACAACGGTCAGTGGGACGGCACGCAGGCCACCTGGGAAGACTGGATCGGCCGCGACCTCACCGCCGAGTTCATGCACACCAACATGAGCGGTACGGGCGCCTACAGCCTGGTGGAGTGGACCGACGATTCCGTCGTGGCCCGCGCCTTCCCCGACTACTGGGGCGGCGCTCCGGCCATCGAGAACGTGGTCTACCAGTACGTGGACGAGCAGTCCACCCGCATCCTGGCCATCCAGCAGGGTGACGCCGACCGCATCACACTCAACGAGCGCGCTGCTCTGAACCAGCTGCGCGGCGCCCCCGGCGTGACCATCCTGGAAGAGGGCTGGTACCCGGCCTCCGTCACCTCCGTCTTCTTCAACTTCGACATCAACACCGATGCCAACGAGGACGTGGGCTCCGGCCAGCTCGACGGTAACGGCATCCCCAGCGACTTCTTCGCCGACGTGAACGTGAGGCGCGCCTTCGCGCACCTGTTCGACCACGAAGGCTTCGTGGAGCAGATCTACGAAGGCGCCGGCGCCGTGCTCACCATGGGCCTGCCGCCCGCCTTCCTGGGCTACAACGAGGACGTCCAGGTCCGCACGCTCGACCTGGAAGCGGCCGAAGAGTACTTCCGCGCCGCCTTCGACGGCCAGGTGTGGGAGCAGGGCTTCGAGTTCACGGCCCTCTACAACACGGGCAACACCATCCGTCAGACCGCCCTCGAGATCATGGCCGACAACCTCGAGTTCATCAACCCCAACTTCCGCATGAACGTGCGCGGCCTGGCCTGGGCCGACTACCTCGCCCGCACCGCCGAGCAGAAGGCTCCGCTCTTCGCGCTCGGTTGGGCGGCCGACTACGCCGACCCCAGCAACTTCATCAACACCTTCTACGACAACGACGGCTACTACTCGGCCCGCACCAGCATCGACGTGCCCGAGGTCCAGGCGCTGATCGACCAGGCCGACAGCATCCTCGACCCGGTCGAGCGCGGCTTCCTCTACCGCAACGTGGGCACGGTCCACTACGACCAAGCCCCGATCATCGCGGTCCCCGTGCAGGAAGACTTCCTGGTGGTACGCGAGGATCTGCAGGGCGTGTACTACAACACCATGCTTTCCACCGAGTTCTACTGGAAAGACATCTCCAAGTAAGTTCCAAGGTCAAGGGAGGCCACCACGGTGTGGCCTCCCTCCCTCTCACCGCGCAGTCATCTCAGCTATCACAGCGGTATAGGGCCAACCAACTAAGGATGACCGTATCTTGCTAAGTTTCATCATCAGGCGAATCCTGCTGTTGCCGGTCATATTCATCGGCGTGACGCTCGCCATCGTGCTGCTCATGCAGCTCCTCACGCCGTACCAGCGCGCCGCTGCCTACGTCCAGTCCGAGCAGCAGATCAGGAACATAGACCTCATCATCGAGCAGTTCGGACTGGAAGACCCCTGGTACATGCAGTACGGCCGCTGGCTCAAGGAGGTCGCCAACGGCAACCTCGGGTACTCGCGCACCTCGCGCGAGCCCGTGCTCACCACCCTGATGAAGCGCTTCCCGGTCACGCTGGAGCTGGCGCTCCTGGCCATCGTGCCCGTGATCGGCGTGGGGGTGATGATGGGCACCACGGCGGCCCTCAACCGCGACAGGCTCTTCGACCAGGTAGCGCGCGTGGCCTCCATCATCGGCTGGTCGCTGCCCACGTTCGTGCTCGGGATCTGGTTGCTCGTCATCTTCTACGGGGCGCTGGGGTGGTTCCAACCTGGCAGGGTGTCCACGGTCTACGCCATCCAGATGGCGGGGGCCAACTCCGACTTCACCACCTACACCCGCATGCTCACCATCGACGCGCTGCTCAACGGCCGCTTCGACATCTTCCTGAACGCGCTGCGGCACATGGTGCTGCCCGTCATCACGCTGGCCGTGGTGCTGAGCGCGCAGATCATGCGCGTCATGCGCTCCTCGCTGCTGGACGCGCTGGGGCAGGACTACGTCCGCACCGCGCGGGCCAAGGGGCTGCCCGAGCGGGTGGTGACGCACAAGCACGCGCGCCGTAACGCCCTCATCCCCGTCATCACGCTCTCGGGCTTCGTGCTCATCGGCCTGATCAACGGCGTGGTCATCACCGAGACCATCTTCAACTACCCGGGCCTGGGCCAGTGGGCGGCCACCGCGGCCACCAACCTCGACTACGCGTCCGTGCTGGGCTTCGCCATCTTCACCGCCATCATGGTGGTCATCGCCAACCTGTTGGTCGACGTCCTCTACGGTGTGGTGGACCCGCGGATCAGGTACGACTGACATGGCCGACGAGACCCGGAACATAGATCCCGACCTGATCGACGACACGCTGCCGGAGCAGGCCAGCGGCGCGCGGCGCTCGAAGGCCTGGCGGCGCTTCACCCGCAACCCCTTGGCGCTGGCGGGTCTGCTGCTCGTGGTGGCCTTCGCCCTGACGGCCATCTTCGCCCCCGTGATCACCGAGCTGCCGCGCAGCTGCGTGCGCGATCTGGGCTTGAGCGCCTCGAACCAGTACGACTACAAGAACCCCACCAAGGCCGCCTTCTGGCGTGCGGTGATCGCGCCGCCTCAGACGTGCTTCAACATGACGCGCGTCGGCTTCGGCACCCAGCCCCGCAACGCGGAGCAGTCCGGCACTCTTCTGGGAACCACGAGCGGCGGCTACGACATCTTCTACGGCCTGGTCTGGGGCACCCGCACCGCTTTCAAGGTGGGCCTCATCGTCGTCGGCATCGCCTTCGTGGTCGGCATCTTCATCGGCAGCCTCTCGGGCTACATCGGCGGCACGTTCGACAACGTGATCATGCGCTTCACGGACGTGGTCATCTCGCTCCCCAACCTCGTGGTGGCCATGGTGATCGTGCTCGTGCTGGGTAAGTCGATAGAGAACATCATGTTCGCCATCGCGGTCACGGCCTGGCCGTCTTATGCCCGCCTCATGCGTGGCGAGGTGCTGCGGATCAAGGAGGAGGAGTACGTGACCTCCGCCCGCGCGCTGGGCCGCAGGTGGTTCGGCATCGTCGGCCGGCACGTGCTACCCAACGCCATCGGGCCTATAGTTATCGTGGCCAGCCTCGACATCGGCTCCGTGGTGCTCACCGCGGCGGCGCTCTCCTTCCTAGGCATCGGGGTGGAGGTCGGTTACGCCGACTGGGGTCAGATGATCTCGTTCGGCCGCGACTGGATCATCGGGCCGCCCGGCCAGCCGTTCTACTACTGGTACGTGTCGTTCTGGCCGGGCCTCACCATCCTGCTGTTCGTGCTCGGGTGGAACCTGCTGGGAGACGCCCTCCGCGACGTGCTGGATCCGCGCTCCAGCACCTGACCGAGCTCGCCTAACCCCTCTTTCAGGGGGTCCAACCTGCGGAGGAAGCGGCGGTGACGGCGCCTTCGACCGCTTCCTCCCGCCCGTTCAGCTCCAGCAGGTAAGCCACCATCAGCCAGTACTCGGCGTCGGAGTGGCGTCCCGGGTCGTAGCGCGGCATGGTCGCCTTCACGTAACCGAACAGAGCCTCCGGCGGTACCACCTCCGCCATGGGCACGCCGGTGGCATCAGCGGAGCCCGCCTCGGGCCCGTCCGCAGCCAGGCCCTCGGCGTGGAGAGCCGGCGGGTCGCCCACGGGGAACATGTCGTTATCCACGAACGGCCGCGTGAGTGGCTGCACGACCGGGTTGTTCGGCTTGTGGCACCTCACGCAGTGCCTCTCGTCAGGCGGGAACGCGGTGCGGGCCTCCACCAGGCCGCCCCCGCTGGGGCCATGGCAGACGGCGCAGTTCATGGCATACAGCTCCGCTCCGGCGTGAAGGGCCGCCTGTAGCTCCGTCTTATGGTCGGACTCCGGCAGGGATCCACCGGTTCCTAACGCCGTCATGGCGGGCAGCAGCGCGGCGAGTGACAGCGCCACCAGCAAGTAGCGCCTGGACGGCGACCACTCGGTGGTGCGCTGCGTCCAGGCGCCCTTACGCTCTTCGCGTCGATCTTCCCGTGCGTTCGGCGTGGGAGTCAGGCCTTGTCTTCGTCCGCGTCGTCGAACGGTTCGTCTTCCGTAGCGGCGTCCGCCACGTCCGCAGCGGTGGCGTCATCCTGCGCCAGGTCGTCCGCGGTATCCATGTCGGACGCGGGGGTAGCGGTGCCGATGTCGGAGGGCGGCATGCTCTCCGCCACCCCGTCCGGAACGCCGGGTGTGCCGACATCCGAGTCGGGCAGGTCGGTGTGCGGGGCTGCCGGGTCGGTGATCACGGGGTCGTGCACGACCGGATCCGCGGAGGTGGGGCTAGCCGCCGGAGAGCCTGCGGTGCCGGCGGCGGGCGGCGTGACCGGGCCGGTAGAGGCGGGCGCCGCACTGGCAGGGCTAGCCGCACCGCCGGGGCCAGAGGACGCGCTGCTGCCGGCGCCCGCCGTGTTGACGGCGGCCTCGGAGCTGCGGCCCTGCAGGGCCTTGACGAGGAAGTAGACCAGCCCGGCAACGATGGCGATGGGGACGATGAACCTCAGGAGCAGCCACAGCAGGCCCGCGAGCGCCTTGAACAGCGCTCCACCCAGGGAGAGCACCCAGCCGAACACCCAGAGTAGTGCGGTGCCAACCAGCAGGGCGACGAGCCCGAATACGACGAGCTCCACGACTTCTTGTAGGGAGCGCTTCATGCGGTCAGTATAGCAACGGC
>CAZPWN010000061.1:0-12493 GCA_964590475.1 uncultured bacterium | reverse complement strand
TCACCGTGGCCGACTACGGCCCCGGCGAGTTCCAGGTGGTGGAGCTGCACGACGGCTCGCGCATGACGCTCCGCAAGCTCGAGGCCGACTACGAGCCCAACGACGCCACGAACGCCATAACCCGCATCCGCCGCGCCGAGGAGGCCGGCGAGCTGCTCACGGGCATCCTCTACTACGACGCCGAGCGCCCGTCGCTAGCCGAGTCCAGCGAACTGACCAGCACTCCCCTCTCCATGCTGCGTGACGAGGAGCTGCGGCCCAGCGAGGACGAGCTGAGCGCACTGCTGGCGGGTTACGCCTGAGGGGTCGGGCCAGCGGAGAGGTGAGGCGACTGCGGATAGCGCTCGTCACCGAGACCTTCCTACCGAAGGTCGACGGCGTGGTGACCCGTCTGGTGGCCACGCTGCCGGAACTGGCGGCGCAGGGCCACGAGGTGCTCGTGCTGGCGCCGCCCGGCGCACCGGCGGAGTTCGCGGGCCACCGCGTGCTCAGCGCGCCCGGCATCCCGTTCCCCTGGTACCCGGAGCACACCGCGGCGCGGCCCTCGGCCGCGCTGGCTGCTGAACTGCTGGAGTTCCGGCCCGACGTGGTGCACGTGATAAACCCCATCTTCTTCGGGGCCTGGGGCACCTGGGTGGCGCGCCGCAACCAGCTGCCGCTCCTGGCCAGCTTCCACACGGACCCCAAGGTGGTGCAGCGCCTCAAGCTGGGCTGGTTCCAGCGGCCACTCGAGACCATCGACCGCGAACTCCACAACCAGGCCCACGTGAACCTAGCCACCAGCCCCCAGATGGTGGAGCTGGCGCGCGGCCTGGGCATCAGGCGCATGCGCCTCTGGCCCAAGGCGGTGGACAGCCAGCGCTTCCACCCGGCGGCCGCCACGCCGGCCATGCGGGCGAGGCTCACGGGCGGCCAGCCGGACGCTCCCCTCGTGGTGTACGCCGGCCGCGTGTCGTTCGAGAAGCGGGTGGACACCTTCGCCGAGGCGGTCAAGGCGCTGCAGGCCAGCGAGGCGGGCCGTCACGTGCGCTTCGCGGTGGTGGGCGAGGGGCCGGCGCTGGAATGGCTGCGGGGGGAGCTCGGTGCGACCCCCACGGTGTTCACCGGCTTCCTGGACGGTGCGGAGCTGGCGGACGCCTACGCCAGCGGCGACCTGTTCGCCTTCCCCTCGGACTCCGAGACCCTCGGCTTCGCCGCCATAGAGGCGATGGCAGCCGGTGTGGCGGTGGTGGCTGCCGATGCCGGCGGCATACCGCACATAGTCAAGCAGGGCGAGAACGGCGTGCTGGTACCGCCTGGCGACGGCCGGGCGCTCGCCAGCGCGCTGCTCGAACTCGTGCAGGACGAGCCGCGCCGGACGCGGTTGGCGCGCTCGGGGAGAGCGGAAGCGGAGCGCTGGTCGTGGGCGGCGTCCACCGAGGCCCTCGTCATGCGTTACCGGCAGGCCATCCGCGTGCGCGACCTGGCACGTCCGCAGCGTCAGCCCGCCTGAGGCGCGCTCAGGCCTGCTCGAGGAACAGCGCCTTGAACTCCGCCGACCGGCGCGCCTCCACGTTGGCCACCACCACGTCGCCGGGCTCCAGCGTGGTGTCGCCCTTGGGGAAGACGGTGCGGCCCGAGCGCCTTATGCCCACCACCACGCAGTTGGGCGGCAGGGGCGCCTCCTTCAGCGTGTGGTGCGCCAACTGCGAGGAGGGGTGCACCCGCACCTCCACGATCTCCTGCCCAGTGAGGTCGCGCAGGCGCAGCTCCTCGTTGGCCACGTCGCGCGAGCGCTCGCGCTCCAGCGCCTGGTAGTAGCCGCGCACCAGGCTCGACTGCGTCACCAGGCCCACCGCCCGGCCCGGGTCGTGCGGCGCCACCACGGGCATGACGTTCATGCCCAGGCGGGACATGCGCTCGAGCGCCGCCCCGGCGCTCTCGTCCGGCCGGGCCGTGGGCGGGTGCCTGAGCATGATGTCCGCGATGGGGGTAGCGGAGGGCAGCTCCGCCCGGCGGGCGCGCTCGATGTCCGCCAGGGTGAGGATGCCGGCCACCTCGCCCGAGCGCCCGCGCGGCGAGACGAGGAACTTGGTCTCACCCAGCGTGGCGGTCCGCTCCAGCGCGTCGCCCAGCGTCTGCTCCGCGTAGATGGTGGGAACCTCGGGGTCCAGAAGCTCCTGGACGCTGACCGTCTGCAGCAAGTCGATCTCGCGCAAGCGGTGAAGCGTGCGGCCCGTGCGCGAGAGCATGACGTTGTAGATGGACTCCTGCCGCATGACGTCGCTGATCAGCGTGGAGATCACGGCGGCCAGCAGCAGGGGCAGGATGAGGGAGTAACTGCCCGACAGCTCGAAGACGATGACGATGCTGCTCATGGGCGCGTGCGTGACGCCCGACATGACGGCGGCCATGCCCACCAGGGCGTAGGCGCCGGGCGCCAGGCCGAGCTCGGGGAAGAGGGGCGCCACCAGCTGACCGAACGCCGCACCCACGCCCGCCCCGATGAAGAGCACGGGCGCGAAGATGCCGCCGGACCCCCAGGAGCCGAACGAGGCGCCGCTGGCCAGCAGCTTGGCCACCACCCACAGGAGGATCAGGGCGGTGGGAGCTGCGTTGCCCTGCAGGAGCTCGCCGATGGTCTCGTAGCCGCGGCCCAGCACGCGCGGCACCAGCAGCGCGATCAGGCCCACCGCCAGGCCGCCGACGGCCGGCCGGAGCATGGGCGGCAGCTTGAGCGCGCCGAAGAGGTTCTCGGAGCCCACGAAGACGCGCGTGAACAGCAGGGACGCGAAGGCGCAGACCAGCCCCAGCACCAGGAAGAGGGGCAGCTCCAGGGGCGAGGCCAGGGCGTAGTCGGGCACGGGGAAGGCGGGCGCGTCGCCCAGCACGGCGCGCGACACGGCGGTGGCGGTGACCGCCCCGATGACGATGGAGGAGAAGTAGCGGGCGCGGACCTCGCCCAGGATCACCTCCACCGAGAAGAGCACGCCCGCTATCGGCGTGTTGAACGTGGCGGCTATGCCGCCCGCCGCGGCCACCGCCACCAGCGTGCGCCGACGCTCGTCGTTGAGCTTGAGGGGCGTGGCGATCATGGACGACACGGCGGCGCTCAGCTGCACCACCGGACCTTCCGTGCCCAGCGAGCCGCCGCTGCCGATGGAGAGGATGCTCGCCAGCGGCCGCCAGAACGCCAGCCGCCGCGGCACGTGACCCCCCAGGTTGGAGACCGCGTACATGACGGCGGGGATGCCCGAGCCGCGCGACTCGGGCGAGTAGCGCACCACGATGGGCGCCACCAGCAGCCCGCCGAGAGCCGGTGCCAGGAGGATGGCGGCGGTGCCCAGGTAGGGGCCCAGCAGGCTGGGCAACGAGGCGAGGGTCTCGCCCGTCATGCGCACGGCCACGTCGAACGCCACGGCCGCCAGACCGGAGAGCGCGCCCACCACACCCGCCGTGAGGATCACGGACAGGGCCTCCCGCGGCCGCCCCGCGGGCAGCAGGTTCCCCAGGAAGCTGAACGGCCCTCTCCGCGTCACTGGCCATCCGCCCACCGGCGGGCTGCGGCTCGCGGCCTGGCGGGGTCGCTCATGTGAGGGGGGTCGTCAAGGTCTCCGTCCGTGCAGATCATCGGTGTCTAACATCCTAGCCGCACCTGGCAGCCGGGCGACCCGACCGAGCGTCCTGACCAGCGCGTCCAGGCTGCGCTCCGAAGTCGCTGCCCACCGCCCTGCGGCCCGCCTCGGCCCGCCTCGGCCCGCTGGAAGCGCGGTGTTAGCATCTCCGGGTTGAACCGCGCCCTCCTCGCCCTCTACGTCCCCGCCGCCCTGCTGGCCTTCTGCCGCGGGCTGCTCGTGCCCACGCTGCCGGTGTTCGCCGACTCGTTCGGCATCTCCATCGCGCTGGTGGGCATGGTGCTGGCGGCGGAGGCCACGGGCATGCTGCTGGCGGACGCCCCGGCCGGCTACCTGGTCAGCCGGCTGCGGCCCAAGGTGGCCATGCTCCTGGGAGTCGGCACGGTGGGCCTGGGCGTGCTCGGTACCGCCCTGGCTCCGCAGCTCTGGATGGTGTTCATCACGCTCGCCTTCACGGGGGCGGGCGGCTCGCTCTGGAACCTCTCGCGTCACGCCTACCTCACCCACGCCACGCGCAGCCACAACCGCGGGCGCACCATGGGCGTCTTCGGCGGGGTGTCGCGCCTGGGCAGCTTCGTGGGGCCCGCCGTGGGCGGGGCGGTGGCGCTGGCGTGGGGCATCCGGGCGCCCTTCTTCCTCTACGTGGTGGTGGTGGCGCTGGCGGTGGTGCTCATCGCCCTCCTGCTACCGGCCGAGGAGCGCCCGGGCGGCGCCAGCGTGCGGCGCGGGAGCGGAGAGGCGCGGGCCGCCCTGCGCCGCAGCGTGCCCGCCCTGCTCAACGTGGGCACGGCGCAGGTCATGGTGCAGATGCTCAGGGCGGGGCGCACCGTGCTGGTGCCCCTATACGGCACGCAGGTGCTGGGGCTCGACGTGGCCAGCGTTGGGCTCATCGTCAGCGTGGCCAGCCTCATCGACTTCTCGCTCTTCTACCCGGCCGGCTTGGTGATGGACCGCCTGGGCCGCAAGGCCGCCATAATCCCCAGCTTCATCTTGCAGGGCGCCGCCATGGCGCTGCTGCCGCTCACCGGCAGCTTCACGTCGCTGCTGCTCGTGGCCGCCCTGGGCGGCCTCGGCAACGGCCTCTCTACGGGCACCATGATGACGCTCGGCTCGGACCTGGCGCCCCGTGAGGCTCTGGCGGAGTTCCTGGCGCTCTGGCGCCTGGTGGGCGACGTCGGTTTCGTGGGCGGCCCCCTGCTGGTGGGGTTCGTGGCGCAGGCGGCCGGCCTCGGCGTCTCCGGGGTGGCGCTAGGGGCCCTGGGCGCCGGCGCGGCTACCTGGTTCGCGTACCGCGTGCCGGAGACCCTGCGGAGAAGGGGCCAGCCAGCAGGCTAGAGAGGCGCTCAGGCGCCCCAGGTCCGTTCCAGCACGCGCACCCAGTTGCGCCAGGCGAGCTTCTCCAACATCTCCTGGTCGTAGCCCGCTTCTCGCAGCGCCGCCAGGAGTTTCTGCACGCCCCTCACGTCGCCGATCTCGCTCGAGATCGCAGCGCCGTCGAAGTCCGAGCCGAAGGCCACGCCGTCCTCGCCCACCTTCTCCACCAGGTGGTCCACGTGGCGCACCATGGTCTCCAGCGGCAGCGCCTCGTCGCGCGAGCCGTCCGGTGCCAGGAAGCCGACGGCGAAGTTGAGGCCGACCACTCCGTGCGAGTCGCGGACGGCCCTCAGCTGGTCGTCCGTCAGGTTCCTGGGGGTGGGGCAGATGGCGTGCGCGTTGGAGTGCGTGGCCACCAGCGGCGCGTCCGTGAGGGCGGCCACGTCCCAGAAGCCCTTCTCGTTCATGTGCGAGAGGTCGAGCATGATCTTGAGCTCGTTGCAGCGCTTGACCAGCGCGCGGCCGTGCCCCGTGAGGCCGGGACCGGTGTCGGGGCTGGCGGGGAAGGCGAACGGCACCCCCTCGGCGAACAGCGTGGGGCGGCTCCAGACCGGGCCGAGCGACCTGAGCCCGGCCGCGTGATAGACGTCCAGGGCCGCCAGGTCGGGACCGATGGCCTCGGCACCCTCGAAGTGGAGGATGGCGGCCATGGCCCCCTCGTCCATGCACCGGCGCAGTTCCTGCGCGCTCCGCACCAGCCGGAAGCGCTCGCCCGGATCGGAGGCCCAGCCGAGGATGGTCGCCACGGCGGCGTTGGTGTGGCGCACCGCGTCTGCGTGCTCGATGGCGCCGAAGGGCGGCGGGTCCGGCAGCCCCTCCACCTCGTTCAGGTGGGCCCAGGGCACGCCCAGCTCCGGGCCGGGCGTGAAGACGGCGAAGAAGCCGCCCACCAGCCCGGCCTCCTGGGCGCGGACGTAGTCGATGTGTCCGTCGTTCTGGCGGGCGAAGAAGTCGCGCTTGGGGTCCGCCAGATGCTTGAGCACCGTGTCGTTGTGGCCGTCGAATACGGGGATCATCGCTGCAGGCTAGCAGCCGGCGGCCTCACTCTTCCAGGGTGGCGCGCTCGAGGTCCAGGCGGAACCAGGGCACGCCGACCACCTCGCCCGAAAGTCGGGGCGACTTGGCCAGCGTGAACTGCGGGTAGTAGAGGGTTATGACGGGCAGGTCCGTCAGGATCGTCTCCGCCACGTCCAGGTAGTCGGCGCTGCGCACGGCTTCGCTGGTCGAGTTGCGCGCCTCCTGCAGCAGCGAGTCGACGGCGGCCACGCGGTAGCGCGAGGCGTTCGCACCCGGGATGTTGGCGGAGTGGAACGCGGGGTGAAGCGTCTGGTCCGGGTCGAGCGTCGGCGTGCTCCAGCGTGCCAGGAAGAGCTGCAGCTCGGGGTTCTCGAGCTGCGCCTGGAACCGTGCGGGCTCGTACGAGCGTAGCTCCAGGACCACGCCCACGTCGGCCAGCATGCCCTGCAGCGCGTGGGCCACGGCCTCCAGTTCGGGGTCCTCCTCCAGGTCGAGGGTGAGCGTGAGCTCCCTGCGCTCTACCTCCGCCAGCAGATGGCGGGCGGCCTCCGGCTCGTAGGGGTACGGCTCCTCGGCCGGGGCCGGCGCGAGGCGCACCGTGGGCGGCAGGACGGCGTTGCCGGGCGCCGCGGCCCCGCCTGGCACGGCGTCGACGAGGGAGCCCTTGTCGATGGCGAGCGCCAGCGCCTGCCGCACGTTCAGGTCGGAGAGCAGGGAGTGCCGGGCGTTCAGTCCCAGGTGCACGGCGCTCCAGCCCGTCCGCGCTTCGCTCGGCACCTCCGCCACTGCGCTCAGCGCGTCCGCCGCCTCCGGTGTGAGGCCCAGGACCAGGTGGACGGCGCCGGACGCCAACCCCTCCGCCAGCTCATCCGCCTCCAGCCCCACCAGCAGCTCGAGCTCGGGCATGCGCGGGGGCTCACCGCGGTGAGAGTCGTTGGCGCGGAGCAGAAGCCGCTCGGAGGGGAGCCACTCCACCAGCTCGAACGGCCCCGAGCCGACGGGCGCCGTAGCCAGGTCGCGTCCGCGGCCCCCCGGCACGATGGCCGTGGCCGGGTGCGCCAAGTGCGCCGTGAGCGGCGCGAACGGTTCGGCGGTGACGATCACCACCGTGGCAGAGTCCTCGACCTCGACGCCGGTCACGGTCTCCAGCAGCGCGCCGCCCGGCCGGTCGCCCCTGAGCGCCAGGAAGCGCTCGAGCGACGCCCTCACGGCCGCGGCGTCGAGCGGGGCGCCGTCGCTGAACGTCACACCGGGCTCGAGCCGTACCCGCAGGCGGGTGGCGCCGTCGTAGGACCACTCCGCCGCCAGGCGACCGTCGATCCCGCCACCGGGAGTGAGCTCGAAGAGCGTGTCGTACACCTGGTTCGTGACCAGGAGTGCGCTCGTGCTGCTGGCCGCGGCGGGGTCCAGGGTGACGGGGTCCTCGGGGATCGCCACGGTCAGTCTGCTCTGAGCCGTCGCCAGAGTGAGTATCAGTAGCGCGCAGGTCGCAGCGACCGCTCGGAGCATAGTCACGCCAAGGATGCTATCCAGACCGGACGCCGGCGTCATGTGCCGAGACGCACGGCTATTACACGGCTGCGCGTATAATCGGGGCAGTAACCTCGTTGCTACGAGATGCACTCGTTATGACGAGACCCGGAAGGCGGTGGTACGTATGGCGAGACCAAACAGCGAATATCCGGTGCGCCGGCACCACCGCGAGGGCTGAATCACCAGCCTCACCCACGCCATCCCACATCCTGAGCGGGCCGCAGGCGCCAGCTGGGCTCACCTCGGCCCGGCGTTGGTCATGCGCCCTGACCTGCCGCGCGGCGCACGCGTGGAGCAGGCCGGGTGGCACATGAAAGTGAACGAACTGGACCCATCTGGAGGAACACCCTGAAGCACGAAGAAGAGAACTGGCTGGACGACGCGGAGGTCGACGGTGTCGACTCCCGCGGTAGGGCTATCCCGACTCCGCGCCGCAAGGTGCGGCGCAAGCCGAAGTCGAGAAGGACGGCCGGCGAACTGCTGGCCGAGAACGCCGAAGGGAAGGCGAGCGACGAAGCCGTGTTCGCCGACCCGGACCTGGAGGGCCTGCGCAAGAGGGGGCACATAGACGAGCTGGTAGGCCAGGTCAAGGGCGGCAAGGAGGCCACCGTCTACCTCATGCGGCGTGGAGACGAACTGCTGGCCGCCAAGGTGTACGCCGACCTGGAGTCGCGCTCGTTCCGCAACGACGCCGCCTACTGGAGCGGCGTGCACATAGCCGACAAGCGCGTGGAGCGAGCCATCCGCAGTCACTCCCGCACGGGTAGGGCGGCGCAGCACGGCATCTGGGTCATGCGCGAGTACGCCAACCTGTGGCGCCTGCACGAGGCCGGGGTCCCGGTGCCGAAGCCGCTGATCGGCCCATCGGCCAAGGAGTGCGCCGAGGCGGGCGCCGTGGTGCTCATGGAGTTCATAGGAGAAGGGGAGCTGCCCGCGCCGCGCCTCTCGGACGTGAAGCTCGAGCCCGAAGAGGCGCGGCCGCTGCTCGATCAGAGCATCGAGATACTGATGCAGCTAGCCCGCCTAGGGCTGGTGCACGGCGACTTCTCCGCCTACAACCTGCTGCTGCATGACGGCCGCGTGGTGCTCATAGACGTGCCGCAGATACTCGACGTGCGCAGCGCCGAGACGGAAGCGGTGCAGCTGCTGAAGCGCGACGTGGCCTCGCTCCTGAGCTCTTTCCGGCGCCACCGCGTGGAGGTCGACGCAGCCGCGCTCGAACGCGCGGCGGTCGCGGAACTTAAGTCGAGGGCGTAGGGCGGGATAAAGAACTCTGTAATAGTGGGCCAGGTAACTTAGCAGCGATACCCGGACCCAAGCTGGCCGGACTGGCGTAGCAACCAGCCTGGAGCGGTAGCGGTTGTCGGGTCGAGAAGAGAGAACCGATGAGCGACGCGAGTTCAGGCTCCACGACTTCCGCAGGCGGGGACGCGGCCAGCAAAGCAACGTCCGCGTGGGAGTCACGTTCCAAGGCTCCGACCGACGCCCTCGTCCTGGCCCGCGAAGCTCTGCAGGAGCGGCCCAGTGGCGCCGTGAGCGCCCTGGCCCT
Source organism: uncultured bacterium (assembly GCA_964590475.1). Classification (GTDB taxonomy): domain Bacteria; phylum Deinococcota; class Deinococci; order Deinococcales; family Trueperaceae; genus JAAYYF01. The sequence goes on along the minus strand of CAZPWN010000061.1, from coordinate 3,406 downwards.
GGCGACGGTCGCCGTGGCCAGCGCCCAGCTCAACGAACCGGAGGAGGCGCGCGCCGCCGCCGATCAGGTGCCGCAGTTGCTGGCGGAGGGCGCGGCTTCCCAGCTGGTCGACGCAGCCGGCGTCCTCATCGAGACCCACCTCGCGCGCCTCCGGGCGTCGTTCCTGCTGGACGACATCTCCGAAGCCATAGAGGCCGGCGAGAGCGCGCTGGAGCTGGCCTCCGCCCACGGGCAGCCCGTGCTGGAGGCGCGCGCCCACACGGAGCTCGGCGCGCTGTTCGGTTCGCGCGATTTGACGAGCACGGCCCTGAAGCACATGCGCGCGGGCGTGGCCATCCTGGAAGCCAACGGCGTGCCGCAGCCGCCCGTGCTGCTCAACAACATGGGCAACATCTACCTGAAGACCGACCGCGCCGCGGAGGCGTTGGGCTTCTACGCCCGTGCCCGCGCGCAGTTCGTTGCCGACGGCGACAGGTTCCGTGCGTCGCTGGCGCGCTCCAACGAGGGGCGTGCGCTGCTCCGGCTCGGCCGCGTGGAGGAGGCGGTGGAGGCCCTCGATCAGGGGGTGGAGTGGCAGCAGGGGCTCACGAACCGTGCCTACTACCCGACCGCGCTCTCCAAGGCGGCCATCGGCCACGCAGCTGCCGGCAACCGGCAGAAGGCGAAGGCGAGCTTCGAGGAGGCGCTGGCCGCCTCGACCGCGCTCGACCAGGTGGATCCGTTCGAGGGCGAGATACGGGCTCATTACGGTGAGTTCCTGCTCGACGAGGGACTACCTGCGGCGGCGCTGGAGCAGTTCGAACTGGCGCTGGCGCGCTCGCGCGCCTCTTCGCGCGCCTCGGTGGAATCGCAGATGCTCGAGCGCTCGTCGGTGGCCCTGGCGGCGCTCGGCCGCTACAAGGACGCCTACGAGGCGCTGCGCGGCCACATCGACGCCAGCAAGCTGGTGGCGCAAGAGAGCAGCGACCTCTCGGTGCATCTGCAGCTGCTGGAACTGGAGTCGACCCTCAGCGAGAGCAACGAGCTCAACCTGGTGGCACGGCAAGCCATGATCGATGCCAACCGCGAGCTCCGCGAACGCACGCGCTACCTGGAGGACCTCTCCGTCACCGACGACCTGACGGGCCTCTTCAACCGGCGCTACTTCCGGCTGCGGGTGGTGGAGGAGGAGGCGCGCGCCACGCGCCAGGAGTCCGAGCTCACGCTGATGCTCGTGGACATCGATCACTTCAAGGCCATCAACGACAGCCACTCCCACGCCGTGGGCGACCAGGTTCTGAAGGAGTTCGCGCGGCTGCTCACGAGGATCTTCCGGGAGACCGACGTGGTGGCGCGCTGGGGCGGGGAGGAGTTCGCCATCCTCCTGTCGGGCTTCAACACGCAGGCCGCCTCGGCGATCGCCGAGCGGGCCAGACGCATGGTCGAGGAGCACGACTGGACCGAGTTCGGCGCCGGGCTCGCGTTGACCGTGAGCATCGGTATCGCCAGCCTCTCGGAACTGGCGCCGGCGGCCGCCAAGACCGCCGTAGGTGGCCGCTACGAAGCTCTGTTCGACTTAGCGGACGCCAGGCTGTACGAAGCCAAGCGGAGGGGCAGGAACCAGGTAGTCGTATAACGCGGCCGGACCAGCGCGCCGCGGAGCCCGCCGACCCATGTGCCGCCGCACGGTGTCCACGGGCGGCTCGAGCCGGGCGAGCGCCTTGGTGCGGGCTGATACAATCTCCCAACTCTGGAAACCGAGGTTAGCCGCGGCGCCGACAGCGCCGTGAGGGGAGGACGTATGAGCCCACTCGACCCCAAGCGCACCGTGCAGGAGCTCAAGGATCTTCGCACGCTCACAGCCGACGAGGACGGCGCCTGGCGCGTGGCCTGGACCGACACCTGGCTGGAGGCGCGCCGCTTCATGCGCGAGAAGACCGACGCGCTGGGCCTCGAGACGCACATGGACGCCGCGGGCAACGTCTGGTCCACGCTGCAGGGCGACTCCGACGTGGAGCTGCTCATCGGCGGCCACATCGACTCCGTTCCGGGCGGCGGCTGGCTCGACGGCTCTCTGAACGTGCTGGCGGGCCTGGAGGTGGTGAGGCGCATAAAGGAGCAGTACGACGGGCGCCCGCCCGTGACCGTGCGCCTGGTGGACTGGGCCGACGAGGAGGGGGCGCGCTTCGGCCGCAGCCTGCTGGGCTCGAGTGCGGCCGGCAACACCCTGGTGCCCGACGAGGAGCGCCACCGCAAGGACGCGGATGGTGTGCTGCTCGTGGACGCGCTGAAGCGCTGCGGCGTGGACCTCGACCGCATGAACGAGGCGCACGCCGAACTGGCCCACGCGGGCGCGTACTTGGAGCTGCACATCGAGCAGGGCCCCGTTCTTCTCGACCTGGACCTGCCGCTGGGAGTGGTGCTCGGCACTTACGGGGTGGAGAGGCACGCCTTCAAGTGGGTGGGGCAGGCCGCTCACTCCGGCTCCACCCCCATGGACCGGCGGCGCGACGCCTTCCTGGCCGCCGGCAAGATGAGCCAGGAGATCTACGCCCTGACGGACGAGCTGGGCGGCGTGAGCACCATCGGCAGCTGCGTCACGCGTCCCGGCATCGTCACCTCGGTGGTGGCCGAGTGCGACATCACTCTGGACCAGCGGCACCTCGATCGCGAGGCCCTCACGCGCATGTACGAGTGGGCCGTGGAGGCCAGCCAGCGCTTCGCCGAGGAGGGCGGGCTGGAGACGTCCACCGAGACGATCTGGCGCATAGACCCCATGCCGTTCCATCCGGAACTGCTGGACCTGGCGGAGGAGGCGGTGAAGGAGGCCACCGGCGGCCTGTCGCACCGTCTGCCGAGCGGCCCCCTGCACGACGCCGCCGAGGTGGCGCGGGCGGGCATCCCTACCGTCATGCTGTTCGCGCAGAGCCTGCACGGCATCTCCCACAACAAGATCGAGGACACCAAGGAGGAGCACATCGAGCAGTCCGTGGTGGCGCTCGACGCGCTGGCGGAGAAGACCATCGGGTGGCTGCAGGCGGGCGGTGGGCGCGGCTAGGGGCGCGTTACCCCCATCCCCGCCCCCACTAGCGCCCGGCGGCCTCTGGCGCAGGGGGCGGGGAGCCCCGGGGCGCCAAGTGCGATGTTCTGAAGAAAGCGCTCGGGCACGCTAGACCGTGAGGTCATGCGTGCCCGAGGAGTGTGGTGGGCGATGACGGATTCGAACCGCCGACCCTCCGCTTGTAAGGCGGACGCTCTCCCGCTGAGCTAATCGCCCTCATATGACTCCAGGTTCGCGGTGGCAGGCCGGGCCGCCTGAAGGGAGGGCCTCCCGTTAGACGAAGAGGAGGCGCCGCGATGGCGCCTCCACTCTGGTGACCCCTACGGGATTCGAACCCGTGCCGCCACCTTGAAAGGGTGGTGACCT
>CAZPWN010000060.1:0-12861 GCA_964590475.1 uncultured bacterium | reverse complement strand
GGCAACGACGTGCTGGACTGGCCCCTGCCCGCCGCCGAGGACGTGATGAAGACCCTGGTGGCCCTCGAGGAGGGAACCGAGCGGAACGTGGTGGACCTGGAGAGCGGCTACTAGGCTGGGTCGAACAGACCCTCGAGCGTGAGGTCCAGCGCCACCCGCAGTTCGTGCTGGATGCCCCTGTCGGGCCGGTACGCCGCCCACTGCAGCACGGTCAGGAAGAACGTGTTGGCGAGCGTGCGCACGAGACGCTCCGTGGAGTGGTCCCGTCTGATCGACCCCTCCCTCCTGCCCCGCTCCAGCGCGCTCTTGAGGAGTTCCGCCAGCGGCAGCGCCAGGTAGGCCGCCTTGGAGCGCTCCGGGTCCGGGTTGAGCAGCTCGTAGGAGAGCGGCAGGATGAGCTCCCGCTCGTGGAGCGCGAACCCGCCCAGCTCGTCGAACACGTAGCGGATCTCCTCGGTGGCGCTCCAGTTGGGCTCGGCCTCGCGGCGCGCGGCCACCCGGTCGGCCAGCTCGCCGAGTTCGGCTGCTGCGTGATCCAGGAGGATCGATTCCTTGTAAGGGAAGTAGTTGAAGACCGTGCCGCGGCTGACGCCCGCGCGGTCCGCTATGAGCTCGTAGGTGGTGGCCGTGAAGCCGCGCTCGGCCATGAGGTCAAGGGCTGCCAGCATGATTCGCTCGCGGCGGTCGGCCTTCTGCTGCTGCCGAGAGGGGGCATGCGTCACGGCGGCATCATACCTAGGCCGGGCGCGGGGCTTCCTATAAGAAGGCGCCGCCCAGCCGGTTGGCTGGCGGCGCCTTGGATGGTGATCTTAGGTTCGGTTATGCCCCTAGGGGCGCCCGGTTACGCGCTGGTGCGCGCGGTCTCTACCAGCGAGCGGAACGTCTCCGGCTCCCTGACCGCGATGTCGGCCAGGACCTTGCGGTCGAGGTCCACACCGGCTCGCCGGAGGCCGGCGATGAAGCGGGAGTAGCTGAGACCTTCCTGGCGCGCGGCGGCGTTGATGCGCGAGATCCAGAGGCGACGGAAGTCGCCCTTCTTGTCGCGGCGATCACGGTACGCGTAATCCTCGGCGTTGAGTAGGGTCTGCTGCGCGATGCGGAAGCTCTTGGAGCGTAAGCCCCAGTAACCCTTGGCGCGCTTGAGGATCCGCTGGTGACGGCGGCGGCGGACTACACCTGTTTTGGCACGTGGCATTCTTCAGAACCTCAATCGTAAGGCAGGAGCTTCTTGATGCGCTCCGCTTCTGGCTTGGCGATGATGAGGTCGGTTCTGCCCTGCCGGATGGTGGTGCCTGACTTCTTGTAGTTCAGGTGCCGCTTACCGGAGCGCATGGCCTTGACCTTACCTCGCCCAGTGATCTTGACACGGGCTTTGGTGCCCTTATGGGTCTTCAGCTTAGGCATGTGCTTTCTCTCCTAATGGTGCGCCGTACCTCGCCCTCATGGACGCGGCCGGCCGACGTAACGGTTCCCTGGGGGCCGAGGGCCACCTGAAAGAACGCGGGTGTCGAGCTAGCGTAGCTGAGTTTTGGCTCAGCTTTCCAACGGTACTCCCGAAGGGCGCAAGATCATGTTCATGTCCATGCCGGCGATGGAAGGAGCGGCGTCTACGACTGCCAGCTCGTTCACGTCGGCGGCTACCCGGTTGAGGATGCCCTGACCCAGTTCGGGGTGGGTGCGTTCTCGACCGCGGAACATGATGGTCACCTTGACCTTGTGACCTCCCTTGAGGAACCGGCGGATGTGGTTGACCTTGGTCACGTAGTCGTGCTCGTCGATCTTGACGCGGAACTTGATCGACTTCATCTCCTGCTGGCGGGAGCGCTTGCGCGCCTCCTTGGTCTGCTGCTGGAGTTCGAAACGGTACTTGCCGTAATCCATCAGCTTGGCCACGGGGGGTTGCGCCTGCTCACCTACCAGTACGAGATCCAGGTCTTCCTCGCGCGCCATGCGGATAGCGTCCCTGGTCTCCACGATGCCGACCTGGGCACCATCGGAACCGATGAGACGTACCTGCCGCGAGCGAATCTGCTCGTTCACCTTCAGCTCTTTCGAAATGGACTCCACCTCCATGTGGGACTTGTGGGTGGCTGGTCGGCGCGGTAGTCACGCCGCGCCAGCATCACACACAGCACTCGATTCTAGCAGACCAGGCGCTACCTGGGCAACGCGCGGCGGCACCCTCCAGCCGATAGAGTCTAGGCATGAGCCAACTACCGAGCAACGGATCCGAAGAAGCCGCTAACGTGCCCAGCATTCCGGACGCTCCAGCCGACGACGAACTAAGGGAACTGCTCACAGGTGTAAGGAGGATAGCGGTCATCGGCGCCAGCACGCGTGACGGCCGCCCCGCCAACTACGTCCCCGCCTACATGGCCGGAAGGGGCTACGACGTGGTGGGTGTCAACCCCGCCGCCGTCGGCGAGCAGCTCTTCGGGAACGAGGTCGTGGGCTCGTTGGCGGAGCTGGGCAGCCGGGTCGACCTGGTGAACGTCTTCCGCCGCAGCGAGGACATCCCGGGCCACTTGGACGACATCCTCTCCCTGGAGCCCCTGCCCCGCGCAGTGTGGATCCAGCTTGGCCTCAGACACGACGAGACCGCCGCCGCGCTCCGGGCCAAGGGGATCACGGTCATCCAGGACCGCTGCCTGATGGTCGAGCACCGCCGCCTCGTGGGCGGGGCCACCGCGGAGTGAAGCTGCGCCTGGGCTTCTCGCCCTGCCCCAACGACACCTTCATCTTCCACGCGCTGGTTCACGGCCTGCTGAGCGACCCCGAAGCCAGCGGCCTTGAGTTCGACGTGGAGCTGGCGGACGTCGAAGCGCTCAACCTGATGGCGGACGCCGGTGAGCTGGACGTGGCCAAGATCAGCTACCACGCCTACGGTTACCTGGCGGACAGGTACGTGCTGCTGCCGGCCGGTGGGGCGCTGGGGCAGGGCGTCGGCCCGCTGGTGGTGGCGCGCGACTCGAAGCTGGACCTGAGCGGCAGGCGCATCGCCATCCCGGGCGGTCGCACTACCGCCAACCTGCTCCTGCGCCTCTGGCGACCCGAGGACGCGGAGCTGGTGGAGTTCCGGTACGACCGCATAATGCCGGCCGTGGTGGCGGGCGAGGTCGACGCGGGCCTCATAATCCACGAGAGCCGCTTCACCTACCCCGACTACGGACTGCAGGAGGTCGTGGACTTGGGCACCTGGTGGGAGCAGGAAGTCGGCGAGCTCGTGCCTCTGGGCGCCATAGCGGCTCGCCGTTCGCTGGGCGAGGCCACCCTGGCTCGCCTGACGCGGCTCATCCGCTCGAGCCTGGCGCACGCCTGGCGCGACCCGGCCGCCTCGGCCGAGTACGTGGCCGAGCACGCGCAGGAGATGGAGCCGCAGGTGCGCCAGCGCCACATCGACCTCTACGTGAACCGGTACTCGCGGGACGTGGGGCCGAGGGGCGCGGCGGCGGCGCGGAGGCTCCTCCAACTGGGCCACGAGAGGGGGCTATTCGCCCCGGTTCCCGAACCGCTCTTCGCTGTAGGCTAGTGGCATGAGTTTCCTGATCGGTGAAGAGGTCCTGTACCGCGGGGACCGTTACTCCATTAGCATCGCCAGGCTCGCCGAGCCTTACCAGTACCGGTTGGTGCGCACCACCGAGGACGGCGCCGAGATCGTCTGGGCGCAGGCCAACGAGTTGGAGAAGATCAAGACCTACACCAGTGCGCGTGACGACACGCAGGCAATCCGCGGGAGCCGGCCGAAGCGTAAGTGACCGGCTGGCCCGGAGTGCGCCCTTGGAAGAGCGCGCCCGGACAGCCTGCACCTTACGCAGCGTTGTTCAGTACTTATTGAAGTTCAGTTGATCAGGCCGTGCGCCAGTTCCATGCCGTGGCGCGCGGCCTCCTCGTAACCCAGGGCAGCGTCCACGCATGTGCCGGCGGCGTAGAGACCGTCCACCCGCGGCAACGCGAAGCTCCCCTGCCGCCGCTCGCTGCTAGCGAAGGTGCGGAACTCGACCTCGTACGGCAGCGCCCCCCGCACGGCCTCCACGTCCCTCACGTGCGCTTCGAACGAGAAACCGCGCCCCGCCAGGTCGTGGTAGAGGTCCGGGTAGGCCATCTCGCTGAGCCGGCCCGCCGCCTCCACGCTGCTGCCGATGCGCAGGCGAGCGTCCAAGAAGCTGCCCACGCATAGGGCCACGGCGGGCGCGAGGCGGTCGACGCCCTCCCAGGTGCTCACACCCATGACCCGCCCGCCGTCGACGATGATGCCCGAGACGGACGACTGCAGGAGATGCAGGTTGGACTCGGATTCGAGCGCCACCTTGACCTCGCGGTGCAGCGCCCACGCCCCGACCTCCACCGCTTCGTCCGGCGGCGGGGCCCCGGCGGAGGGCCGAGGATCCATGGCGGGGCCGGCAACTTCGGCCCGCAGCGCCGCGCCAGCGTCCGCCCCCGGCCGCAGCGCCGCGCTCACAGCGCGGGCCATGAGCGAGTCCTGCGGCGGCCTGAGCGAGGGGCGGTCCTCGAAGAGCGTGTAGACGGTGTCGAGGCTGGTGGTGACCAGCAGGGTACGGACGCCCGAACGGGCCAGAGCCCAGGCGGCCTCGGAGCCCGTTATGCCGGCGCCGACAACGAGGACGTCGAACTCAGCCATCCGTGAAGAAGCGTCCCCGGGCGCGCTTGTGTAAGGCGTGTGACGTTGCCACGAGTAGCTAAGGGGCCGGCCGTCAGCCCAGCGGCGTCGTGCCGAGCAGCGGTTGCCGGCGACCGGGGGCACGCACCACCACGTGCTTCCCACTGCGGGTGCGCTGGTAGATCACCGCCCCCATCTTGGCGCCGAGGATGGGTACTTCCTCGGCCGCGTCGAAGAGCACCCTCAGGTGCAGCGGTACGGCCGTACGCAGGAAGCCGATCTCGTACCTGCGCCAGTCGCTGACCCGGTAGCCGAAGAAGAACTCGGGCGGCTCGTCGTCCGAGTAGACGGCGGTGATGGAACGCGCCTCCTCCGCCCGGTAGTGGGCCACGGCCTCCCACACCACGGCCGCGGCCTCGTTCTGGCTCACGAAGTTGACCGTGGCCTTGCCGGTATCGCCGAAGAAGGCGGCCGGGAAGTGCTGCGACTCCGTGTAGTACCCGCCCGCGCCCACGCGGAGCTTCATGGCTTCGTTGTCGTAGGCCCTGCCCTTCACGCGCGCCTTGAGGTGATCGATGGCCAGGCCGTAGCGCCGCTGATGCTGGTCCTCGAAGTCGAGCCACCGCTGGTCTACGAGCGAGGCGTCGGTGTTGAGCTCGAAGTCGAAGTCCCAGGCGTCGGCACCGTGGCCGGCGTTGCCACCGTTCACCGTGATCAGGGGACGAGCCGTCTGCTCGTCCAGCCGCACGCGCGTGCTGTCGTTCATGTCTTCCTCCAAGTCGCGGGTACGTCGGCCACGTGCAACGCCGACACCCCGAACGTCTGCAATCTGTGCGTCACCCGGCCGAAGCCAGCCGCCGTCAGGCGCTCCTCGAGCACTTCCGGCTCGAAGAACGCGAACACGGACTCGGGCAGGTACGCGTAGGCGCTCCGCTTGCCGCTGATGAGACCACCGAGCTGCGGCAGCAGGCGCCTGAAGTAGAACCGGAACAGCGAGCCGAACGCGCCCTTGGGCGGCGGCGGGAACTCGAGCACCGCCAGGCGACCGCCGGGCTTCAGTACGCGCCGGAACTCGCGCAAGCCGGCGTCAGGGTCCGCGAAGTTGCGCAGCCCGTAAGCGATGGTGACGGCGTCGAACTGCGCGTCCTCGAACGGAAGGTCGGTGCCGTCAGCCGCGATGAAAGTGACGTCGAGGCCCTGCTTGGCTGCCTTGCTGCGCGCCAGTTCCAGCATCGGCTCCGCGAAGTCGGCCCCCACCACTTCAGCGTCGGGCCGAGCGCGCTTGATGGCGAAGGTCAGGTCGCCCGTTCCGCTCGCCACGTCCAGCACCCGCACCCGCTGCGCCGAGATGAAGGGCTCCAGCACGGTGCGCGCCGCCTCGGCCCGCCACCTGCGGTCCACGCCGAAGCTGAGGACGCGGTTCAGCAGGTCGTAGGTCGGGGCGATCTCCGAGAACATGGCGCGGACGCGTTCGCCCTTGGTGCCAGCCTCCACGTCGCGCTGCGGAACCTCGTCCTGATGGACCTCATCCTGGGGGATGCCGTCCTGGGAGTCCCGGCCGTCGCCGTTAGGTTCCGATGTAGCGCCCGCCGGGATCATGCCGGCGAGGCTACCACGGTCCCTAACAAGGCCCGGCATCCAGGCTGTGGTACCGCTCCCCGCCGGGTACGCCTCGTTCAGGAGCCCTGCGGCGTCGTCTGGCTGTCCGTCAGTCCGGCGCTCTCCAGGAAGGCACGCGCCTTCGCGATGCTGAAGCCCGAGAGGCTCGCTGCGGTGCGCTCGGTCACGAGCGTGGGCACGCTGCGCCTGCCGTCGTTGATCTGCATGACGAGCTCGGCCGCCCGTTCGTCCTGCTCTATGTCCACCTCGGTGTAGGAGACGCCCTTGGCGTCCAAGTAGCGCTTGGCCGCAACGCAGTCGCTGCACCAGGTGGTGGTGTACATCGTGATCTTCGGGTAGGTCTTAGGGGGGTTGGCCTGCTGCGCCTCGGGGTTGGAGAGCGCCTTCACCGCGTCTTCTTCGGTGGATGCCTGACGTGCCTGCTGGTCCTGATCCATCCGGCAACCATACGTTCGGGTGGGCATGAACCCATGTGGTCTGGGCTTCTACCGGTATGGTCAGGGTACGGAAGGCGTGGACAAGGCGCCGACGGGACGCGGTCCAGGGACGTGCCTGCGCGCTACTTAGACGACTAGGAACGGACGTTCATCGTCTATAATCTCCCGTTCCGTCCACGGCTCAGCCGTAGGGGCGGCCTCTGAGGAGCTCATGAATTTCAGGAATGTGGCAATAATCGCGCACGTCGATCACGGGAAGACCACCTTGGTCGACGGGCTCTTGCGCCAGTCCAACGTGTTCCGCGCCAACCAGCAGGTGAACGAGCGCGTGATGGACTCGGGCGACATCGAACGTGAACGCGGGATCACCATCCTCGCGAAGAACACCGCCGTCGAGTGGCACGGCGACAAGATCAACATAGTCGATACCCCCGGCCACGCGGACTTCGGTGGCGAGGTGGAGCGCGCCCTGACGATGGTCGACGGGGTGCTGCTGCTCGTGGACGCGGCCGAGGGCCCCATGCCGCAGACCCGTTTCGTGCTGCGCAAGGCCCTCGCCCGGGGACTCAGGCCCATCGTGGTGATCAACAAGGTCGACCGTAAGGACGCGAGGCCGGACGAGGTGGCTTCCCTCACCTTCGACCTCATGGTCGAACTCGGCGCCGACGACGATCAGCTGGAGTTCCCCATCCTGCACGCCATAGCGCGCGAGGGGCGCGCCTGGCGCGAGGGCGAGCAGCCGGGCACCGACCTGCTGCCGCTGTTCGAGACCATCACCGCTCACGTGCCCAGGGCGGCGGGTGACCCCGCTGCGCCCTTCAAGCTGCAGGTGGCCAACCTCGATTACTCGGACTACCTGGGTCGCCTGGCGCTGGGACGGGTGCTGCAGGGCGAGGTCAAGCCGGGCGACGCGATCGTCAGCGTGGGACCGGGCAAGGAGCCCGCCAAGAGCCGCGTCACCAAGGTCTACACGCACCTGGGGCTAGCTCGCATAGAGACCGAGGTCGGCAGGACCGGCGACATCATCGTGCTCTCGGGCCTTTCCGACGTGACCATCGGCGACACCATCGGCGACGCAACCCTGAGCCAGGCGCTGCCCTCGGTGGCCGTGGACGAACCCACGGTCAGCGTGACCTTCAGCCCCAACACCAGCCCCTTCGCAGGGCGTGAGGGCACGTACGTAACCAGCCGTCACCTGGCCGACCGCCTGGAGCGCGAGCTGCTCGTCAACGTGGCGCTGCGCGTGGAGCAGCTCGGCAGCGAGCGCTACCGCGTGGCGGGCCGCGGCGAGCTGCACCTCTCGATACTCATCGAGAGCATGCGCCGCGAAGGTTACGAGTTCTCGGTGTCCAGGCCCGAGGTGATCATGCGGCAGGAGGACGGCCGGACGCTCGAGCCGTTCGAGCGCGTGATCGCCGACGTGCCCAACAGCTCGATGGGCAGCGTCATGGAGTCGCTCACCGCCAGGCGTGGCCTGCTCGTCAACATGGATCCGGGCGAGACCCGCTCGCGGCTCGAGTTCCGCATCCCCAGCCGCAGCCTGTTCGGCTACCGCAACATGTTCCTCTCGATGACCCAGGGCGAAGGGGTGCTCAACCACACCTTCGACGGCTACGAGCCGTACGCCGGCGAGGTCGTCACCCGCAACCACGGCTCGCTCGTCTCCATGGAGGCCGGCGAGGCGTTCGCCTACTCGATCTACAAGCTCGAGGACCGCGGCATCTTCTTCATCACGCCGGGCACCGAGGTGTACGTGGGGATGATCCTGGGCGCCAACGCGCGCATGGGCGACCTGGACGTCAACGTCTGCAAGAACAAGAAGCTCACCAACGTGCGGGCCTCCGGCTCGGACGAGAACCTCATCCTGACGCCGCCCAAGCGCCTCACCCTGGAGGAGGCCCTCGAGTACCTGGACGACGACGAGCTGCTGGAGGTCACGCCCAAGTCGCTCAGGCTGCGCAAGCGCATCCTGGACCCCAGCATGCGCAAGCGGGACAAGAAGGCGGCCGCCACGGGCTGACCCCGGCTTCGGCCGGCGGTCACCGTACGGCGACATCGGGGCTGCAGATAGCTCCTACCGGAAGAGACCAACGCCGGCGCACCAAGTATGCGCCGGCGGCTTCGTAACCCCTGCTGCGAGTTCAGGCAGCCGGAGCCTCGAGACGCCTTTCGCGCTCTTCGCGTGTCTCCGTGTCCGCGTCCCAGCCCTCGCCGCCGGACTCGTCCGCCCGCAGCAGCCGCACCTCGATCGAGCCGTACGGCTCGTCCTGCTGGGCGCTCACCCGCCCCTCGCGCATCAGTTCCATGAGAGCGGCGAGACCCACCGTGCGCACGGACCACTCCCGCGAACCCAGAAGAGCTCCGAGCGTGCCGCTCCGCAGGCGCCGCAGCGCGCCCAGCAGCGCCCGGGAGACGCTGGCGAGGCTGAGGCGCTCGATGGCCAGCTCGAAGTAGCCGCCGATGCGGTAGCGGCCCGCCAAGCGCGCCAGGTCGCTCGGGGTGGACTTCACCGGCCGCTCGGCGCGCGGGTAGGACGGCCGCGGGGTGCGGGCCGGCAGCAGCAGGCGGCGCTCCTCGCGCCTCCGCTTGAGGAAGTGGATGGCCTCCTCCAGCTCCTCGAGCAGCGCCACGGCGGCCAGCGTCTCCTCCACCAGCACCTCCTCGTCCTCCTCCGCCTCCTTGGGCGGCTTGGGTAGGAGGAGCCTCACCTTGAGCTCGATCACCTGCGCCAGCTTGGGCAGCGCTTCGGTGGCCAGGTCGAGGTCGGCGGCGGCGTAGGACTCGAAGTACTCGAGGTACGAACGCACCAGCTGGAAGAGGTCTATCTGTGCGGGTTGGAGGGTTCGCGTGCGCAGCGCGTGCGTCAGCTCTCCCAGGGTGCCGCTGAAGCGGTCCTGTTCGACGAGGAACTGCGCCGGCTCGTCCACGGGCCCGAGCCTACCACGGGGCCGCCCCGGCTCCCGTTGGGAGCGGGTTTCAGTGCTAGCGTGAGGGCATGGAACTGACTGGCAGAACAGCACTGATCACGGGTGGCAGCAGGGGCATCGGCAGGGCCACCGCCGCCGCCCTGGTGGAAGCAGGGATGAACGTGTTGCTCACGGCGCGCAGCGGCGAGGACGCCAACGCCGTGGCGCGGGAGCTCACCCAGGCCGGGCCCGGTAAAGCGCTGGGCGCCGCTTGCGACGTGCGCGACCTTGCTTCGCTGGAAGGCGCGGTCAAGACCGCCGTGGGCGAGTTCGGCTCGCTGGACCTCCTGGTCGCCAACGCGGGCGTGGGCGGCCGCGCCTCGATCCTCGATCTGGAGCCGGAGTTCTGGCACGGCGTCATCGATACCAACCTCACGGGCGCCTTCTACAGCGTCAAGGCGGCCGTTCCCGCCCTGATCGATTCGGGCGGCATGATCATCACCGTGGGCAGCCTGGCGGGCGCCAACTTCTTCCCGGGCGGGGCGGCCTACAACGCCAGCAAGTTCGGCCTGCTCGGCTTCACGCAGGCCGTCATGCTCGACCTGCGCGACAAGGGCGTGAGGGTTAGCACCATCATGCCGGGCTCGGTGGCCACCACGTTCGCCGACCGCGACGTCACACCGGAGGACGCCTGGAAGCTCGACCCGACCGACATCGCCGCCACGGTCCTCTACCTCTTCCGGATGCCGGCGCGGGCGCTGCCCAGCAAGGTCGAGCTGCGTCCAGCGCGCACCTCGCTGGACTGACCGGTCGCCTGACGCCCCGGACTGGAAGGTGAACTGAACCGTGTACCCACTAGCGAAGCGGGCGCTGTTCCGGCTGGACGCCGAAAGGGCGCACGAGGTCGTAATGGGCGGCCTGGCTGCGGCCGGCCGTAGCCTGCTCGCCAGGCGCGCGCTGAGGGAGAGCTACGCGCTGCCGGACACGCGCCTGGCGGTGGACGCCTTGGGGCTCCGCTTCGCCAACCCCCTGGGCGTCGCCGCCGGGCTGGACAAACGGGGCGTGGCCGTGAGCGCGCTCGGGGCCATGGGCTTCGGGAGCGTGGAGGTGGGCAGCGTCACCGCCCTGCCGCAGCCGGGCAACCCCAGGCCGCGCCTCTTCCGCCTGGAAGCCGACGAGGCGCTCATCAACCGCATGGGCTTCAACAACGACGGCGCGGACGTGATGGCGGGCCGGCTGGCGCGACTCCGGCAGGCCGAGGCCGGCGCGGACGGGCCTCCCCTGCCCGTCATCGGCGTCAACGTGGGCAAGTCGCGCGTGGTGGAACTGGCGCGGGCCGCGGACGACTACCGCCACTCGCTGGCCAGCGTCTGGTCGGTAGCGGACTACGTGGTGATGAACGTCTCCTCCCCCAACACGCCGGGGCTGCGGAGCCTGCAGGATAGCGAGGGGCTGGGGCGCGTGCTGCAGGCCGCCACCGAGGTGCGCTCCGCCAGCCTGGAGCCCGGCAAGGCGCTCCTGCTCAAGCTCGCCCCCGACATGGACGACGTGCAGCTGCGGGAGGCGGTGGCGGTAGCCGAGGAGCACGGCGCGGCCGGGATAATCCTCACCAACACCACCCTGGAGCGGGAGGGGCTCACCTCGCCGCACGCGTCCGAGGCGGGCGGCCTCTCGGGCCGGCCCTTGGCCGCGAGGGCCCTGCGAGCACTTGAACTGGTGCGCGAGTCGACGGAGCTGCCGCTGGTGGCCGCCGGCGGCATCATGAACGGCGCCGATGCGGTGATGCGCATGCGGGCGGGGGCGGACCTGCTGCAGGTCTACACCGGCTTCATCTACCGGGGCCCGGCCCTGGTGCGCGAGATCCTGGGGGCGCTGCTCACGGAGCTGGAACGCCAAGGGTTGGACAGCGTGCGGGAGCTGCGCGGGCGTTAGGTACGACATCACGGGCCGAGGCGCAAGCGCGCCCGGCTTACTCCTGCTCGGTTGTCTTCTCCCCACGCGGCGGCCGCCGCGCTACCCACGGCACTTCGGCGGTGCCAGCCCGCACGTTCACGAGGCGCGCCAGGGTGAAGAAGAGGTCCGAGAGCCGGTTGATGAGCGGTATCACGTGCTCGCCCACCTTCTCGGCCCGCGCCAGCGCCACCGCTTCGCGCTCTCCCCTGCGGATCACGGCCCGCGCCATCTGCAGCGCGGCCGAAGCGGGCGACCCGCCGGGCAGGATGAACTGACGGAGCTCGGGCAGCTCGGCGGAGTAGGCGTCGATCATGCCCTCCACCACTTCCACGTCGAGCGCGTCCACGGGGCGGATGAAGCTCCGCTGGCGCGCCTCGTCGGGCGTGGCCAGGTCCGCGCCCAGGTCGAACAGCAGGCTCTGCAGGCGCGCCAGGTCCTCGTCCAGCGCCTCCCACGACTCGGCCGCCTCGCGCGCCAGCTCGGCGCGTGCCAGCCCGAGCGCCGCATTGGCCTCGTCCACCGTGCCGTAGGCGCTGACCCGCAGGTCGTCCTTCAGCACCCGCCTGCCGCCGAACAGCGCGGTGGTTCCTTCGTCGCCCGTGCGCGTGTAGATCTTCATGTGGGCAGGATAGCCGCTGCGGAGCCGTAGCGCTTCTCGACGTACTCGTCGAGCATCCGGTTGAACTCGGGCACGATGTCGGCCCCCTGCAGGGTGCCCACGAGATTGCCGTCCTGGTAGACGGGGGCGCGGGGCGATTCGCCGGTGCCCGGCAGGCTGATGCCGATGTCGGCGTGCTTCGACTCGCCCGGGCCGTTCACTATGCAGCCCATCACCGCCACGCGCAGGCCCTCCACGCCCGGGTACCGCTCTTTCCAGCTCGGCATCCGCTCCTTGAGGTACGCCTGGATGTCGCGCGCCATCTCCTGGAAGAGCGTGCTGGTGGTGCGGCCGCAGCCGGGGCAGGCGGTGACGCTGGGGGCGAACCGGCGCAGGTCGAGGGACTGCAGGACCTCGCGGGCGATCTCGACCTCGCGCTCGCGCGGCGCCCCCGGGTCGGGCGTGAGCGACACTCGGATGGTGTCGCCGATACCCTCGGCCAGCAGCGGGGCCAGTGCAGCCGTGCTGGCGACCGTGCCCTTGATGCCCATGCCGGCCTCGGTGAGCCCCAGGTGCAACGGGTAGTCGCAGCGCGTGGCCAGCCTGCGGTAGACGTCCCACAGGTCGCGGACCGCCGACACCTTGGCGCTGATGAGGATCCTGTCGTGCCCCAGCCCTCGTTCCTCGGCCAGTTCGGCGGAGTCGAGCGCCGAGCGCAGCATGGCCTCG
>CAZPWN010000059.1:0-13024 GCA_964590475.1 uncultured bacterium | reverse complement strand
TACAAGCAGATCATGGTGGGCGTCTTCGAGCGCGTTTACGAGACCGCGCCCGTGTACCGCGCGGAGAAGAGCCACACGCATAGGCACCTGGCCGAGTACCTCTCGCTCGACGTGGAGTTCGGTTTCATCGCGGACGACGCCGAGGTGATGGACCTGGAGGAGGGCCTGCTGCGCAGCATGCTGGCTGCGGTGGAGCGCAACTGCGCCCGCGAACTGAACGAGCTGGACGCCGAGATGCCGGAGCTCGGTGAGGCGTTCCCGCGGATCGGGCTCCTCGAGGCCCGCGAACTGGTGGCACAGCGGTACGGGCACGCCACCGGGGGCAAGGATCTGGACCCCGAGGCCGAGCGCCTGGTAGGCCGCTGGGCCAAGGAGGAGCACGGCTCGGACTTCGTCTTCGTGACCAACTACCCGCAGGCCGCCCGGCCGTTCTACACCTACCCGGAGCCGGGCGGCCTGACGCGCGGCTTCGACCTGCTGTTCCGGGGGGTGGAGATAACCTCCGGCGGCCAGCGCGTGCACGAGGAGGCGGTGCTGCGGGAAGAGCTCGCCAAGCGCGGCATGGACCCACGCGACTTCGAGGACTACCTGCAGGTGTTCCGCCACGGCATGCCGCCCCACGGCGGTTTCGCCATAGGTGCCGAGCGCCTGACGGCGCTGCTGCTCGGAGTGCACAACGTGCGCTTCGCCCGCGCCTTCCCGCGCGACGAGCAGCGGCTCAGGCCGTAGAGCACGACCTAGTTCTAGTTGGGCGAACGTGGGTCCGCGCGGAGCCGCCGATCCAAGAACGAGGCCGCCACCTTAAGGGTGACGGCCTCGTTCACTAGGCTTATTCAATGGCGCTGGCGCGCCACGAACGCGTTAGCTGCAGCTCAGAAGCTGTTGCGCAGCGCGTTCACCACCTGGTTGATGGCGGAGTTGGCGGCCTCGGCGAAGAGCGGGCCCACGGCGGGGTCGTCGTAACGCACGCTGCCGGCCAGCGGCACGCGGTTGGCGGCGACGTTGGGGCTGGAAGCTTCACCGGTGCCCTTGTGCGACACCACTACCTCGCCGGTGATGATGTCGGTGGCGCGCACGTCGACCTCCACCTGCGCCCTGGTTTGACCCACGGTCACGCCGAACAGGCTGCCGCCCGGGCGGGCCACGGTGGCGCGCGTGACGGTGCCGGTTATCACGTAGCCGGCGCCGGCGGCCTTGGCCAGCGACACGGGGTCGAGCGACTCGAGGCCCTGCTGCTGCATGATGGTGAGCAGCTCGCTGCGCTCCACGATCACGTAGCAGCCTGACTCCTTCATCAAGGTGATGAGGCGCGCCGTGGCGGCATCCTCGACACCCACCACGCTCACGCCGCCACCCTGCGAGGTGGTGTTCTGGAAGTCGACCACCGCTACCGTGGGGGCGGGCTCGGTCAGGCACCTGTCCGGCGCGGTGATGGTTTCGGCGCTCGGCGCGCAGGCTGCCAGCAAGAAGGCGGCAAGGGCGAGCAGGGCGGTGGGAAGAACGGACCTTCTCATGGGACTCCTTCTTTCGGGTGGATCACCGGGGCGGCGGGGCCGCTAGATTCTTGTCTCCTGGTAGATAGTACAACCTACCCAGGCGGGTGCGCACTCGGCCCCCTAGACGCGAAGGCCGTGAGGCAGTGCGCCTCAGACCGCCGGATCCACCGGCGGCAACCCTGCAACGCTGCCGCCCTGAGCGGGCTCCACCTCTAGTTCGGAGCCGGCTGCGGCCTGAGTGGTGACGCCACCGACTGCGGTTCCCTGAGCGGGCTCGGCCTGACCGCGCTCCTTGCCGAAGCCCGCGGCCGCCTTGCGACCCAGTTCGCGGAACTTGTCGCTGGCGCCTTCGAGCTTGGCTACCCACTCGGCGTTGGGCTCCATGGACTCGGTGGCCCGGTGGTATGCGAGCAGCGTGGCGGCTAGCGAGATGGCGTCCGACAGGGCCAGCTTGAGCATCCAGGCACCGATCAGCGCGCCGATGCCGAGGGCGGGCCCCAGGCTGGGGACGGCCGCGCCGATGGCCAGCGCCGGGAGGCCCAGGATCAGCAGGAAGATGACGAACTCAGCGTAGCTGAGAAGGGCCAGCACCACGGCGTTGGCCAGGATGGGCTTCCACGCCTGCGCGTAGAGCACCACGCCCTCCTTGGCCACGGCCCACACGTTCTGCTCGCGGTGGGCGTACGCCCGCGAGAGGATGGCCTCGTCGACGTAGGTGGTGCTCATGGTGGCCACGCGCTGCAGGAATTTGCCGAGCGAGTCCATGCCGGGGATGGGCAGGATGGAGGCGATGCGCGTGAAGGTCCGCACCACGAACTTCACCACGCCGTCCACCAGCAGGCTCACGCCGAAGAGGATGGAAGTATCGGTGAAGCGGCTCATCACCTGCTGCCGACCGTGCGCCAGCTGTCCGGTGGAGGGGCCCTTACCGGTGGTGATGAACTCGGTCATCACGGCGGTGTGAGCGGCGCGCAGGAGGTGGAACCAGTACCGGCCGGCCAGGTTCACGATCCAGAAGGCACCGCCGAACGCCGCGATGAACAGGACGACCCCGAGCGGCGCCCACAGCTGCGACAGCAGCCAGCCGATGCCGCCGAAGATGGCGGCGTACACGCCGAGGCCAAGGCCCAGCAGCAGGTAGCTTCCCAGCCTCACCCAGACGATGGGCAGGGTCTTCATGACCAGGGAGATCGCTTCTCCGAGATAGATCTTAGGCATCAGGTCTCATCCTTCCTTAGAGGCCGAACATGGCCAGTCCCACGTAATCGCCGATCCGCTCCAGGTGCGGCGTCACCAGTTCCACGTTGGTTTCCGGTACGGGCTGGCTAGAGCGGGCGGCTTCCTGCACCTCGCCCTGCGCCAGGGCCGTGAGGTTCACCTGCATTACCCCGTGGCCGGCGGCCTCCAGCACCGAGCGGCGCACCCAGTCGTACTCCCCGACCGAGAAGCCCGCGGCGTCCAGCGCGGCCACCTGCATCTCCTTCGCCTCCACCACCAGCGAGATGATGTCGGAGTAGGCGTTGAGGACCTGCCTCACGCCCGGGTTGCCCTCCCTGAGGCTCTCGTACTTGGCCTCGAGTTGGGTGGCTCGGTTCTGTAGGCCGTTCAGCACGCTGCTGGTGACCTGCAGGTAGCGGTCCACGTGCGCGGCTTCGAGGATCCCGTCAGCCGGCGGTGTGAACGGCCGCTGGTTCTTGACGCGCTTCTCGAGCTCCACGAGCCGGGTGAGCTCGGCCCCGGCTTTGACGGTGTTGGTCAGCGGCCTGACCACGTAGTAGTAGGCGGCTCCCCCGCCCACGGCTAGCACCGCAGCCACTGCGACCAGGCAGCCGATCACGAACTTCTTCTTCATCGCCACACCTTCCCGTGCCCCTGCTTCCACAGCCGAGGCTCCGAGCAGGGGCTGGCCGACATAACGGCTCGGCCCTCTGGTGGACGCGGCTGCCTGCGGCTTACCGCGTCACTCGGATACGCTCGACTGTCTCAGCCGAACAGTAAAGGAGGGGGCGTCAACGGAGTGTCAAAACTCCCTCTCCCGCACGAGCCGGAACGGCGCCCGGGCGCGTAGGGAGCTGATTCTAGGGTTGCGAGGTCAGGTCTTACGGGTACTTCAAGCTCCGTACGGGAGTGGGCGCCGCTTCAGTGCGCGGCCTCGCGGACGCCGAAGAGGGGCGTCTCCCGGGCGCCCTTCACCACCACGTGGCAGGAGCGGCAGCGCGGCTCGTAGCTCTCGGCCGCCCCGACCAGGACCGTGGGATCCCCGTAATGCGCGGGCCTGCCGTGGATGAGGCGCTGCGTGCGCGTGGCCGCCAGACCGCAGCGGCAGATGGCGGTGAGCTTCTCCACCACCTCGGAGCGCGCTATGAGGTCTGGCATCGGGCCGAACGGCTCGCCCCGGAAATCCAGGTCGAGGCCGGCGATGATGACGCGCTTGCCGGCGTTGGCCAGGTCCTGCGTGACGCCCACGATGCCGGAGTCCAGGAACTGCGCCTCGTCGATCGCCACCACCTGGACCTCAGGGTCCAGCCTGCTCAGCAGGTCGGTCGGGCTGGTGACCAGCTCGGCTTCCAGCTGGCGCCCGGCGTGGGAGGCGATGGCCACGGCGGTGTAGCGGTCGTCGATGGCGTGCTTGAATACCTGCACGGTCTGCTTGGCGATAACCGCGCGTGTGACGCGGCGGATCAGCTCTTCACTCTTGCCGGAGAACATCGGCCCGGCGATAACTTCTACCCAACCTGTTGAGAACGCGTGGCCCAGGAACATCAAGGCATCGTAACGCTAAGCCTCACCGCTCGGGCTGAGAGGTGGGGCGCATCACGTTCTACTGCCCCTCACCGAGGTCGGTGCTAGGCTCTGCTGGTGAACCGGATGCACGGAACTACCATCGTGGCCGTCAACAAAGACGGCATCACGGCCATAGCAGGCGACGGTCAGGTCACCATGGGCGACACCATCGTCAAGCGGGGCGCGGTCAAGGTGCGCGCGCTGTCGGACGGCGCCGTGCTGGCGGGCTTCGCCGGCACGGTGAGTGACGCCTTCACGCTGATAGAGAAGTACGAGGGTTACCTCGAGCAGTACCGCGGCAACCTCGTGCGCGCGGCGGTGGAGACCGTCAAGGAGTGGCGCACCGACCGCGCCTTACGCAACCTCGAGGCCCTCCTGCTGATCGCGGACGAGGAGCAGATACTCACGCTCTCGGGCATGGGCGACGTCATAGCACCCGACGAGCCCGTGGCCGCCGTGGGCTCCGGCGGCGCGTACGCGCAGGCCGCCGCCCTGGCGCTCCTGCGGCACTCGGACATGGGCGCCGAGGAGATCGCGCGCCGCGCGCTCCTGATAGCGGCCGAGATCGACATCTACACCAGCGGCAACCCCACGGTGCTCACCGTCGGCGGTGAGCGGAGCGAGGATGCCGCCACCACCGAGGTCGAGCCCGGCGAGCCCGGCGATCCGCCGGCGGAGGAAGAAGAGTGAGCACGGAGATAGTGGTCCGCAACGCGGAGATGACCCCCATAGAGATCGTGGAGGAACTCGACCGGCACATCATCGGCCAGAGCAAGGCCAAGCGCATGGTGGCCGTGGCGCTGCGCAACCATTACCGTCGGCGCCGCCTGCCGCCCGAGATCCAGCGCGAGGTCACCCCCAAGAACATCCTCATGATCGGGCCCACGGGCGTGGGTAAGACGGAGATCGCCCGCCGGCTGGCCAAGCTCGCCGGAGCGCCGTTCCTCAAGGTGGAGGCCACCAAGTTCACCGAGGTGGGTTACGTGGGCCGGGACGTTGACTCCATCGTGCGCGACCTGGTGCACGCCGCCGCCGCCATGGTGGAGTCCGAGAAGCGCGAGGAGGTGATGGGGCGCGCCCGCAAGCTGGCGGAGGAGCGGCTGCTCGACGTGCTGCTGCCCGGCGGCGCCGAGGAGAGCCGCGAGCGCATGCGCACCCTCCTCAAGAACGGCGACCTCGAGGACCGCATGGTGGAGATAGAGGTCAAGGACGACGCGCCCGGCAACATACCCATGCCCGGCATGGAGGAAGCGGGCCTCAACCTGCAGGAGATGTTCAAGCGCTTCATGCCGGAGAAGAAGTCGCGCCGCAAGGTCAGCGTGCGCGACGCGCGCCGGCTCCTGGAGAACGAGGAGGCCGACGGCCTGATAGATCACGACGAGGTCAACCACGAGGCGGTGGACCGCGCCGAGACTCTGGGCATCGTGTTCCTCGACGAGATCGACAAGGTGGCCGGCAACGACCGCATGGGTGGCGGAGACGTGTCGGGTGAGGGCGTGCAGCGCGACCTCCTGCCCATCGTAGAGGGCACTCAGGTCAACACGCGCTTCGGGCCGGTGCGGACGGACCACGTGCTCTTCATCGCCGCAGGCGCCTTCTCGCAGTCCAAGCCGTCGGACCTCATCCCGGAGCTGCAGGGGCGCTTCCCCATCCGGGTGGAGCTGGAGGAGCTGAGCGCCAGCGACTTCCAGCGCATCCTCACGCAGCCCAAGTACGCCCTCACCAAGCAGTACGTGGATCTGCTGGCCGTAGACGGCACGCGGCTGGAGTTCGACGAGAGCGGCATCATCGCGCTGGCGGAGTACGCCGAGCGCGTCAACACCGAGGTGGAGGACATCGGGGCGCGGCGCCTGCACACCGTGCTCGAGACCGTGCTGGAGGACATAGCCTTCGGCACCGATCTCGGGCGCGTGGTGATCGACGGCAAGCTGGTCACCGCCAAGCTCGAAGACATCGTGGAGAACGAGGACCTCAGCCGCTACGTGCTCTGAGCGGGCGGCCAGCCCGGCTCACTGCAGCGCGTGCCGCTCGAAGAAGCGGTAGATGAGCTCCGAAGCGTCGAAGTCGGTGCTCACGTTCCCGGCCACCTGCGGCGGCAAGACGCCCGGGTGGCCGGGCCAGTTGTGCCCGCCGCCCTGCACCGCCACCAGGCGCAGCTCCGTGCCGGCGGGGCAGCCCTGGAACTCGACGAGCTGGGTGCGCGTAGCCGGGCTCCTCTCCAAGTTGGGTAGCAGCGAGCTGGTGGATTCCAGCGAGCAGCCCAGCCGCTGCGCCCAGAACGCCATGGTCTCGGACACGCTGGCCAGCAACGTCACCATGCCCTGCGGGGTCTCCTGCCTGAGCCCCTCCCACGGGATGGCCGCGTCGTGCGTGCCGTGTACGAAGAGCACCGAGGTGGGCCGGGGCGGTCCGCAGGCGCCAGGCTGACCCCCATAGCCCGCCGCGCCCACGCTCGCGAAGGCGGCGAACACGTCCGGCACCTGGCAGGCCAGCAGCTGCGCCATGAAGCCGCCGTTCGAGAAGCCCGTCACGTACATGCGGTTCGGGTCGACCGTGCCGGCTGCCGCCAGCTCCTGCGCCAGGCCCACTATGAAGCCCACGTCGTCGACCTCGAGTTGGTAGCCGGGCACGCCCTGCACGTAGTTCCACTGCTGGTCCATGCCGCTCGGGAAGAGGACCACGAAGCCGAGGCGTTCCGCCAGCGCGGTGAAGCCGGTCATGGCAGCCATCTGCGCCCCGTCGCCGCCGCGGCCGTGCAGCGCCACCACCAGGGGTGCCGGCTGCGTGACGCCGGGGGGCACGTGCAGCAGGTACTCGCGCGTCAGACCGCCGTGTACCAGCGTGTGCGCCACGGGTTGCGGCCCAGCGGCCGCGGACTGCGCGGAGGCGGAACCAAGGCAGAGCGCTACCAACATGACGCAGAGGGGCAGCCAGGCGCCCCGCGGCTTCAGACGTCCCAGAAGCGTAACTGCCCCTCTTCGAAGGTCGGGTCGCTGCGCCGCGCGAACTCCAGCAGGCCGTCTAAGTCGGGCGGCGCCAGGTAGTAACGGAAGTTCTCGAGGTAGCGCTGCACCAGCTCGTGCGGCAGGTCGAGCTTGGCGGCCTCCTTGTGCGCCACCTCCGCCAGGCAGCCCAGCCCTGCGTAACGCGCCTCCCTGAAGGCGCGGACCAGCTCGGCCGAGGGGCGCACGCCTGCGGACGAGGCCCACACCGCGAAGGTGAACGGCAGCCGCGTGAGCCGGTACCAGGCCTCGCCCAGGTCCGTGACGCGCAGCCCTTCGTCTATGCGGCTCACCCCGCTGATGCCGCGCCCACGCGGTCCGCTCGGCCGCGGGGCCACGTGGCGCACCGCTTCCTTGAAGGCCGCGTCGCCGATCAGCAGCGCGGCGTCGGCGGTGCCCAGCAGCTCTTCCAGGCCGCCCGGTGTGGGCACCAGTTCGGCCTCCACCCCGTCGGCCTCGAGCAGCACCCGCAGCAGCTCCACGCTGGTGGCCGACTGGTCGGTGACCGCTATCCTCTGCCCCGTCAGCTCCCGCCACTCCGGCCGGTGGAACAGCATGACGCTGTACACGGGCCCCAGCGTGGCGATGGAGAAGTCCGGCAGCGCCCGGTACCTATGGCGGTTGCGGATGAGCTCGATGGACGAGATGAGGGTCAGGTCGATCTCGTCGGCCGCCAGGGCGGCGTTGAGCTCGGCGGGCACGCCGTACGAGAACTGCGCCTCCCCGCCGTGGGAGGGCCACGGCTCGAGGCTCCAGTTGAGGGGCGCCACGTTGGTGTAGGAGACAACTCCTACCCGTTCGGGGCGGTTGGCGGCGCGCTCACCCCGTGCCGGAGCTGAGGCCACGCCGCCGCGCATCAGGCGTAGACCTTCAGCTCGTTGTAGAGCGCGTCGCGCCGTACCGGCACGCGGCCGGCGTCCTTCACCAGCCGCACGAGCTCCTCCTCCGTCATGCCCGCCTCCGTGACGGCGCCGCTGGCGTGGGCTATCTTCTCGTCCTTGATGGTGCCGTCGATGTCGGATATACCGGCCGAGAGCGACACCTGCGTGAGCTCGGGCGTGATCATGATCCAGTAGCCCTTGATGTGCGGGAAGTTGTCGAGCATCAGCCGCGAAACGGCCAGGTTGCGCAGGTCGTCGACGCCCGTGGTGTGGCGCGTGCCCAGCTCGGCGGCCAGCTGGTTGTTGTCGGGCTGGAACGCCAGCGGTATGAACGACAGGAAGCCGCCCGTCTCGTCCTGCTGCTGCCTGAGGCGCAGCATGTGGTCGAGGCGCTCCTCGAGGGTCTCGATGTGGCCGTAGAGCATGGTGGCGTTCGTGGGCAAGCCCAGCTCGTGGGCGGTGCGGTGCACCTCGAGCCAGCCGTCGGACGTCACCTTGGCGCGGGCTATCTGGCGCCTCACGCGCTCGGCGAAGATCTCGGCGCCGCCGCCGGGCAGCGCCACCAGGCCCGCTTCCTTCAGCTGCTCGAGCACCTCGCGGTAGGTGAGGCGCGGGCGGGTGATCTTGGTGAAGTGGTGGATCTCGGCCGCGGTCCAGGCCTTCACCTGCGCGCCGGGGTAACGATCGGTGAGGCCGCGCACCAGGTCGAGGTAGTAGTCCCACTGGCGCTTGGGGTGGTGGCCCGAGCTGATGTGGATCTCGGTGAGGTCGGGGTGCCAGAACTGGTCCACGTACTCCCACACCTGCGGCAGGTCGTAGTCCCACACGCCTTCCTCGCCGAAGCGGCGCTGGAAGCCGCAGAAGGTGCAGCCCACGTAGCAGATGTTGGTCTGGGAGAGCCGGAGCGAGTGGACGAAGTACGCCTTGTCGCCCACCTTCTGGCGCCTCACCACGTCCGCCAGGCGCATGAGGCCCGGCAGGTCGGGGGTGTTGAAGAGCACGAGGCCGTCCTGGAGGGTGAGTCTCTTGCCCTCCAGGACCTTGTCTCTTATCGGTTCTAGCGCCGGGTCACGGAACGGCAGGTCGTACAGGCTAGCCGCGGTGAGCACGTGAGGAGCCGGCGCGGAGTGGGCTGCTTGCGCCTCTGTCATGCGCCTAGCGTAGCACCGCTTCGGCCCGTTCCTAGATGTGTAGCGCGCGTCCGTCCACGGCCAGCGCCGCTTCCTTCACGACCTCCGAGAGGCCCGGGTGCGCGCGCACCACCGCGGCGAAGTCCTCGCTGGAAGCGCCGTAGGTGATGGCGGTGACGGCCTCACTGATGAGGTCGCCGGCCCGGGGGCCCACGATGTGCACGCCCAGTAGCCTATCGGTGTCCTTGTGCGCCAGCACCTTGACCTTGCCGTCGGTGGTGCCCAGCGCCCGCGCGCGGCCGTTGGCCATGAACGGGAAGCTGCCCTTGCGGTAGGGCACGCCCTCGTCCTTCAGCTGCTCCTCCGTCTTGCCTACCCCGGCCACCTCGGGCTCGGTGTAGACCACGGCGGGAACGTTGACGTAGTCCACGCTGGCGGCGTGCCCGGCCAGCATCTCCACCAGGGCCACGCCGTCCTCGGACGCCTTGTGGGCCAGCATGGGGCCCGCGATGAGGTCGCCTATGGCGTAGACGCCGGCCACGTTGGTGGCGAACCGCTCGTCGGTGACGACCCGGCCGCGCTCGTCGAGCTCCACGCCCACTTCCTCGAGGCCCAGAGCGTGGCTGTTGGCCTGCCGGCCCACCGCCACGAGCACCTTGTCCGCCTCCAGCGGCTCGGCACCTTCGACCTCCACGACCGCCTTGGCCTTGGCGCCCTTGCCCTTCACGGTCACGCCCGTCACCCTGGCGCCCAGCTTGAACTCGAGGCCCTGACGCTGCAGTAACTTCTGCGCCTCCTTGGCAGTCTCCAGGTCCATGCCGGGGAGGATGCGATCCAGGTACTCCAGAACGGTGACCTTGGAACCAAGGCGCGCCCAGACGGAGCCGAGCTCCAACCCGATCACGCCGGCGCCAATGACCACGAAGTTCTCCGGCACGCTGCCCCACTCGAGCGCCTCCGTGCTGGACACCACCGTGACCCCGTCGAGCTCCACGCCGGGCAGGCTGGCCACCTTGGAACCGGTGGCCAGGATCACGTGCTCGGCCACCAGGTTGGTGACCTCGCCGTCGGCACCCGTGACGCTCACTTCGCGCGGAGCGGTGAGCTTGCCGGTGCCCTGGTAGCGGGTGACCTTGTTCTTCTTGATGAGGAACGCCACGCCGTCGGTGTTCTGCTTGACCACCGTCTGGCGCCTGGCCTGCATGGCCGCCAGGTCGAGCTGCACGCCCTCCACCTTCACGCCGTGCTGCTCCAGTTGGCCCTTGCTCTGTTCGAAGAGGTAGCTGGACTCGAGCAGCGCCTTGCTGGGGATGCAGCCCACGCGCACGCAGGTGCCGCCCAGCGCGGCCTCGCTTTCTATCAGCGCGACGTCGAAGCCGAGCTGCGCGCCGCGGATGGCGGCCACGTACCCGGCCGGCCCCGCGCCGATGATGACCATGTCGTGTTGCACCGGGGCGTTGCCTGCGTTGCCGTTCGCCTCACTCATGGGAGGTCCTCACACTTCCAGGAGAATGCGGGTGGGGTTCTCGATGGCTTCCTTGATGCGCTTGAGGAAGGTCACCGCCTCGCGGCCGTCAACCATGCGGTGGTCGTAAGTCATGGCCAGGTACATCATGGGCCGTATGACGACCTCACCATCTATGGCCACGGGGCGCTGCTGGATGCTGTGCATGCCGAGGACGCCGCTCTGGGGCGGGTTGACGATGGGCGTCGAGAGCAGCGAACCGAACACACCGCCGTTGCTGATGGTGAAGGTGCCGCCCTGCAGCTCGTCGGGCTTGAGGCGGTTGTTGCTGGCGCGCTGGCCGAAGTCGGCGATGGCCTTCTCCGTCTCGGCGAAGGAGAGCCTGTCGGCGCCCTTCAGCACGGGCACCACCAGGCCCCGCGGGGTGGAGACGGCCACGCCGATGTCGTAGTAGTTCTTGTACACGATGTCGGTGCCGCGGATCTCGGCGTTGAGCTGCGGGATCATCTTGAGCGCGTCGATGGCGGCCTTGACGAAGAACGACATGAAGCCCAGGCGCACGCCGTACTTCTTCTCGAACTCGTCGCGGTACTCCTTGCGCAGCTCCATGACGGCCGTCATGTCGGCCTCGTTGAAGGTGGTGAGGAGCGCCGCCGTCTGCTGCGCGTCCACCAGGCGCTCCGCGATGCGGCGCCGCAGGAGCGTCATGGGGACGACCTCCTCCTGGCGCTCCTCCACCTGGGTGGGCGCGTCTACGAGGGGCACGTCCTGCGCCGCTGCGCGCTCGCGGTAGGCGAGGTAGTTCTGGACGTCCTCCTTGAGCAGGCGGCCGCCGGGGCCCGTGGCGGGCACCTCTTCGGCCGTGAGGCCGCTCTCCTCCAGCATGCGGGCGGCGGCGGGCATGACGCTGGTGGCCTCGACGCCCTGCGGCTTGGCGACCTCGGGGCCGGCCGACTGCACGCCGGGGGCGGGCTGGCTGGGAGCCTCTGCAGTGGCCGCAGGAGCGTCCGCAGGGGCGGCCTCCGCGGCAGGCTGCGAGGGAGCGTCGGGGGCGTCGCTGCCGGCTGCGGCCGCGGGCGCGCTTTCCGCCGGCTTCTCCGCCGCCTCCGCCGGAGCAGCGGCGTCGGCCGTGGCCGACTCGTCTATGCGTGCTATGACCTCACCGATGGCGGCGGCGTCGCCTTGCGCCTTCAGCTGCTCGACGAGTACCCCGGCTACGGGCGCTGGGATGTCCAGCGTGGCCTTGTCGGTCTCCACCTCCACTATGGGTTCGTCGACCGCCACGGCCTCACCGGGTTTCTTGAGCCAGGTGCCTATGTACACCTCGCTGATGGACTCGCCCGCAGCGGGCACCTTGACGTCCGTTGCCATCTTCGCTCCTTCTGTTTCCACGCGGCGTGGGGCCGCGATGCGTCGCTCCTGAAGGCCGGCACTCCGGGCACCGGCCCAACTCCTATACCTTACCGGCCCTGACGCGAAGCCGCACCCGCCTGACGCCGGGCCGGCACACGCTGCGCCGCTCCTTAGCCTTCTTCGAACGCCCGGCGGAGGAGCTCGGCCTGCTCGAGCTTGTGCGCGGCGCCGGAGCCCGTGGCGGGGCTGGCCGACTCGGGCCGGGCCACGCCGCTGAACGGGTGACCGTGGAACTCCTGGCCGTAACGCACCAGCAGGAAGTGCCACGCGCCGTTGTTCTCGGGCTCTTCCTGGACCCACACCACGGGCACGTCCTTGCCGTACGGGGCCAGCGCCTCTTCGATGACTTCCGGCTTGAGGGGGTAGAGCTGCTCGAGCCGCACTATGGCCACGTCGGTCGCGCTGCGCTCCTCGCGCTCGGCCAGCAGGTCGTAGTAGACCTTGCCGCTGGTGAGCAGGATGCGCTTCACGTTCTGCGGCTCCACGCTGCCGTCCGGGATCACGCGCTGGAACTGGCCGCCGAACTCTTCCAGGCTGCTGACGGCCTTCGGGTGCCGGATGAGGCTCTTGGGCGACATGATGATCAAGGGCTTGCGGTAGGGCCTCAGCACCTGCCGCCGGAGCAGGTGGAAGATCTGCGCCGGGGTGGTCGGGTAGACCACCTGCATGTTGTCCTCGGCGCAGAGCTGCAGGAACCGCTCGAGGCGGGCGCTGGAGTGCTCCGGTCCGCCGCCCTCGAAGCCGTGCGGCAGCTGCATGACCAGGCCGGACAGGCGGGACCACTTCTCCTCGGCGCTGGCCAGGAACTGGTCGATGATCACCTGCGCCACGTTCACGAAGTCGCCGTACTGCG